>JBMOKV010000603.1:0-5784 GCA_049325495.1 Candidatus Rifleibacteriota bacterium | reverse complement strand
CGAATCCCAGGAGATCGATAGGCTGACCCAGTATATCTTTAACTTCTTCAAGTGTTCGATGAAGAGTAGGGATATCCATCGATGTGCGGGAGGTGTCGTCATAGGAAATGTTGTAGGAAATATTTTCGAGAGCGGTTGTCATGCCCGGTGACAGTTCAACTGGCGGCATGGCCATTTCCATTATGTTGGGGGAAATTTCTTTCCATCCGGTGCCGTGGTTCCAGAGGATGATGGCGTAACGTTTTGCCGGGTAGTTTTCCCGGGCCCATCTTACAAAGTCTTTCAATGCTTCAGGGGTAGCCATATCGACTTCGCCCAGGTCTTCAATCACCGGGGAAGTCATTTTTTTCATGTTATTATCGCGCTGAATGAAGAAACGTCGAGTACCTGTCCATTTCAGCTCTGATTCATTGTTGAAATTGCCATTCAAATCTATCTGGGCGACGAACGCCAGTTTGTCGTTCGAACCATATTTTTCAAGCTCGTTGATATCTGGTGCGGTCCCGCTTTCAAGGTTGTTGTCGGCGGCCATGAACAGCATGAATGTCCATTCTCTGGTTTGGGCATGTGCCAGTGACACCGCCAATATAACTAGCAGTATGGTTAGAACCGCTGATTTTCTTATAAGCTTAAGGTTCACACTATTCCTCCGGGGAACTGGATGCAGTGATTATAATCATTATACGAAAGGATAGAAGATGTGTCAATTATGGATGTTTCGGGTCTGGTGCGGAACTTGAAAGAATTTGGGGTGGTTGCGGTACATATTGTGTCTCAAATCTATTACAATGTGGTATTTGACATTCTTTAATAAATATTGTATTTTGTTATTCTAACTTCCGGGAAGGGAGGATTGCTTAAATGGCAAAGGCAAAAACCATTAAGAAAGCTGGCGCAGTCAGCGAAGAAAAAGCAACCATCAAAAAGAAGGAAAAACCAACAGGAGTCGATGCTCGAGAGTATTCGATGACCGAAACTTTCAAAAAGGGCGAGCTGGTCTACCACAAAGTCTGGGATGACACCGGCGAAGTTCTTGAAGTTGGTATCACTGACGATGGTATCAACAAAATGAAGGTTGCATTCGAAAAGGTTGGATTAAAAAACCTGCGGATGGGTTAACAAATTTCCAGCTATCAAAGACCCGGTTAAGCCGGGTCTTTTTGCAGGTAGTGGATTTGAGGGAGTCCTGGTCGGTGAGTGATATTGATTTGCGCAGTCGTGGCCTCTGGCTGCTTAAGCCTTGCACCCGGAAACTGATTGGTTTTTTAGCCAATTCCGACTCCCGGTTGCGCGGTGAAGGGGCGAAAGCACTTGGAAAAATAGGCGATTTCGAATCGGTTGAGCCGCTGGTAGAAGCCTTGTTGAAAGAAAAACAGGATGAGCAGATGCCGCTGGCTCTGGCCGAAATTGGTGATCCTGCTGCTCTGGCTCCATTGCTGTCGGCATTCAAGGAAGCGGACCGGGAGGTAAGGCCCAACATCGCTCTTGCTCTGGGGGCTTTCAATGACCAGGGTGCGGTGAAGGCTCTGATTGAAGCTTTATCCGATCTTGACCCAAATGTCAGATATAACAGTATTACCTCGCTTGGACGGCTCAAAGACAGTTCAGCGGTTTCGAACCTGCTGGGATGCCTTGGCGAGAGCAATGAATGGATATTTTTAAACGTCGTCGATGCGCTGGCACGAATGGGTGCTCATCGTGCCACCAACCCTCTGGTGGCCTTTTATCTAAAGGAGCGAAACGAAAGAAAGCGTTCGGCAATCATTACCGCCCTTGGCTTTATTGCTGACCTGACTTCAGTACCCACGCTCACCAAAGCGCTTCGCGACACCGATGATCGTGTTAAAGCCAATGCTATCGAAAGTCTGGCCCGTATGAATCTGCCGCCTGAAAAGGCTATGAGCCTTATTCAGCCATTTCTTAAACATCCCAACAACCGTGTTCGTGGTAATGCCATGGTTTTTGCGGGAAATCTGGGAAAAATAGACCTGAAGCCTTATCTGAAAGTCATGCAGGATGATCCGGAAAAATGGATCAGGGCTACCCTCGGCTATGTCCTTTCGGTTATCGACTATCCCGATGCTTTGGAAATGATAATCGAGCTGCTGAAAGATGAAGACCCGGATGTAAGAAAGAATGCTGCGCTGGCTCTGTCGGCCCGTGCAAGAGAAGCTCAGACTGAGCTTCTGGTAAAGATGCTTTCCGACAGTATTCCCTTCGTCAGGTTGCAGGCTGTGATAACCCTGGGGCGTCTGAAGATCGTTTCTGCGGTGCCGTGGCTCGTAAAAATGCTGAAAACTGACCGGAATTTCAAGATCAGATCGGCAGTAATTACAAGTCTTGGGCATATCGGAGACAAAACCGGCACTCCAACTCTTCAAAGTGCTTTGCGGGATCGGGATTCACGAGTGCGGGCCAACGCAGTGGAAGCCATAGAAGAGGTTCTTGGCGAAGCTGCGATTTCAATTTTGCGCCCTATGCTCAATGATCCAGACAACCGTACCCGCTCGAACGTTACCAAAGCCCTTTTTCGCCAGGGCGATGTCGAGGTTATCAACGACCTTGAAAAAATGTTGATGGGAAAAGAGATTTCGACCAGAATTTCCGCGGCTTATGCCGTGGGCCAGATTGGCCTGGCTCTTAAGGAAATAGAGGTTTCCCCCTTGCAGGATCCCTTGAAAAATGCGCTGGAAAAAATTGAGGTTCCTGCAGAATTTCTACAGAATAAGCAGCAGGACTCTCAACCTGCTCCAGAACCGGCAGAAGAGCCGGCTGCCACAGTTCCCGACAGTCGTGAAGAATTGCGGCGGACCTTTCTGGAACTTTTCAAGCAGGGAAATCTCAAACAATCACTTGAAATGGCTCTTGAATACCTGAATCGTAATCCCCATGATCTTATGGCCAATTTTTTCGTAGGCAATCTGCATTTTCAGCTCAGTCATTTTGAAGAATCGTTGCCATTCTTTCAGAAGACTATTGAGCTTGATCCTTTTCATATTCAGGCCCACAGCAATCTTGGTATTGCCTGTTTTCGTTGTGGAAAGCTGCATGAAGCAATCGAATTTTTCAAAAAGGCACTAAAGCTTAAACCAGATTTGACGGTGATAAGATTCAATCTTGCGAGTCTTTTTCTCAAAACCAACCGATGGGATGAGTCGATCAGGCAATATGAGGAAGGTTGCCGCTATCAGGAACCCAACTCAAGAATTCTCGCCAATATGGCTTTTGCCTACCAGAAGCTGGGCAATTTTGACCGGGCGATGAGCTGCTATCAGAAAGCGACCCAAATTGATCCAACTGATCCGGGCAACTATTATAATCTGGCCATAATTCTGGCGCGCTCAGGCCGGAAAAGCGATGCGCTCGAAGTAATCAACCGGGCCGCCAAAGCAGTTCCGGTTACTTCCCCGGGATTGAAAAACCTCAGGGATCTGCACGATCGGATAAAGGGCTGAATTTATACAGGAGAACCGCATGGAAAACCGGCTGATGACTATTATGTTTCTTGATATGCAGGGTTATACCAAGCGCAGTGCCAAGCAGACGATCGAGGAAATGAAGCTTTTTCATGACCAGATGCAGAAGTTTGTTACCGATGTAATTGAGCGCTGGTCGGGAATAATGGTTAAAACCCTTGGTGACGGTTTTCTGGTGCGATTTGAGTCGCCTACCAATGCCGTTCAGGCTGGAATCGAGATTCAGCGAAAACTTGAAGCCAGAAATGCCCAGATGATGAATCCTGACAGCCTGGTTCGCTTCAGAATAGGTATCAATACCGGTGAAGTCGGATTAGATGAAAGTGGTGATCTTTTTGGCGACCCGGTCAACATTGCATCGCGTATTCAGACTTTTGCCGATACCAACGATGTTTTTATTTCAGAATCGACTTTTCTTGCGATGAACCGCAATGAATTCGGAGCAGTGGATCTGGGTTCGCAGGAATTGAAGAACGCAACCCGCGAAATAAGAATTTACAAAGTTCTCAAGAATGGTGCTCCCGGGAAAATAGACACCCATAAGACCGCAGAAAAATCAAAAGTCAAATATGTTGCGATCGGGTTGCTGGTAATTCTGCTGTTCGGCATAGTCAGGGGTGTGATCAAAAAAGCCGCTGCAAAGAAAAAACCGGCCCAGAATGTAACTGAGCAAAGCAGGAATGACCCGCAAACCCATGGAGAGTCGCCAGGATCAGGTGTTGATTCCGGCCCGGATGCGAACGCTCAGGACCATGAAAAAACAATCCTCGATATTTCTGCTGAAGATCCGCGGCTGAAGTTCAGCCCGGATGAAGCTGGCGCGTTTTTACAGCTGAAAAGGCTGCGCCAGGAGAAAAACTTTGGTGAGGCAGAAAAAATCTGCGGCACCATGATATCCAGTCAGCCCGGGCCGAAAAAGGTTCCTTGGGCATTGATGCTGACCGAACTGTTTTATGAGCAGGGGAAGACAAAAGACGCTGAAAAACTGGTCAGCAACATTTTTACCAAAGCGCCGATGCCCGAACAGGCCAAAAAGCGCCTTGCAGAACAGGTTGAGCGCATCAAGAGAAAATACCAGAAATAAAAAACTCCGCTCAAAGCGTTTAAGCTTCAAGCGGAGCCCTTTGATTTAAATGTTTATTTAAACCAGGTTCCAGCCGGCATTGAATGCTTTCAGATTAAGTTCTTTTAGCTTCTGCGGAATTCGCCGGTTGATCAGTTCTGCCCAGACATTTTTCTCGATGGCAGGTATTTTTCTTGCCAGTACGCCCAGAAGAACAACATTCAGGCATTTCTGATTGCCGATTTCTTTGGCCTTGCCGATGGCGTCTACCGAAATCACTTCTATATCGAGGGCGGCAAGTTTTTCGGTGATTTTATCGGGGTATTTGTCTTTACCGGCCGAAACCGACATTGGCAGAATATTCTGGGCATTGCTGATCACCAGCCCGCCAGGTTTGAGAAACTCTGACCATCGCAGAGCCTCGAGCTCTTCAAATGCCAGAAGAATGTCACATTCGCCCTTGCGAATTACCGGGGCAGCGATCTTGTCGCCAAATCTTACATGGCTTACCACGCTGCCGCCACGCTGCGCCATTCCATGAATTTCTGACTTCTTAACGTCGAAACCGGCTTCCATGGCGCTTTCTGCCAGAAGATTGCTGGCCAGCAGGGTTCCCTGGCCGCCCACACCGCACAAAAGTATATTGGTAGTCATGGTTTTATTCCTCCCTGGCCTGGATTATTGCCCCGGGTTTGCAAACGGCGGCACAGAGTCCGCAGTGAACACAGAGCGTAGAATTAATGACGGTTTTGCCGTCAACCGGGCTGACTTCTATGGCCGGGCAGCCCAGTTTCCAGCAGAGACCACATTTAACGCATTTATCACGATTGATGGAAACCAGTCTGACTTTGGGTTTGTAATCTTTGAGCAGGAAGCATGGTCTTCTTGCAATGATAACCGAGGGCTTTTCATCTTTCAGG
Organism: Candidatus Rifleibacteriota bacterium; assembly: GCA_049325495.1. Taxonomy (GTDB): domain Bacteria; phylum Muiribacteriota; class Ozemobacteria; order Ozemobacterales; family Ozemobacteraceae; genus DYKG01. Next base: position 325 of record JBMOKV010000603.1, on the reverse strand, counting down.
GCTTCTTTCAAAGTGGTTTCAACCTGTTTAAGATCGAAAGGATCGATAGTGTGAACGTTGACTACACCGCAGGCCCGACAGACGGCTTCAAGGTCGAGGGTAGTGGTATCTTTGCCTTTGAGAGTCTTGCCATTGGCCGGGTTGGGCTGATGACCGGTCATGGCAGTGATAGAGTTATCAAGAATCATGGTTACGTGTCGGCCCTGGTTGTAAACCGTATCGATAAGGCCGGTGATGCCTGAATGAATGAAAGTTGATTCGCCCAGCACTGCCACCAGTTTGCCGTGAATTTTTTCTTTCATCGCTTTTTCAATGCCAAGGGCAT
>JBMOKV010000602.1:0-5784 GCA_049325495.1 Candidatus Rifleibacteriota bacterium | reverse complement strand
TTAAAGCTCAGAGAATTTATTCCGAGCTTGAAAAGCTCAACGGCGACAAGATGTCAGCGACTCAGAAAGCCGCCCAGGCCCGGGCCAACATTTTTTCCAGCAAACCTGACCTGAAAAAGGCCACCGAAATTCTCGACGGCCTTCTTAAAGCCGATGACAAGAACGTTGAAGCTATAGTTCTTTCAGGCCAGGCTGACACTGAAGAACAGAAATACAAACCGGCCATTGAAAAGTTTGAAAAAGCCATAAAGCTTGATAAAAGCAATATGCCGGCCTATCTTGGGCTAGGGCACTGCTATTTAAAGATGAATCAGCTTGAAAAGGCCATTGCTACTTTATCTACCGCCAGAGATATATGGCCAGACAGCTTCAAGCCGCTGGTGGCATTGGGTAATGCTTATCTTAAGAACGACAACCTTGGTTCGGCCCTGCAAATGTTCAATACGGCATTTTCCATGAAAGAGCAGGACTTTGAGGTTAATCTTGGTCTGCTGGAAATTTTTGTGCGCAGCAATGACCCGCGAGCTTCAATTCACCTTGAAATCTGCGAGAAAATTTTCAAAGGCGACCCACGGGTAGAATTTTTTAAAGCCAACTTTCTTGAGCTTGACGAAAAGCTTCTGGCCGCTAAGAAGGCTTATACCTGGCTGGCAATGTATGATGATGAAACTGGGGTCAGAGCCAGAGTAAGACTTGGTCAGTTGTACACAGGAGATGGGCACAAGGCTTTTCCCGGCAGTGTTCTGGTGAAAAACCGACCGACCTATCTCGACAATTACCGCAGTCTAGCAAACTACAAACTGGCTTATAATTACTTTCAGGAAGCGCTCGACAAAAAAACCGATCTCAAAGAGGCGGCTGAAATTAAAACATGGTTGAACGAAAATGAAGAAAGGATCGGCGAATCGTTTCAATTCGATTCTCTGATTCAAAGTCATTTCAGGCAATAAATTCCGGATTTTACAGGAGGAAGTATGGATTTCAAGGTTGCAAAGAAACCAGTAGGCCTGGCGCTGGGACTGTTGCTCTGCCTGAGCACAGCCCAACTGACCGCGGTGGAAGTGGAACCTGGCAAAGAGTCAGGCTACTTTTACAAATCAAAAATCAAACCGTTCGATTCAGAATTTATGGGGGGCGGCCTGCTTTCAGACGGCATGGACATTCGCCGTGTAAGCGGACATCATGACAAACCGGAAGCCCAGATTGCAGTCTGGATGCCTCTGGTTGAACCAGAACCGATCGTCAAAACTCAGGGCAATGAAATCACTGACGCAACCTTGATTTACCGCAACACCGGCCCGACCAAAGACAAATTTCCTTACATCATCAAAGACAAAGGCACTGGAAAATTCTACGTTTACCGCAATGTGAAATATCACTGGGCCTTTGAAAAACCAGATGAAAAGAAGAAAGTCCTGGCAGAGGGCAACAAGGGCGGAACTTCCGGCGGCGAAGTTTATTCACCGTTTTTGAACCTTAAAGACGCCAATGGCCAGTATTTCGAAGACGTTGCCAATGGTGCGGCTTCAGAATCCGACATCTGGGACAAAAAGATGTTCGTTAACCGCCATACGGCGCCTTTCGATTCAGGCATTGCAGGCGCTAAGATGGTTTCCGGCACCACGCTGCTGCAGCAGGTTGGAATGATCATGACCTACGAGCGCGCTGAAGTTGCAGGCCTCTCACCATCAGGCGCGGGATACCCGGCCAAAGAAAAAGACACAGCCGACCCGGCCGGTGAAATTCCCGGCACAGTCAGCATGGCTGCCGCTCCTGCCGATGCAGACTTCGTGAAATTCGGCCCGGAAAAGACCACCAAACCTGTTCCGGAAGCTCTTAAGGGCACCTGGAATCTCAGCATCAACGTTGACGGAAAAGAATATAAAGAATTCACCGATTACAACATGGTTTATGTTGAAGACTATTCTTACCCTGAAATTTCACAGGACTTCCTCGATCCTAAAGGAACGGTATATCAGGGCGTAGTCGGCAAATACGTCGGATACAGCGATGGCAAAGACATGAAAGTCAGCTATGAAAACGAAAATGCTGACCTGCTGCCAACTTCTCCGGCCATTGAGTCAAATTTCGATTATTTCTTCAGCCCCGATGAACTTTACCATATGGCCAACCCGTTCTATGATGGTTCACCGAGCCAACAACCGGTATTGTTCTTCTATTTCCTCAAGTCCAACGGCGCCTACGGCCCATACGTCGGCGTTTGCAACCCCAGCTTCGAAAAAGACTATTATGTCGATCACCACCCCTACTGGAAAGCCCAGCCCAAAGAAAAACTTGATAAATTCATGGCTGACCGCTATGCAAACTGCTGGGAAACCAAGTTTCTGCAACCCTGGGAAAAAGGTATGGTCTATTATGTTCTTTATCAGAACGGCGACGGCGAAACCAGGGTGAATGAGCTTAACGAAGCCTGGAAGAAGAGTGACATCAGCCAGCTCAGCGTTCTTAACGACCTGGTTGACGAACTCAGCGGCAAAACCACCGAAGAAGCAGCAGAAGCAAAACAGTCGATTGAAGCGCTCAAAACCTTTATCAGCAGTTCATCTGAAGGTACCCGCCAGGCAACCAGATTTGCCCATATCGGTTTCAGTGCCCACAGTGGCCGCTGCGGCATTTCGAAGATTTCGCTTGAAAACATACCCAGTCAGCATGCTGAAGAAAAGGTCATGAAAACCGACCCGGCAACCGGCCAGCAGATCGAAGTTGCCAAAGGCTCATGGACCGTTGCAGGCAAGCGTTTCATTCTTCCCAGACATTTCGCAACCAACTCAATCGAATGGAACGATCACTGCACTGACTGCCCCTCTGGTAAGAAAACCAAGGAAATGGTCAACTATTATAACGATCTCAAGAGCATGCCACCCGATTGTCTGATGACCCAGGAAGTATCGAACTGCTGCGGCAATGCAGCTCCCGCCGGCTCACTGGTTAAGGTCGAAGACGTTGCCGAATTCAGCAAACCTCTCATCGGTTGCGAAATCGAAGACCAGGTCAATGGTACGACCCACAAAATCGGGGTTCCGCCGATTGAATCTCTCGATGCAGGTTCACAGCTTGCGGCCAAGGATGTAAAAACTGGCGCAATCAAGAATTATGGCGAAGAGGGCGTAAACGAAGATTTCGATATGGCCAGCAAAGACTGGTTTATCATCAAAGCAGACGGAACCAAGGAAGACCTTCCCAAGATTCCGACCGATCCTGAAGGACCTGAAAAGAACAAGATTCCGGTTGAAGATCAGCGCATGAAATTTGTCATCAAGCCCTACGACAATATTGACAGCTTGACTCCTTTCAGAGGCATCGTCAAGACCGAAGTTGAAATCGAAGCTCTTGATGCAAACCAGAACCCGACCGGTAATCTTGAACAGATCGAATACGAACAGGATGGCCAGATCATCGCCAACGCAAAAGTGGTAAAAGACGGCACCGGCAAGAACAAATACGAACTCAATGAATTCGACCCGACCGTACAGTTCTATCACATTTTCCGCGCAGCAGGATGGTATCAGTTCAAGGTCAAGGCCTATGACCGCGCCAAAGACGGTTCAGCCGGCCAGCCTCGCGAAATGAAGTTCAACATCAACGTTCTTCCCGCAGGTTTCAACACCAGATCTCTCGACGAACGCTGATAATCCTGTAAAGCGTCTGTCTAATTGAACCGCTCTATTATGCCCCGGCGCCCGGATGGGTAGCCGGGGCATCTCTTAAAGAATGGTCTGATATGAATAAAATAATTAAATGTTTGTTTGGTTTGCTGTTGTTTTGCTCTGCCGGCTTCGGACAGAATCTGGTAATAGAAAAAATTGACCACCCGCTGTTGAATGGCAAGCGAATATGTGCGGTTGCCTCAGAAAATGGTTTAAACGTCTGGGCAACTCATAATGAACTGGTGATAACACACCCGGATAAGCGAATCGAAGTTTTTGACCATAAAAATTCGCCGCTCATTGAGGCTGCCAATATTTCTGCGGTTGGCATCTGCGATGGCGCAATCTGGGTTACTCAGATAAACAGCAGCAATGGGTACGGGATCTTTCATTTTGACAAAGGCACGTGGAACGTTTACAAAGACCCTGATAATGAGGGAATTCTTAACAACAGAATTCTACGCATTCACGTTGATCAGGACAAAACTGTATGGTTCGGCAACGAAGTACATGGGGTCACAAAAATGGTTGAGTCTATTCCAATTAAATTTACCAATCAGAAGTTCATACATTTATTTAACAATCGCCTTCATTGTCTTTATATGCAGCTGACCCACCTTTGGGTTGGATGTAACAATGGCATTGTCAGATTCAGGTCTGAGATCGCCTCAAATTACTATTTGAATGTTGACACCTGGGTTTATCCGGAATTTCCGGCAAGAGCGGCTTACAGCGTTTGCGAATACGGGCCAGAAACCATAGCCGCCGGAACCGACACCGGCCTGGCCCTATATGACGGAAAAAAATGGAGCATTTTGAAAAAAAACGCCGGCATAAAGGCTTTGCCCGCGCTTCACCTTATCAAAGACGGCAAATTCATCTGGATCGGTAGTTCAAACGGCCTTCAAAGATGGCAACTCGATACTTCTTCAGAAATATTGACAACTGAATCCGGCTTACCAGGCAACCGCGTAACCTGTATGACCCTGGAAAACCAGGGCACTCTTCTGGTCGGTACAGAAACGGGTGCAGCTATTATTAAATCCTCAAATTAGCGAATAGACTCAGGGTTCTCCCTGAGTCTTACCGTAGAACTTCAGCTCACCTTCACGCTTAAGAAAAACATTGGCCGCTTCGTTGATCAATAGATCTTTTTCAACGTAGCGGTCATTTTCATCAAAAAAACTTTTTGAAAAAGCTTTTGGAAAAGCAGTATTTATATGGTCAAAATATGGGGTTTCAGCCAGTCTCGCCAGAGATTCTGGAACCTGAACCTCCCAGAAATGCTGGTCTTTGTCTGAAACCTTTTCAGGCACCTGGCCCACCTGGTTATCTGACGGGGAGCCTTGAACACAACCCTTCTCAATTTTTGGCTGTTCTTTCAATTTACTTTCTTTTCCGAAGTGAATTTCTACCCATTTTGGCAGCACTCTGGCAGCAGCAGGTGAAAGGAAAAAACGAGCCAGCTTACCGGTGGTGCGAAAGCCACTGCGTTGAGTATGCTCGCGGTTAATCAGCAGCAACTCTTCGGCGAGTTTGCTTTTATTAATCATAAAATCGGCTTCTTTCATGCTTCTGATTTTCCAGCAATGCTTAACCAGGCGGCGGCGAAGGTCTTCTCTCACATCGTCGGTCATTTTCCCCGCTTCGTTTTCGGTAATTTTGAGCACATGGTCAACAAAGGCCTGGCCATGCTTCTCCCACATGTCGTTGGGAGTGTTTCGCACCAGCTCCAGGGCAGGCATAAGACGACTGCTGGCGGCAGCCTGGCCGGTTCTTACCGGATTTTCGAAATCGACTTCGGGAACAATACAGGGAATGAATTCCCAGAAAATGTCCTGCTGACCGGGCGAGAGAATCTTTTTTATTTCTTCTTCCATGCGGGCAATGCGGTCGAGGGCACGGCCAGTTATTTCATGGGCAGCATTGTCGAGTTCGACAACTTTTTCACGAATTTTCGGCGGATCTTCAGCGAGGGCTGTGTAGAGTTCGTCGCGAAGCTGGGTCATCGGCTGAATTGAATCAAGTGCTTTTATTTCCTTGAGCGCATCATTTCTGATTTTTTCGGCTTCAGCGGTCAGCCTTGCGATTTCATGCGCCTGATCCCGGGTAAGAT
>JBMOKV010000601.1:802-5813 GCA_049325495.1 Candidatus Rifleibacteriota bacterium | reverse complement strand
GATCAGGGCGCCAATTATCTCATAAAGCTCATCTGCCTCGCCGGTACAGACAATACGCTCCAGAGAAGTGGCTGCGGCCAGTCTGATTCGGGTGTCACCCGAAGAAAGAAAGGGCTTGAGATTTACCCAGAACCTTTCGTCGCCGGTAAATCCGATTATTTCAATGCCCTTTAGCCGGTCTGCTTCATCTTCGCTGTATATCGAGCACTGAAGTATCTGCAAAGACTGCAGCATCTGGTCCAGATCGCCGATTCTTGCAAGAATAACCGCTGCAAGTCGTCGAGAATCCTCAGAACTGCTGTTAAGAAAAGGCAGAACTTTTTCTCTGAGCCGAGCCGAAGAAGGAAAACGGGCAAGAGATTTTAGCGCCATCTCCTGAAGTTCGACATGGTCTTCAGCCAGGCAGGCAAAAAGAAATTCAAGGGTTGGATTGTCTATGGGAAAGCTGGCTTTTCGCAAAACCGCAACCAGACGGTCGGGTGGAAATTTGACCAGTCGGTGCATCAGAGCCTCTCGCCGCTCGCGATCACCGTTGTTGAAAATCAGCTGAGAAATCATCGATGCGGTATCTTCATCCGCGGTTTCAAGAGTAATCAGAAGCAGATTCATGGTGTTTGGGTCGAGGGGCAATTTCTCAAGCTCACCTGAACGATTGAAGTCAAGCGACGAACTTTTAAGCAGGTGCAAAAGCCCCTCACGGTACGGGCGGCGCATCATAACCGCGAGCAGCACCCAGCCTGCCCCGAAAAACACCGGCAAAATCATGACCAGCTGCCTGTACTGGCTGAAATAAAGAAGAAACAGACCGGTTAAAACCGTTCCTGCAGGTAGCAAAACCCCTTCGTTGATCGTGATAATTCTGGCTTTTTCCTTCACCGGCAGAGCATTGTAGAAAAGATTATTGATCGGCTGAAACAGAGCATTACTCAAACCGGCATTTAAAAATTTAAGCCAGACCCCCGGCCAGAAAGAAAATGAAGTCCATGTTCCTATAAAGCCTGAAGTTACCAGCACCGGAAAAATAACATTGGAATTACTGATTCCAAATCTTTGAATCAGATTGCCAGTTATGCCACCCTGAAAAAGAAAAGCCAGCAGACTTGAAAAAATGGCAAACAGACCGTAAAACCTCGCCAGTTCACTTTCCTCTGGAAAGCTGAGGCTGAAAATTTCGGCAGTTTGAAATTCACAGATAAAATAGAGAATCGTTGAAAAAATCGAAGAAACAACCAGGAAAAAAACCAGACGGGAGCTTAAAAGAATATTGAGAAATTTACGCAGCTTTTCAAAGTATCCACCATTTCTACGTTCGGATCTAGACTCCATATAGCGTTGAATCTGGGTCTTAACAAAAAGATGTCCCATCAGGCCAAACATCAGAAACGCACTGGCATGAAGAATCAACCAGAACCACAAAAGATCGGGAACGGTATAGCGGACAGAAAGCCAGATCATGCATATGCCCGCCGCTATTTTCCCCGCAATTACACCGGTAAAAATTACCGGAATCAGGCGCTTGCCTTTCAACGAATTGAATTGGGTACCGACCAGAACCGACAGGATCACCGGCATAAGAAACTGCATCAAGTTCGCAACAAGATAGATGAAATAGTAATTGAAACCCTCAAAAACCGGAGATTCCGGGCTTAACCCAAGGTTAATCGCAAAAAGAATCAGCATTGCAGAAACGATTCCACAATACATCACGAGAAGCCGCTTCTCGATGTTGCCTTGAAACAGGGTTAGTATCAGGCTTATGGGAATCGTCAGAAAAGCACAGGCAATGAACATGATTGGCAGATTCTCAAAACCGACCCTCTTGATAAAAAGAGTTTCGGCGGTCGCATCACCGATACCCAGAGCAAACCAGATAAGAAAATTGAAAAACCAGAAAAACCCCATTTCGCGCCATTCGCCGGCACGAATATTCAACAAACCTGATATTTTTTCGAGTATCATCAGAGCCCTGGCAGGCCAGTCATTATTTTTCCAGCCGTACTGATTATGACATAAGCAACGAATATTGCTATGGGTATGAAGAATACCACAGGTAACAGCTTGCTGATAAGTTTTATTCGATTGCGTGCATCTTCTTCAAAATAATCACTGGTTTTTTTCAGCATTTCCGGCAACTTGCCGCTTTGCTCTCCCACTACGATCATTTCTTTCATGGTTGATGGCAGAGCTGATACTGATTTCAATCCCTCGGCAAGCGACCCGCCGCGATTGATAACCGAGTGCAGCCCCGAAAGCTCTTTTTCAAGCCAGGGATTGGCGGTGACACTGATCGAAGTCTCAAGACACTGATTCATTGTTACGCCAGCCTGCAGACCAACCCCAAGAGATCTGGTGAAGCGGCACAACGCCATTTTCCTGAAGATCATTCCGAAAAAAGGAAGCTGAATGAGAATTGATGCGGCAAATGGCGTTGCCAGAGCCTGGTAACCCCCAAAAAGTGCAGCGAGAATAAAGGCATAAATGCCGGCAGAGCGCATAAATCCCCAGATGAGGGAAGATGAGCCGCCCTGGGAAAGTGCCATTTCGATTATCGGCATGACCATCAAAGCGAGAAAAAGCAGAAACAAGGGGTATGCCATTGCGGTCAGAATTTCGCTTTCAAGGTTCATTTCCTTGTCGGCATACTCGGCAAGATTTGCACACACCTCGGGAAGGGTGCCTGTCTGCTCCCCAAATTTTATGAAGCTTATCTGCATCCCGGTGAAAGGTTTTCCGGCCTTTTCCATGGCCGACGACAATGATTTCCCTTTTTCAACCTCGCGGGCCATTGCTTCGACTTTAGCCCTGAATCGGAAGCCATCGACATTCTCGCCCAGCAGGTGCAGAGTTCGAGCAAGCGCAACCCCTGCCGACAGCGATGTGCTCAATTGTAGAAAAAAATCGCGAAGATTCCCCATTTGTAAACCTTACCAGAATTTCCAGTCGTATCTGACACCAATCCTCTTGTCTTGTTCAGGCTTCTCAAACTCAAGATTCACGACAAACCCCTTGGGCAGTCGATATTCAAAGATGAAGGTCTCTTCCTCTCTTTCGTCAAGTGTACCCTCATAGGCCATGAATATATTTTGACCGATATATTTGCCTGCCCGAATGAAAGACCTTGAACGCCCTTCGGTTTTATCATACAACGAAGTGAGAAACAATTCATCAAGATTCAGGGCGGCCGAAATGGTGTTGCCTATTAACGCAGAAATATAAGTGTTTTTCAGACCTTCGAGAATCTCAGATTCAAACAGATCTTTGGTGTCGGATTGCATGGCGCTGTTCATATCGCGCCCGAGCGTCAAAAGCGCCAGAAGGTCGCCTTCAGACATCGGTGGAGAAGAATAAATTTTCGGGGTCATCGATGAAATTCGGCCCTGAAGTGTCAGATAAACCTGGGTGTTTTGAACACGCCCCTCGGATTTCACAAAAATTTGGGGGTCAAAAGAGTCTTCAACCCCACCAAAGCGAATCTCACCCGTATCAATTCTAAATTTGCGCCGCTGAAAAAATAGCCAGCCCTGAACGCTTGATATGCCGCCCTCAAGGTGAATTTTATCCAGATCACCCAAAACGGAAAATTTGCCCTTCATTTCTGCATTTAAAAAAGAACTCTTGAGCCAGAAATTTCTTGGCACTTCCACATTTACCCGATAATTTAAAGAATTCAAAAATAGATTTAAATTTGGCCGGTCTTTCAGCAAATCGGTACTCAGGTGAAATTTTCCCCGGGGAACCAGGACGTCACCAAGGATCTGGGGGTTATAAAGATTGCCACCTATGTTGAATGTTGCGCTGGCACGGTCGAGCTCAAAATTCAGGAATGAAAAATCAAGCTTTTCACCCGAAAGTCTTGCTGAAATAGAACCTGGACCATCGCGAAAATTTATGCTTCCATTACCGTTAATGTTGCCCCGTCCAAGCGAAGCGCTCATTTCATCTATATTTATAATATTGTCTTGAGTTGAAACTGCAAACTTCAGGTTTTTGAAAGGCTTACGCATCCCCGAAATGCCCAGCTCGTCGGCTGAAAGACTCAATTGTCCGGCGATTTGCGGTTGTCTTGGGTTGCCGTTAAGTTGCAGCTCTGCTTCAATTGAGCCGCTCGCCTGCCTGAAAATGCCAGGTAAAAAGATCGGCAGATCGCTGATGGGACTTCGAGGAATACTCAAATCAAGATCGATACCGGTGAGATCAATAAAATTATCGTGGCTAACCTGACCTTTCATTTCAAACGAACTGGCCGGCAACTTAACCTTCAATTCTTCAAGTTTTAGCTGTCTGGTGTCACCTGAAAGCTTGGCCGATACTCCGTCAATTTTTCGGTCCGCGATGATAAAATTGTCGATTCTGGCATCTGCACGCAGCTTCAGGTCTGGCATCCTGCCAAAAACCGAGGCCTGTACTGAAAGACTGCCATCATAATTCCAATCTGGAAGATCGAGAAGACGACCAAGAGCACGAATCGAGAAGTCGCTTCCGTTAAGCATCAGGGCGGTTTCCAATCCCGGCTTGAAAACCCCTTCAATTCCCAGCACGCCCTGCCGGTATTTAAGTTCCAGCGACCGCACTTCCAGGCTGTTGTTCTGATATTTCAACTGCATTGGCCGGTTAGAAACGATTACATCCTGGTCTTTTTGAATTTTGATCGTTTCAAGCTGCATTTCGACTACATCAGGGGTCAGTGAAGCCAGATTTCCACTGATCGAACATTGTCCGTCAACGATCAATCCACCGTAATCAAAAGTTTTTATGCCATGGGCCTGGGTTATGAAAGAAAGGTCAACATTCTTTAGAATCAAATCTGCTTCGTAATCTTTCTTTCCCTCCCATCGAACGTTCCCTTCCAGTGAAACCCCAAGGCGATCGAATTCTGCTTTGATGACCTTCATGCCGGCATTATCTACTTGAACCTCGGCGCCAAGGTTACCCAGTTCACGCTGATTAGCCGTAATCTTATCACCAAACAGGGTGAAATAACCCTTTTTCTCGCCACCCTCCCATTCTATAT
>JBMOKV010000601.1:0-792 GCA_049325495.1 Candidatus Rifleibacteriota bacterium | reverse complement strand
AAGCTGACCATGCAATCCCGGAAGTAAATTGCTGAGATAAGTCACTTTTTCAAGCCTGATACCCTCTGCTTCTATTGAGCCATCAAAGCTTTCTGGCCCCAGCACCTGCCCGATGACATTCAGCGTTCCTCCTGCGGAGCGCACGAACAAATTGCGGATTTCACCCTGACCACCAATGATACTGCCCTCCAGATAAAGGCTGTCGATACCCTGATTATACAGATTGAGAGAACCACCATCGATCAGAAAGTCCCAATGATCATCGTTCTGCTGCTTCTTGAAACTGATACTGCCGGCAACCTTGCCAACCAGACCTTCTTTGGCTGAAATCCCGGGAAAAAAGCCTCCGATGAAATCAACGCCAAGTTTTTGAAAATTCAGTTTGAAACTTCTGGTTTCACCATTTTCAAGGTTGAACGAGTAAAATCCGTCAATCATTCCTTCCTGCTGCGGAATAATAACCATTGGCGAAAGGTCGAGCAGGTGATTCTGCAGTTGAATCTGGGCTTTTACTGAAGAAATATCGCGCGAAAAGATCTGCAGGCCACTTCCCCAGATCTCACCGCTGATTTGCGGGTCGGCAAAGGAACCGGAAATTGAGGCTTTCAAAAATGCGGACCCAGACACAATTCGCTCAGGAACCGCAAAATTTTTCAGATCGACGTTTTCAACCAGCACTTCAGCCTTAAGCAATTCCGGCGAAACTACCCCCTTGAGCTCAATCAGCCCACCATCACTAAATTCAGCTGAAGGGTTTTCGATTTTCCACTTATTACCAGACCCGAAAATCCG
>JBMOKV010000600.1:0-5864 GCA_049325495.1 Candidatus Rifleibacteriota bacterium | reverse complement strand
ACTTCCGGCATCATGCGATATTGCATTTCGCCTTCACTTGAGGCACGGCCGCCAGGAGCCTGGTTGATCAACTGCCCGGTGTGAACTGAGTAACTTTGAAAACAGTTGATAAAAGAAGGCGGGCCACTGGTGGTAGGCTCGGTAAGCTCGTCGCCAGCGCCGAGATTGAAAAGTCTGAGTTTAACATTGTTGTTCCATTTACTGCCCGTCAAAAATGCCCAGACTTTGCCTTTGTCGGTTTTTTTCTGGCCCTGCAGCTCCATGAAATTGTTTACGTAATCCTTCAAACCCATCCATGGCACATCGAAACGCAGAAAGAAGTTTTCCTGGGCGTTCATCTGCGAAAACAGCTGGGTGTTGGAATCTAGGTTGTTGCCAAACAGAAGTTTTGCGCCATTTGTAGGTCTTACCAGAACTTTGGGCCCAAAGCGCATGAATGTATCCAGATCCTGACCAAGGTAAACGCGTCCTGGGGGAGTCAGGGCATTGTTCCCCAGCTGCGCCAGATCCTTTTCCCAGTCGTTGTAGCCCAGGGTTGGGTTGAAATCTTTTTTAATCGCATTCCAGCCATGATCGAGAACCAGAGTATTCTTCTGGACCACTGAAGAATCAAAGGTATTGAAGTGCGAACCACCAAAAACACTGGCATCTTTAACAAAGAGTGTAAAATAGTTGAAGGGAGGTACAAAAGTTTTTACTACGCGAATAAGAAACTTAAGAGAGACTTTGGCAGTGTGGCCTCGATAATTTACCTGAGCCCAGACTTCAAGTTCGCCCTGCTTCTCTTTCATATCCTTCTTGATTTTGTACAAAACCTGCTCACCGTTTTTAGCTTCAACTGCGTTTATATGATCCAGTTTGATTTTTGCTTCAACGACGAAGTCGTTGGATTCAACCATGCCGCGACCAAACTGAATTCCGTAAATCTGCCTGGCCGTTTCTCTGGTATAAGCGGTTAAGCGGGCAACCTGTTCTGCCTGAAGTGGAATTTCCTTGGTTATATCAGTATTATGTGCCCGTAAAACCTTGTAAAGCTGATTGTTGGCGTCGTCATGATTCAATGAATTCTTCAGACGGGCGACGAACTCTTCAATCGCCGATTCGGCAAGATTGAAGGCAACTTCAGATTCGTAAGACATGGCTGAAGAATAGTCTTCTGAGCCAGTGAAGAAGGTAATGGAAAAGCCAAGAATGAAAATAACCGTCATCGCGGTCAAAGCCAGCAGGAATATGGAGCCATGGCGATTATTCTGCAAACTTGTCGCCTCCTTTACTGATAGCCATCTTAACAACATCCTGAGCCATCTTGCCATCTTCATGCGCTGCCTTGAACCTTGGATCTTTCTGCAGGATTTCCATGGTTTCAAGCATTTTTCTCATGGATCTTTTGCGGCGACTCGGTTTGCCTTGCTTGTGGTAAGCCATCGCAGAAAGATACCATGTCTGCATTTCAAGATACGGATCATCACGAAGATCGAGCTGGAGCCGCTCAAGTTCACGCAAAGAGCCCTCCACATTAGAATTGATAAGCATCTGATGTGCATATTCAAGACGCCGGTATTGCTCGGTTTTTCGACGGCGCTCTTCATTCAGCACGGGGTCAGAGGTGTTAAGTTCATCATACTGCCTGATATTTGCCTGCCTGGACTCAATCATTCTCTGATCCAGCTTGTTTTTAGTAACTGTTTCACGAATTGAGGGCCGAATTCCAGGCTTTTTATCATTTACTCTCGTACAGCATCCGCTCGCCAGGCCAGTTACAAGCACGGCAAGCAGCCAAACTACAATTCTGGTCGCCCCTGAGGGTGTAATTTGCATTAATCGACAGCTAAATGAAAAGACTTATTTCATATGGTAATAAAAATAGCTATTAAAGTCAATTAGATGCGCCTTGACAAGGTTTTCTATTCAGGCTAATATTTCGTTTATGAAAAAATCAATCAGCGCAAACAAATTGTTTCTATCAACCATACTCGCTCTGGCACTGGCTCATGGCCCTGCTTTTTCCGCAAAAAAAGAAAACCCGGACCAGGTACAGTCGCATAGGTTTTTTGCCTTTGAAGATGCCGAATATCACACCTCTCCCGATAAGAGAATCGGTGCAAAAATTCTGGTAGACCCTGCCAAGGTCGGCCCGTCCATTTCTTCAATGGTTCATCTTACCTATCTTCCAGGAGCCCATATCAAGAGCCACCGGCACGTATACGTAACTGAAATAGTACACGTGATCGAAGGCAATCTTACTCTGCGAATCGCCGACGAAATCAAGGTCATGGGACCAAACAGCACTGCCTGGATTCCCCCGAAGGCTTTTCATGAATACCTTAATGACTCTACCGATGTGGTTAAATTTATTCAGTATTTCGCCCCCTCAGGCCCGGAAGAAGAATACCGCAACTGGACTAAACCTTCAGCCGAACCGGTTGCAGCCACTTCTCCGACGGCTGCAAATGCTTCTCCGACTAACATTGTGAGCCCACCGCTTCCACCAATTCCCGGCAGCCCCAAGCCAAAGCTGGGGTCGGTAGTTGAAAAGCCTGCAGATTCAGCAGCAAAGAATGTTCCTGACCTGAAATTCAAGGCAGAACCAGGCTCCAAATGACAGAATCTTCAACGCCAGGCAAATCATACTACAGCGAAGGCCTGCTTGAGGAATTCATCAGCGAAACCTCGAAAAAGCTCGAAACAGAGCCATCAAACCATCATTTACGCTGTAGTCTTGCCAATGCGCTCGCAAAAAACGGCATGCTCGAACAGGCAATTGAGCATTACAAGGAATGCATTGCCCAGAATTCCTCGCCTGAGTATCTGAACAATCTCGGCAAGGCCCTTCTCAACGCTGGGCGATACGAAGAGGCCATTTCTTCTTTTGAGAAGGTCACCAGTTTGTGCAAATGGCCCGATGCGTTTTTTAACCTGGCTCAGGCATTCCGAAGTCTCGGAGACCTGGGAAAAGCGGTATCGATGCTGGAGAGAGCTCTCGAGCACAACCCCAAGTATCGTGAAGCTCTCAATGAAAGGGCCCACATTCTCGAAGCCCTCGACCAGAAAGACGAGGCGATGAAGGATTATAAAAAAGTCATCGCCCTGTTTTTTGCCGAATATCAGGCACATGACGCAGAAGTTTACAATTATGAAATGTCGGTTCTGCTCGACAACCCTGAACTGGTAGAAGAGCTTATCAGGCAGTTGCGCAAACACATTCAGAAGTTTCCCGGATTTGCGGACGGTTATTACAAGCTGGGGCAGGCTCTTGAAGCAAAAGGCCTGAAAACTGAAGCAATGCTCATGTTTCGCAAAGCCCTCGAAATTAATCCAAGCTACGAAACAGCACGTAAGTGCTTCTGGAAACGCTGAAGACAGGATTCAACATGTCAGCAAAAAATGGCCCGCAACAGAGAAAACGTCTCGGCGACATTCTGGTCGATGCCGGCCTGATTTCCGCAGATCAGCTTCAAGAAGCCCTTTCTAAACAGAAAATGATGGGCAAACGCCTGGGTAAGGTTCTTGTTGAAACCGGTATGGCAACCGAAGACAGCATTGCCAATACCCTGGCAAGGCAGATGAATATTCCGTTTCTAAATCTGAATGAAATGACTCTGCCCCCTGAAGTGCTTACCACAATACCCGAAGGAATTGTCAGAAGCCATAACCTGCTACCGGTTAAACTTGAAGGCAACAGCCTTCAGATAAGCATGGCAGACCCCCTCGATGTTTTCATTATCGATGAAATCAACTATCAGACCGGCTATGAGGTTAATGTGGCTATCAGCCCCGAATCTCAGGTTGAAGCTGCAATCAGGCATTACTATGGAACCAGTGACAGCCTTCAGGCTGCCGTTGACACCATTACGGCCGAAAGAAAAGCCGAAGTTACCCTTGATGAGAGCTTTTTCACCACCTTCGATATTGGCGATGGCGACCAGAGTGTTCCAATCATCAATCTTGTCAATACCATCATTCAGCAGGCAATCAATGACCGGGCCAGCGACATTCACATCGAACCCGACGAAGAAATCATCAGAGTTCGCTATAGAATCGACGGGATTCTCAATGAACTGATGAAAGCTCCAAAAAGCATTCAGAGCGAACTTCTATCGCGTTTAAAAATCATGGCACAGATGGATATCTCGGAAAAGCGCCTTCCACAAGACGGGCGCATCAAGGTTAAGGTAAAAAACCAGAGCATAGATCTGCGTGTTTCGTCTTTGCCCACAGTTTTTGGCGAAAAAATCGTTATAAGAATTCTCGACAAGAGCAGAATGCAGCTCACTCTCGATCAGGTCGGTTTCGATGACAATCTGCTCAAGCTTTTCAAAACACTTTCAATGGCACCCAACGGCATTATTCTAATGACCGGCCCGACCGGCTCAGGCAAAACCTCTACCCTGTACGCCGCCATAAACTTTATCAGAAATGGTCAGATAAATATTACAACCGTCGAAGACCCGGTCGAATACTTGATCCCCAGCATCAATCAAGTTCAGGTTCGCCCTGAAATTGGCCTGACGTTTGCCCGCACCCTGCGCTCTATTCTGCGCCAGGATCCCAATGTCATTCTTATTGGTGAAATCCGTGATTTCGAAACAGCCCAGATTGCGATTGAATCGGCTCTCACCGGGCATCTGGTGTTTTCAACCCTGCATACCAATGATGCCGCTTCTGCCGTTACACGCCTGATTGAAATGGGCGTTGAGCCATACCTGGTCGCTTCGGCAGTTATCGGAGTCGGAGGTCAGCGACTGGTCAGAAAAATCTGCCCTTCGTGCCGAACCGCTTATAAAGCCGGCGACGATATAATAGAGCTGCTGGTCGAAAACGGCTTCGACCAGAAAGAACTGTTTATCGGAAAAGGCTGCCTGACCTGCAGAAAAAGCGGTTATTCAAGCCGCACAGCTATTCATGAAATTATGACCATCAACGAAGAAATCCACAGCCTCATTTTGCAGTCAGCCTCTGCAAGAACGATAAGACAAGCCGCCATCCATGCCGGAATGCGCACGATGCGTCTCGACGGGATAAACAAGGCGGTTAAGGGAGTAACAACCATCGAAGAAGTTCTGCGCTTAACCAGAAGTGAGGAAATCAGGCAAATCAATCTTGATCGTCCGGCTGACCTGGATGAATAAACGATTTGCCTATAAAGCCATCGATTCACGGGGCAAATCGATGGAAGGCTTCATGGAAGCAGCCTCTGCAGAAGAAGTAGGAACCTGGCTGGCCGACCGCAATTATTTCGTTCTTGAAATCGCTAATGCACCTTTTCAAACTCTTTTGGCCACCCATACTAGTGATATCAAGATCAATGCCAAGGCCATGAATTTTTTCCTGCTGCAGCTTTCAAGCCTGACCAACGCCGGTTGTCCACTGATAATGAGTCTTCATGCCCTTTATCGCCAGCTTCCAGCCTGCCCGCTGAAAAACCTGCTGAAAGATCTTCGTGAAAAGATTGAATCAGGAAAATCATTTTCTGAAGCCCTGAAAGGCCATCGCGGAGTTTTTTCCAATCTCTTCATCACCATGGTTGAAGTCGGCGAAGTGGGCGGTATACTCGGCGAAGTGCTTGAGCGTTACGCCAACATTCACGATGCGATGTACAGAATCAGAGCCAAGATCATCAAATCGATGATTTACCCGGCCATTCTTCTTATCAACACTATAGTCGTTGCCTGGGCACTTCTGGTTTATGTTTTTCCAGTTTTCATCGAAAAAATACAGTCACACGGACAGGCTCTTCCTTTGCCCACCGAGCTGGTTCTTGGCGCATCAAATTTTCTAACTTCTCACTCAATAGCTATTTTGGTTTCCATTGTTTCCATGACCTTTGTTTTTATGGCCGCTCAGAGGACAAGCGAGGGCAGCCG
>JBMOKV010000599.1:0-5872 GCA_049325495.1 Candidatus Rifleibacteriota bacterium | reverse complement strand
CATCAAGTTTGATTGTCATTGCCTGAGCAATGCTTCGATTATCGATCATTTCATTCCCTCCGATATATGAGCTGATATTTTCTGGTAATATATAACTTTTACCTGGCTTTTTAAACATTATTGTTTTGTTCGATAAAAATCTGCAAACCTGCGCTAAAAGTGATAAAATTTTGCAAAAGAGGCTTTTGTGAACAACAGAAATTACCGCACATACCGGCTGCAGGTCGTAGTTTTTTTTTCTTTTCTGGCACTGTTTTCTTTGATTGTCGCCGGAATAGTAATCTATGGCTATCGCAGTAATTCAGAAATTATGCTGAAATCTTCTGATGAACTGCTTTACCAGATTTCTGAAACGGTTATCAGGCAGACGGTCAATCATCTTGAACCGGCAGGCAAAACCGGTTATCTGCTGCGTCGCATGATTGAACGGGGCAGTGCCGGCAACCCTGAATTCGTTGAAGCAATCAGTCTCGAAACTCTGGAAATTTACCCGCAATTTTCTGCTGTTTATCTTGGTGACGAGGGTGGCAATTTTATCATGTCACACCGCCAGGAAAATGGAAATTTCTCGACCCGCATCATTTCAAGAACCTCTCAACCGGTCGGGATGATGGAAGTTGAAAGAACACCAGATGGTACGATAGTGGCAACCAGTTCTTCTTCGATTCTCAATTATGATCCCCGTGAAAGACCCTGGTATGCTCTGGCAAAAGCTGAAGGAAAGGGCGTCTGGAGCCGGGAATACCGTCTTTTTACCGATCAGGTTCCTGGTATCACCAGTGCTCACCCGGTTTTCAGTGCCGAAGGAAATTTTATTGGCGCGGTTGGTATAGACTTTCGCCTTGGCGAGCTTTCAGAGTTTCTCAAAAGCCTGCGGATCGGTGAATCGGGCATCGCTTTCATTCTCGATAACGAGGGAAATATTCTTGCCTACCCTGAAAAATCGCCATTGCTTAATGAAAACAAGAGTGTGCCACGTTCACCAACCCTTGAAAATCTTCGCACCGGCTGGGTTAAAGATGCGATCGAGCATTTTCTTAACCTGCGTGAACGCAAGTTTATTTTCAATCATGCCGGTGAAAGATACATCGCCGCATTCCGACCTTTTCCGCAAAACTATGGCCGGGACTGGGATCTCGGTATAATCGTGCCAGAGGATGATTTTATCGGGCCAATAGCGCGTACCCATGAAACTACTCTGCTGTTTTCTTTCTGGCTGCTGATAATCGGGGGATTTTTGACTTCGGCACTCTCGCGCGAACTGACTGAGCCCATAAAAAGTCTTACTATCGAAGCTGAAAAGATCAGAACTCTCAATTTTGAGGGTGAAATCGGGTTGAGATCGCCCATATCTGAAATTCAGCTGATGGGCGAAGCGATGAACTCAATGAAAAAGGCCTTGAATGCCTTTAAGAAGTATGTTCCTTCAGAGATCGTGCAAAATCTGGTTTCGCGTAGTGATGAAGCCAGAATAGAAGCCCAATCTCAAGAAATAACCCTGATGTTCACCGATATTCAGGCTTTTTCTTCGATAACCGAAAAAACTTCACCCCAGCAACTGATGGAGCAGTTATCACTCTATTTTGACGAGATAAGTGCGATCATTCATCGACGGGGCGGGTTGATCGACAAATACATCGGCGATTCGGTCATGGCATTCTGGGGCGCTCCCCATCTTGATGAGGCCCAGGCTGAAAAGGCATGTGTGGCGGCCTGTGAAATTATGCTGGCAGTTGACCGGCTCAATCAACGCTGGAAAAGTGAAAATCGCAGTCCATTTCTTACCAGAATAGGTATAAACACCGGCCAATCTCTAATCGGAAATTTTGGCTCGTCTGACCGTTTCAATTTTACCGCAATTGGCGATAATGTTAATCTGGCAAGCCGTCTTGAAGCTTTGAATAAAATCTATCTTTCAAGGATTATTGTGAGTGAGGCAACTCGCAATCGGGCAGGAAAAAACTTTGTTTTCAGGCCTCTTGATCTGGTAACGGTCAAGGGGCGCGAGCAGACGGTCAAGATTTATCAGTTGCTCGGTAGAAACGATGACCCCGATGCAACTGAGAATCTGCAGATTTCCGAAATGACCGAGCAGGCTCTGAACCTATATCTGAATCGTCGCTGGCGTGAAGCTTATTCTGCATTTCAGCAGATTCTTGAAAAATTCAATGATGATTACATTGCTGAAATTTATATGAACCGATGTCGCGAGCTTAGCGACTACCCGCCAGGGCAAAACTGGGATGGAGTTTTCAGGGTTCAGATTAAATAAATATTTTAATTTCGAAAACCGCCTGCTGTTTTTCGCTTTTAAAAACCTCGGTTTCAAAAATTTCTTTAATTTCGCAGTGGGTATTGTGATCCACCAGAATCTGGGAGATCTGTGCATATTTGCTTAGGCTTTCCAGTTGTTGGGCCATTACAAGGGGTTGCCCGAAAATGGTCGCATCCAGTTTTCCCTCACTTGAACCGACCAGGCCTGAAATTACCTGACCAGTAGCGATTCCGATTCCATTGTTGATCGTGAACATGTTCAATTGCTGCCGATTACCATTGAATCTGGAAAGGGCCCGGCGCATTTCGACCGCGGCTGAACAAGCTGAAAGGGGCCCCGTCATTTCAGTAGAGTCGATGAAAACCGCCTGAATGGCATCACCAATGATCTTGTCAACATAACCGCCATGCTTTTCGATTATACGAGTCATAATAGTAAGATACTCGTTAAGCATTTCTACTACCAACTCTGCATCGTACTGCTCGGTAATCGTGGTGAAATTTCTGACATCGGAAAAAAGCACCGAAGCTTCCAGCAGGCGAGCCTGACGATTGATCGATGTCTGGTTGCCAGAAACAGCGTCGAGGGCAGATTTTGATACAAGTCGAGCCATTTTCCCCCTCTCGAGCATGGCCAGTGCCAGCTTATTAAAGCTCTCGCCAAGGCTGGCAAATTGATCTCCGGTTTTCAAATCCAGTTCCAGCTCATAATTTTCCTGCTCCAGTTGCTTGATCATTCTTAGAAAAGGCGGAATCGGAAGCAACAACCAGGCAGAAATTCCAGACGCGATGGCGAAGCAGCTTATCAGCGAAATAATTAGAAGGGGAATGGCAAGGGTGAAAGAATTCTCGGATTTCACCTGAAAAACTTTTGCGAGAACGAATACCTCGCGGTCAACCACATCGGTTACCAGCAGATGCGGTTGAACGGTATCGAGATTGTTGATTACCGAACTGTTGGCGTTTGCATAAATACTGCTTGCAAGATCATAGTCGCGGTCAATGACGTAGCCCGTGCCGCCGGGAGAATAATGAATTCGGCCGTTTATCGCCCTTTCTGAAAACGGGCTGATCGGGTAGAAATCGAGGCTAATCATGTAGTTTCCTGTTTTGAAATCAGTTTTTAGAGCTTTTTGTTGCATGAGCCAGGCGATTCCCTGCAGAAGATGGCCCTGATTACTGATGCTGTTAAAAATACCGGCAAGTCCATCGGATTTTCTGATAAAGCTGATGTTTATCAGCTGGTTTCTGACAATTGACGTTGAATAATATGCAAAACCCTCGTCAGAAAAAAGGCGCCCATAAAGTCGGCGGTCAGCTATCTGCTCGGTAAGACCGGCGGCAATGTCTGCTGTCTGGGATATTTTTGACTGCTCAGCCTGCTTAAGATTGCGGAAAGCTCCAAATTTCAGCATCAGCCTCAATTCATCTCCCAGCAGCATCGGTCTGAGCTCTTCGCCTTTTCCTTCACTGCTGCCGGCCCGCATCTGTTCACGACCATAACTGTCGATCAACAGAAAATTGTAATAGAGAAACTGCCTGATTTGAAATGAGTTTCTTTCTGGCCCGATAATCTGTAAATATGACCGCCAATCCTCATTTCTGGCGTTTTCGAATCTGAAACAGAAAAAGCGCAGCAACATCAGCTGCCTTAGTCTTTGCATTCTGAAGGCCTGCTCAGATTGCCAGATTTTTTGCCTGGCCAGATTTACAGCGTGGTCAATCTCACTTTCTCTTTGCTGCTGGCGATACGAGATGAAAAGCCAGAAGCTGCCGCTGAGAGGCAGAAGATTTGCCAGAAAAAAGGCTGTAATTGTGGTAATTTTCAAGCTTCTCATACCGGTTCTTCGATAAAAGGAAAAGACTGCAACTGGTACAAGAAAAATGTATAGAAACACACACAGGTCGATAAGACGTTTTTGTTGATGAAGCTTCGTTTTTTCGCTTGAAAAATCATGCGAAAACCTTAATACGGGACGAGAATCTGAATTGTATGAGACCTGACTGTCAAATACATTTTTGAATCTATACGGAAGCTCAATTAAAAGATTGATTGAATCATTTTTCTGATAAAAGTGAGGCAGTTTCATGTTTTTTGCGAAACCAAAGGAAACCTGCCTGCCAAGCCTGCTGTTTCTCAGAATGAGGCTTTTTAATCCCGCCCGTGCCGGAATGGTGTTTTCAGAGAAAATCATTAAAAGATATCTCTCTTTTTCATCAAAACCGGGAAAACGAAAGGTTATCATGTTGATGCGACAATTGGTTCTGTGTGAAAAGGAGCTGCTGAGTCGGAAAAAGTCAGTGCTCAAAAGGTTGATGCTGCCGGTAAGCTTGTATAATTGGGGATAATCTTCTCTTCGCATCGTCATGTAAGTCGTAGGTTTTCCCTGTTGTGAAAGGACAAAGCGTTGGTTAAGATAAACGGCGATCTGGGATAGTTCATTCTGCAATTTTGACTGCTCTATTTCGTTCAGGTCAAATGAATGATTGGTTAACGCCAGGCATTTGTGGTGGTCTTCGTCAATATGGAAAATAGCTGCCGGAACCTGCCCGGTATAGTTCATCATGAAACGGTTGAAACTTTCCAGCTGTTCTTTAACCTGACTTTTGTCTCTAAAATCTGGAAGGGAACGGATAACCGGATCATTTAAAAATTTGTCCTGATGACGCTTGAACGTGAAATAATCATTAAAAGTGGTAGTATATCTTGGAAGTCTTACCAGGTGCTGAAAAACTCTTTCCGGAATAAGCAGGGTTTCTGTTTCGTTAGCATTGGCCATAAGCTCATGCCTTATCTGCTCAGTGTGACGGTCGAGTTTTGATTCAAGAGAATGTTTGAAAATATTGCTGCCGCTGATGGCGGGAAAAACTATTATCATCAGCCATAGAAGAAAAACACCCAGTAGCGTTGAATTTTTGAGTCTGATATTGATGACAGCGGTTTCAGCCATTGACAATCACCCGATAAATCTTTTCCGCAAAGGTTTTTCCTTTGACTCTCACTTCACCTTCTTCAATGGTCAATGATTCACAATGGCAAAATGTCGCATGATCTATAAATATTCCTGATTCCGGAAGTTTGTGGGTCAGGGCTTCAAGTCGTGCTGCAAAATTAACCCGGTCACCGATGACGGTAAAGTCCTGCCGACTGTCGTTTGATCCTATTTTTCCTGAGATGACCGGGCCGGTCGAAATGCCGATGCCAACCTTAACTGTCTGCAGCCCGTTTGTTTTGATGAAGCCGGAATTGAATTCTTCAAGCTTTTGCAGCATTTCCATGGCAGCTCTGGTCGCTCTTTTTTCTGCCGACTCTGGCCTGTCATCAGAAAAGACGGCCATTATTGCATCCCCGATATACTTGTCTATC
Organism: Candidatus Rifleibacteriota bacterium; assembly: GCA_049325495.1. Lineage (GTDB taxonomy): Bacteria > Muiribacteriota > Ozemobacteria > Ozemobacterales > Ozemobacteraceae > DYKG01. Next base: position 231 of record JBMOKV010000599.1, on the reverse strand, counting down.
TGCCCACCGGAATTTTTAATCGGCTCTTCCATCGATGAAAAGAAATGGTTCAGCAGACTGATGAGCATGTTCGGTTCAAGGTTGTTTACCAAAGCATGGAAATCTCTTATATGGCTGAAAAGAATCGTTTTTTCACTTTTCTGGCTGCGAAAGAAGGTCAGGTCATGACTTTCTTTTCTAATTGCAGCAATGGCTTCTTCAGACATGAAACGCTCGAGGCGCCTGCGCTCG
>JBMOKV010000598.1:0-43084 GCA_049325495.1 Candidatus Rifleibacteriota bacterium | reverse complement strand
ATGCCAATTCAGCTCATTCTCAACGTAATGGCCGACTCGTCACTGACTCTTTCGAAAATGACACCCCCGATAAGTCTGGTTCTGCCCTGGGTGATTCTCGGCGGCATGTTCGTTCAGGCCCTCTGGAAATCGGCAATTGAAGAAAATATTGGCATTAACAACTATGACACCGCTCTGCTTGGTTTCGCTCTCATAATAATCATGGCAACCACACAGGCTGACCAGGTTCCGGTAATCATCAACTTTGTTCTGGTAATTACCGGCCTTCTGGTAACTTTTATCACCCGCGCCAACATGATGAATGGGCTGGCCCTGAGCCTGATCGTCGTATATTTCAGCGGCAAACAGCTGCTGGAAATGGCTAAAAATGCAGTCAGCTATGGCTCTGGCCTCTCAAGAACCGCGTGGGCTGCCATTCTGATGACAGGTTCATTCATCAGTCTCGGACTGGGCTTCATGATCAGCCTTCGCAAAAAACGCTGATCTCAAGCTTTTCTTACCAGCACCAGAATAGTCATGTCATCTTCCGGCTTCTCATTACCGGCTTTAAAGGCCATACAGGCAGAAAAAACGTTCCTGCAGTAAACCTCCGGGTCCTTGTCATAGGCTTCGATCACTATCTTCCGAAAGTGTTCGAAGCCTAATTCTTTTCCATTGAAGTTCTGGGCTTCGATCATGCCGTCAGTGTAAAGCACCAGAGCTTGACCTGGCTCAAGTACAAATTGCTGTTCCATGAAACGCGGGCGGCTCAGAGCACCGAGAAATGGGCCAGCACAGGGTATTTCTTCTACGGTTGCGGCAAGCGGATCAATCTTCAAAGGCGGGAACCCGCCGGCGTTGGCGTAAATTCCCTCGCCAGTCTGCCCGTTGAACCAGATATACTGCAGACTCATGTACCTCTTCTCACCATGGAACCGGGTGGATTTCATCATTTCATGCAGGCGAACCAGCATCTGCTTAGGCTGGTCAAGAATTTCGAGGGACTGTAACACCGCCGCCTTGGCCATGGCCATAATCAATGCGGCCCCCAGCCCCTGGCCTGACACATCACCGATCATCAGACCAGAACCATTATCGCTGCCAGAAAGATAGTCAAAATAATCGCCGCCAACATCGCCCTTGATCATGCTTTTTCCCGCTATGGACAGCTGCTCATTATCGAAAGCAGCCCGGGGAAGCAATTGCTCCTGAATGATTCCGGCAACCTTCAATTCCTCGAAATCAACCATCGTATTGTTGAATACCCGGGCGATGTCGCCGAATTCGTCATAACCAAGATCGGGCAGCCGCATATCGAAATCGCGCTGCTGTATTGCCTGAGCTCCCTCGGCGATTACCCGCAATGGCCTGATAAAACTGTTTACCAGCAGCCATCCAAGAAGCGAAAGAATAATTACTGCGCCAAAACAGGCGCTTACAAGAAGTTTCTTATGCCCGTATATTTCCTTTTCAACCTCTTCGGCAGGGTACAAAGCAAAAAGACAGAAATCACGCAGAAACTTTCCCCTGAATCCCATTATCAGATACTTTTTATGATCGACCTCGATAAACTGCCTTGGCGGATGAGGCTTCTGAGAAAACTGCGCGACATAATCGCGCAAAGGCCGATTTTGCGCTACTTCTGGAGGAAAAAAGCGTCCCCCTTCTTCTGATACGGCAAAAATTTTCAGGTTGTTGATGTTGCGATTGGCATTGAGAAACTGGCGATTCAGATAGAAAGTCTCTAACCGGTTCTTACCCCACAAAACCAGCAACAGGTAATCCTGACGACTATTTTCGGATACGGAAATCAGATCAATATATGTCGGTGAGTTTCGCGCTCCCAGCCCGAACATTTGAATTTTGCCATCAGCGGCGACGAATTCCTGCTGAAGTTCATAGATGTTTTTTTGCATGACCGATTCGCTGAGCAGTTCGACTTCAGTTGAAACCTTTTCATCAGCCTGCACCCCGTTTACCGTATCCACGATGAATTTTCCGATACGGCTGTAAATTTTTACCTCTTCCTTATCCGACTTCTTTTCCCGGGTGCCGGGAAGCCTGAAAATCTGGTTGCCTCTGGAAATCAGTTTTTCTGTACCAACCATGTTTGAAGAACTGGCGATAAGATAAATCTGAACATCACTAAGTGTTTGTATATCGTTACAGACCCTGACAGCAAAGGGAAAATAGCTGAAAGGCACAATCCCGTCTTTACTGAGAACAGGAATATAGTCTTTCAACGCCTGTTGCGCAATTACAATTCTGTAGGCAAACTCCGATTCATAGCGCTCGTCAAAATTCTGCATGTACCTTGTCGCCTTATCATGAATCTCATCAAACAGGGCAAACTGTTTCTGATTTAGATAGTCATAGCCCACGAAAAACAGCATCATCAAAGGCAGACCGGCAGAGAAAACAAACAGCAGACCCAGTTTATGAACCAGTGAAATTCTCAAATTTACTTTTAAAACAATTGCCCTGAAGCTCAAAAGAATGACTGGCAACAACAGAATCAGCAGAAGTGACAAAGCAACCTTAGGATCAACATTAACCCTGTTTCTTAAAATATTTTTAGAAAAAAATGCAAAAACCCGCAGTCTTTGATGAATCATCCTCTGAAAAAAGACTTCTGATCCCGCATTGAACGAGGGTTTATCAACTCTGTAGTCAGACAAAAGATTTTTTTGAATCTGTTTTTCGTCAACAATTGGCGCGCTGCTGTAAATTCTTTCCCCTTCAATGAAGCCAATGCCAATTTCATTGGATTTGAAAAATTTTACATGTTTTTCCAGACCGGCTATTCTATCGAGAAGAGAAGGCCTGATAAAAACAAAAATTGTTTCATATTTGTTTCTGGCAAACCACATGGTCGGAAAAATTCTTGCCACATCTGGCCAGACCAGTATCTGGTTATCCTGAGAAATGCAATCTTTCAAGGTTTCGGGAAGAATCTGGGGCCCAAACATTCGCTTGAAATTGACCTCTTCCTCCGCTGTCAGCTTAAAATCGTCTCCCCGCCTGTCAAACATGCGATTGAAAGCATCCATGACCTTAGGCCAGGATCCATTGAAACTGTCTGGATTTACTGTAGCCTCCAGAATCTTTCCATCATTCCTGAATAAAAGAAAATCAATTTCTTCATCAAATTCTTTTTTTACTTTTCCGATTCGTTCACTGGCCCGTGTCTTTTCTTGATAAAAAGCATTCCAGAGAGATCTGACCAGGAATCTTTCGGTATTACTGTTCTTAACCAGTTCCGCAAGTTCGTGTTCAATCTTCTGTTCAAGAATCTGACGGGAATTTACAATCTGCAGATGTTCCAGACGAGAAAACCCATGATAAACCAGCAGTGCGGGAATCACCACGAAAACCAGCATGGCGATCAACCATCGCAAAAATCTATTCAACGCTGAAAGGTCAGACATTCTGCCCCCCTTTTCCAGCGAACCTGATCAGAACGATAGTAAGATCATCTTCAGCCTGAGCAGACCACTCGCGGTTTGCCCGGTACATATTGGAGTAATACTGCTCAAGATCATTGTGCCAGGCACTGGCTGCCAGGGCAAGAAAGCGGTCAGAACCATAGGGGCCGGACTGCGGGTTATTTGCCTCAACCATGCCATCACTGTATAGAATGACTGTTTCGCCTGGCTCAAGATCAATTTCACTGTTTACATACCTTGCCCTTTTCGCGATACCAACCGGGGTTCCAATGATCTCAACATATCTTGCATTTCTGCCATCAGCTGAAACAATGACGGGGAAACAGTGGCCTGCATTGGCAACCAGCATTTTTCCAGTTTCCGCATCGAATGTCATGTACTGGCAGGTCATCATTCTCTTGAACCGCTCATTTTTCAGGGAAAAAAGCATCTGGTGAATTGCGGCAAGCAGTTTATCAGGCGCAGTACGCTCTGCAACTCTGGTCAAAACAGAAGATTTGGCCATGGCCATGATCAGCGCAGCGGGAATTCCATGCCCAGCCACATCTCCCATGAAAACTCCCACCCGATTTTCATCGATGGTGAAAAAATCGTAGTAATCGCCGCCCAGTCGGGTCATGGTAACTGTCCTGGCAAAAACCGAAATAGATTTCTGACTGAATCTGTTTCCGGGCAAAAGGCTTTCCTGAACGATTCTTCCCAGCTCAAGTTTTTCAAGCTCGGCAATACTTGAATTGAAGGTTCTGCCAAGATCGCCGAATTCATCATTGCTGCCAATACTTGTGCGAAAACGAAAATTGCGACGCCCGATCTGAATGACCGCTTCTGAGAGCTGTCTTACCGGGTCAAGAAACTGCTGCGACAAAGACATTACTACCCCTGATGAAATCGCAAGCGTGATAAAGATTGCCAGCATCAGAAACCACTCCATCGTTTCAATTTCTTTTTCTATTTTCGATACCGGGGAAAGAGCAATCATGGCAAGGTTATTCAGCGCTTTACCACTGATCGCCGTTGCAATATAGCGCTTCCCGTCAACCAGTATCGAATCTTCATTGAAATTCTGCAGGGTAACCGCTTTCTGCATGACAGGAATAACACCACGATAATCAGAAAGGCCGCCATGGAAAACCTGGCCATTTGAAAGCACCATGGCTGAAAGGAAATTGCCGTCATTTCGCCGGTTGAAGCCCTCGACTTCCTGCTTGATGTATTCCGACTGGGCTTCCTCTTCCCTCCAGACGACCAGCATCATAGAATGGAAATTCCTTCCTTCCCGGTCGCCAAGCAACGTGGCATAGCATAGCTTCAGCTGAGTGCCGAAGTTGAAATACTCGATCCGCTCCATTTTTGAGATCAAAGTTTTCAAAATATCAGCGCCGCGGGTCAAAACCGTCTTACCCGCCAGCTTCAGGTTCGAGCCAGCATTTTCAACAAGTTGATCGAAAAGATCGTCAGTCTTCTGGTTCGCAAAGGTCATGGCACCGGCGGCGAAAATCTTCATGAAAGTCTGGGAAACCTGTTTTCGATGACGTTTCTGGCTGGCCAGAACCTGTCCCGACTGATTGAAAAAATGAATTTCTTCGGCTTTGAGATTGGCCAATAATTGCTTATAAAGACTCTCCATGCCTGGCCCTGGTTGCTGATCACGGAACTGTTGCCTGAAATCTTCCAGATTCTTCTGAACCAGCTGGCCCATCTCGGTTCGATGGCGATTGTAACCCGAGTCAATTTCCAGCAGAACTTTTTCGTTCGCTGCATGGGTTTCTGCAATGAGATTGTATTTCTGCTGCTGCATATATTCGAAACCAATGGTTCCGAGAATCAGCAATGGCAAACCGTTTGCGTACAGAAACAAAATTGCCAGCTTCAATCTGATCGAAATTTTCAGGCGACCACTGCGCAACTGAAAACAGAAAAAAACGTAAGCCGCGACAAGAAGATAAAAAATCAGGCGACCAAGAACAAGATATCTGGTCTGTTCAGGAAAACCATTTTCAAGCTGATTGCGGGAGATTCGACAAAAACCCCGAATTTCCGGCGAAAGCATTTTAAAAGCCAGAAGATGCTGAACCGTCTGTCGATGGGGCAATGAGGCATTTTCAAATTTTCCCAGTTCGAGAAGCAGTTCACGGCCTGTCTTCTCATCAACTGCCGGATAAATGAAACCATTTGAAATAATTCCAGAGTCGATATGTTTTTCGCGGTTCAATGTTTCAATCGAATGTTTTAAACCAATATTCTGCTTTAGAATGCTGCCCGAAATTGAACAATATACGGTAAGCTCAGGCTCGGCATGAAACCAGAAAAGAGGCCGCCGGTCGAAGGTGTCTGCCAGAATGCATGCCCCCTGTGTTCCGGCCTGGTAAGGCAGTCGAAGATGTCCGGCGACCAGCATTCGGCCCAGATAGCTTCGATATAGATGCATTTTGTCAGTAACGATTGCCAGGGTGTCCGGATATCCCGGATAGCTGGTCTGACAATGGTTCGCCACTTCGCGAAACATCTGGTAAATATTCTTGACTATGTAATGAAAACTTTTTTCATCGCTCAGATGCTCGACTTTTCTTCCATTCTCATCCCAGACAATGAATTTCAATGCCCCCGGGAACCTTTTATTCAACAGCTTTATACCCAATTCAATCGTTTTTACCGGGTCGGAAGAATGCAAAGCCCGGTAAAAAACCCGTTTGAAAACTGCATGAAAATAACGCTGGTCATCGGTATGTCGTAAAAGAAATTCGAGCCGGTTATCCATCTGCCTGAAAACATCAGCGGTTTCTTTCTCACTGCGCAAAGTCAGCATGCGGTGCAAACCGGCATTGATGAGCCAGAAAGGCACTACCAGAAAACAAAAAACTGCTCCCAGTAATGTTAAAAGCGGAAACCGCTTCAGCAGACTCTGATTTTCTTCATTTTTTTTCACCAGTCTGATTTTAGCACAGGCCGGTACAATAAAAAAGGCCGCATTCTCAACGAATGCAGCCCTCTTAAGACCTGTTTCAGATCAATAGTTTTCAACCCATACTTCGAAATGTTCGCGGCCATGTTCACAGACCGGGCATTTCGGCGGAGCTTCGAGGGTTTCCATGATGTGACCGCAATTGTTGCATTTCCAGAACACTTTGCCATTCTTTTTGAAAACGGTGTGGTTCTTCACGTTTTCATGCAGCTTGCGATAGCGTGCTTCATGTTTTTCTTCAACCTTGGCAACGTTTCTGAAAACGGCGGCGATGTCTTTGAAGCCTTCTTTTTCAGCGGTATCAGCAAAACCGGTATACAGGCTGGTCCATTCTTCTTTTTCGCCATTAGCGGCATATTCAAGGTTCTTGAGCGTATCAGCAAAAGCAACCGGATAACCGGCATCGTTGATTACGACACATTCTTCATTCATGCCGTATTTGAGCAGCTGTTTCATGAAAACCTTGGCATGCTCTTTTTCGTTTTCAGCAGTTTCAAGGAAAATGTTGGCGATCTGCAGAAAGCCTTCCTTTTTTGCTACTGATGCATAATAGGTGTAGCGGTTGCGGGCCTGGGATTCGCCGGCAAAAGCCTTCATAAGATTTTCAGCGGTTTTGGTACCTTTAAGTGTGCTCATTACATTCCTCCAGTTAAATTAATGTTGATTCGCTTAAAAATTTTACCGGTTAGTTTTTAACATTTTTTACTATGGTTTGTCCATCTTTCAATCCAGAAACCACCTCACGCAGGCCAGAACCGCTAGGAATGGTTCTTATCTGACGTCTTATTTCTTTACCGCTCTCGATTTCGATAATCGACTCAAGCTGACCGGTTCTGATAATCGCGGTTTCAGGGATCAGAATCTGTTTACGGGCAGTTTTCAGCGGAAGTCTGATAGTGCCGAACATCCCTGGCATCAGACCCTGAGATTTCTCGATGCATATTTTCACCAGGAAAGTGCGAGTGCGTGGATCAACTGATGGGACTATTTCTTTGATCGTACCTTCATAACTTCGCCCAAGTGCGGGAACATCGTAATCAATAGTTGATCCTATGGTTATCTCGGTTACCAGAGATTCTCTTATTGGCACTTCGAGCATCAGGCTGTCAGGGTTGAACAGGCGCAAAATCAAAGAAGCGGGATTGCCCAGGTCTCCCGGATCAGCCAATCTTTCGGCAACAATACCATCAATAGGGCTGAGGATTGTTGCATAGCCCAGTCCTGCTTCGGCCTGTTTGATTCCCTGCTCGGCAGCTGAATAGTTGGCAGAAGCGACGCGCTTCTGCTGCATAGCCTGCTGCATGCCAGCCTCTGCCTGTTTCAAATTTGCCAATGCCATGTCGTAATCCCGTTTGGCAGCGGCATTTTTTTCAAACAGTGCACGGGTGCGGTTCATTTCCTTGGTTGCCAGATCAAAGGCTGCTTTTGCAGACTTGACCTGCTCTTCAGTGGCAGAAATTCCGGCGCTGGCAGCACGAAGCTGTTCCTGCCCCTGAGAAACGATGGCAGAAAGATCTTTCGCGTCAAGAGTAGCAAGCACGTCGCCTTTCTTAACCGTATCGCCGCTGCGCACTCTAACTTCAAGAATGCGGGCAATGATACGGGGCACCACTTCAACTTCGTCGCGACTGCGCACCGTTCCGATGGCCTGGTAGAAATCGGCCACATCTACGGCTTTTACCAGTTCAGTTTCCCTGGTCGATGGGGCTGGCTCAGGACGCAGACCGGGTTCGATCTGTCCGGTTGCGAAGGCTCCACCCTGGTACATCATTATAAGCATTAACCCAATCACCCCAACGATTGGGCCGATGTAAGAATTAATTCTAATAGCGGGTTTAGCAGTCTCGTTCATATTATTTAACCTCCTGGGAAGCGGTTGCGGGGGCAACGCTGCGATTGGTATGGTAGAAAATCGTGGGGACAACGATCAGAGTGAAGAAAGTGCTGGCGATGAGACCGAAGATCAGCGACCAGGCCAGTCCTGAAAAGATCGGGTCGAGGGTGATGGGCCAGGCACCCAGCAGGGTTGTGGCAGCAGTGAGAATGATGGGCCTGAAGCGCACGGCCCCGCTTTCCTTGATCGCCTCATCGAGAGTCATGCCCTGCTTGACCGAATCCTGAATGAACTCGATCAACACCACACTGTTGCGGATAACAATGCCGCCGAGGGCGATCATGCCGATCATACCGGTAGCGGTAAAGAATACCGGATCACGATATCCGCCCACTACTTCGGCAGAAATTATGTTCAGCAGCCAGAAGCCAGGTGCGATACCGATAATGGTAAGAGGAATCGCCGACATGACCAGCAGCGGCATGACGAAGTTGTTCATCTGCACTGCCAGCAGCAGGTAAATGCCGATCATCGCAATACCGAAGGCAATACCCAGGTCTCTGAATACTCTGACCGTGATTTCCCATTCGCCTTCACCGGCCCATTCGTAACGGATTCCGGGGGGAGGCGGATTTTTCTGCAAACGCAGATACATGTCGAGAATGATCATGCCGGGGGCACGGCCAACGCATTCGGCGGTGACGAAAACGACGGGGCGAAGATTCTTATGCTGAATGACCTGCTCTTCAGGCTCAATGGTAAAGGTTCCCAGTTCACCGGCGGGAACCAGATTGCCCGCCATGTCGCGCAACATGAGATTTTTCAGGGTTTCGAGGTTGTTGCGTTCCTGCAATGGCAGGCGCATATTGATCAACACTGCTTCGCGCTCATTCTCGATGTGCGCCAGCCCCAGGCCACGCCCGTGCAGAGCCTGCATCAGCAGCTGCTGGATCGAAGAAGCAGAAAAGCCATGCATGGCCGCTTTCCGAATATCGGGAACAAAGCGGATACGGTCATGGGGCGCTTCATTCATGTTGTCGATCTGGGCGATATGCACCCCATCTTCTTCTTTCAGCTGTGCCTGCAGATATTCGGCACCCTTGATGATTTCTTCATAACTCATGTTTTCATCGCCATAAACTTCGACGGTCAGGGTCGAGAAAACCGGCGGCCCGGGTGGAACTTCCACGATACTGAGCACCGCGCCGTATTTTGCCGCAATTGCGGTAAGGTCGTTGCGCAGGCGCAGGGCAATTCCGTGACTCTGCTGGGTGCGCTTCATCTTTTCGGCAAGATTGATACGGATATCTGCCTGATGCGGCATCTGTCGCAGGTTGTAATGTCTTACCAGACCGTTGAAATCGATGGGAGCCGCAATTCCAACATAGGACTGCACGCTTTTCACTTCATTCACCCGCGACAGGTAAATTTCAAGCTCACGCACAGCGCGGTCGGTGTGTTCGAGGGGTGTGCCTTCGGGCATATCGAGCACCAGCTGCAGTTCGTCCTTGTTGTCAAAGGGCAGCATCTTGAGCGGAATTTTGCGGAAAGCCATCAGCAGACCTGACCCGATCATCAGCAGCAGGACCACGACGCCGAGGATAATGGCGTTGCGCAGGTTCAGATAGGGAGAGATCAGCCAGCGGTAAAATTTGCGAATCCATTCAGGCACCCCATCATCGCTCGATGCGTCAGAGCCCTTGAGCAGCTTGAACGCCACCCAGGGCACGAAGGTAAGGGCGCAGACGGTGGAAAAGGTTACAGTAAGCGGAACATTGATTGCCATTGGCCCCATATATGGGCCCATCATGCCGGTGATGAAAAACATCGGAGTAAACGATACGATGATTGCCAGGGTTGACATGATAACCGGCACTATAACTTCCATGACTCCGTTCAGGGCCGCTTTTTCAGGCTCTTCTTTAGCCATCTGCAGGTGGCGTTGAATGTTGTCAACGTTGGTGATCGGGTCATCAACGACCAGACCAAGACTGAGAATGAGGGCGAACAGGGTTACACGGTTGATGGTATAGCCGAAAATCAGGTTGGTAAACAGGGCGAGAGCGAAGCTGACCGGCACCGAAAGACCAACGACGGCGGCGGCGCGCCACCCCATAGTGAAAGCGAGCAGGCCAACGACAGTGACGATGGCAAAAAACATGCTTGAAAGCAGATCGTTGACCTTGTCATTGGCGGTCTGCCCGTAGTTTCTGGTAACGAGCAGATCGATATTTTCCGGTATTACCCTGCCGCGCAGCAGGTTGGCTTCGCGAATGATTTCTTCGGCAACGTCAACGGCGTTGGTACCCTTTTTCTTGGAAAACGCTATGGTTACTGCAGCAGCACGGGTGCCGGGATTTTCTTTTCCGGAAGCGGGCCCGTAAATTGAGTGGTGATACCATTCGGGTTCCTGCACCGTGTCTTTAATTTCGGCGATGTCTTCCACATAAATAGCCTTGCCGTCAACCGCTTTAACCGGAATTTTCCTGATTTCTTCAGCACTGCCGATAACTTTGCCGGCGAGCAGTCTGAGGCTTTTTCCGTCCTGAATGAGTTGCCCGCTGTCGGCCAGGTGGTTATTGCCAGAAACCGCCATCATCAGGTCCTGGAAGCAGATGCCATAAGCGGTCATTCGGGTTGAATCAGCTTCGATTCTGATTTCCCGGCGATAGCCACCGTAAATATCAGACCTGAAAACGTTTCTGGTGCCGGCAAGCCGCGCTTCGACCTCTTCGGCAATGCGGCGCAATTCCGAAGCACTGGCTTCAGGCGAGGTCATGGTCAGGGTAACGATAGGCACATCGTCGATTTCGACGGCCTTAACCAGCCAGTTCGCCACTCCCGGCGGAACTTTGTCGAGATTGCCGTCGATCTTGTCGCGAATCTTGACCATGGCCCGTTCGCGGTCCTGCCCGACGTAAAAGCGCACCGTGACCATTGACTGGTCGCGGCGGCTCATCGAATAAACGTGTTCGACGCCATCGATCTGCCACATCAGCTTTTCGAGGGGCCTGGTCACCAGTTCTTCGACTTCCCGGGGGGTGTGGCCAGGAAATTGGACGTAAATATCGACCATCGGCACCACTATCTGCGGCTCTTCTTCACGAGGGGTCAGCTGAATCGCCATCAATCCGGCGAGGGCTGCAAACACGATCAGAAGAATCGACAGCGGGCCCGTCAGAAACGTTCTGACGATCGATGGAATCAAGCCTTGCGGTTCGCTGCTTCCATTTTGCTGCATGGTTAAACCTCTATTAAATTATTCAATATTGACACAATTATCGGCACAAAATAACACAAAATAACACCAATATCAATCGAATGAAAAAATCCTCAAACTTTGTCAGAAAACTCATTTTTCGGCTACATCATTAAATAAATCTGCAAAAATTTCAAGTCACTGTTGATGAATAATGTTGTCTTCCATGGAGTATCGCGTTTAGTCGATCATTGGGAAAATTGTCAGAGCAAAAAATCTATGCTAGGATTCAGGGGTTGAATATTATTTTGAGTTAGTCAAGGCTTGAGCATGACTCTCTTCAGAGCGGGGTTTCGCTTTAATTTCGGCAGATCTGTGCAGATGCGGGGCGTATGAATGGATCACATCCTGGGAACAATTTCATTTTTTCTTTCGTTGCCCGAAACTGAATACGCTTTAATGATCAACGGCCCGTGGGGATCGGGCAAGACTCATTTTTATAACGCCAAAATTAAACCCCTGCTGGTTTCACAGAATTACATTCCCTGTTATGTTTCTCTTAATGGCATAAAGACCACCGATGAAATTGCCAGAAAGATGCTGCTTAAGGCAAATCCCAGCATCATGAGGCTGATTCCTGAATCGCTGAAAGAAGCCTTCTGCGCCCTGTATCCTGCGGGGAAGGCTCTGGGCACCTTGAGCGAATCTAAATTGGAGGTTTCCCCCTTCAACATCAAGGACATGGCTAGCTGTGTTTTTGTCTTTGATGACCTTGAACGGGTCTGCATTGATATTCCCGAATTGCTGGGCTTTTTCAACAATTTTGTCGAGCATTCAAAGATAAAGTGTCTGTTTATCACGAATGAAGCGGAAATCATATCCAAATACCAGGTTCAGAAAGATATTTCTGCGATGACGGATCAGGCACAGTCAGAGGAAGAAAATAAATCAACCATTTTAAATGATTACTTACGCATTAAAGAAAAAATCGTAGGAAAGACGCTGCCATCTTATAATCAGCCTGCGGCAACGCGCTGAAACGATTGCAGCCAGCCTGAAAAACCGGTGATTTTTCCTGGAAACAATGTTTGAATGGGTCTTTGCCGCTATTAATTACAACAGGAGCAGGACATGATTTTATTACAAAGAAAAGCTGGTTTTAAAGCCTGCATTATTTTTATAATCCTGATAGGAAATTTCCTGACCTCGGTTTCTTTCTCGTTGGCAAGAAGCCAAACAACGCCGGAACAGGAAATTTTCCAGGAGAGAAACCGGCAAAGGTCGCTGATTCTTAACGCATTTTCAAAAACAGTTCTTCGGTCGGTAGAAATTTCTTTGCAGGAAATGAAGCAAAACAACCTTGCAACGTGGATAAGCGGTCAATCTTTTTCGAGCGAGCCCAACGGAGTAACTCTTGAAGAAATCTCAGAGGATTTGAAGGCCCAGATTTTGTCACGACTCAAGACTTCCATATATTCAAACAGCAAAGAAGGCATAGATAATGCTTTTGAGCGAAGCAAAAAATTTCTTCGTCTGGATAACCGTTGTCTTGAAGAATTTTGCATATTTAAAAAAGCTTTTAAAACAAAGCGAACAAACATTTTTTTGGAAAGGAACATTTCCAATTTGAATTCAAAAGTATGGTCGGTTGAGTGGCGTGGGGTTAAACCGTATGTTGAGTCGAGACTTGGGCCGCTGAAAGAGCTGCTTTTCACCTTGAAAGCAGATGATCAGGTCATTCTTACCAATCGATTGCTTAGCGAAGTGGCTTCAGAAATACCTGATGGCATTTTTGAGTCCCGGTTCAGTCTTCCGCTTTCTTCTTATGGAAAAGAAATCGGGCTTATTTACAGGGAGGGGGGCAAAAAAGCTCTGATTATTGCCGCCTTTGACAGCAAAGCATACCTGTTGCATTATGGGCTCATGATCAGCCGATTCAAACATGATAACAATCTGCAGTTTGATATTTTTGACTTTATTGACTCAGCAAGCCTGGAAAAAAGTTATCGGCAGCTTCTTGAATTTGCCCTCCTGCATCGCTCAACGTTTTCATCTCTTGATGCTCTGGTAATAGGTTATGCAGCAGAATTTTCCGAAAAATGGTCAGTTTTTAAGATCCATGAGCATGTTCAGAAAGGAGATAATGGCGAAACCTGGATAGTTTCAGTTTTTCGCTTTCCAGAAGGGAAAACTGTTGGGGTGCTTGGAGGCGATGTCGATTTTTATGGGGAAAACCTTGCCCGCCAACTTGAGCAATTGATCGGAAGATTTCCCATTCCACTTGTTTTCTTTGGTGGTTCGGGAGGAGCTCTAATCCCACGGCCTCCTTATGATCTATATGTCCCGTCGATCATTCGCTCTAACGATGGGGTCACTGCTCCAAACATACTGACTGGTTCTGAAGATGCAGGAACTCACATCAGCGTAGATTCGCCTCTACTTGAAACTCCATATGTCCTTTCCCGATTTCAGGAACAGCATTTTAATACAATCGATATGGAAGGCGGACATCTGGCAAGGCTCGCAACCAGATACGGAACAAAAATAGGTGTTGGCATTCTGGTTACAGATTTTCCTGTTGAGTTTGCAAGTATAGATGTATCTCTGGGAAAGCAGAATTTTGGAGCAAAGAAAGCCGCGCGGGAAAGTTTTGTTAACCAGGTTGAAGCCTGCATCAGGAAAAGTAAAAAAACATTTTTGCACAAGATCGAGAATGTTTCCGGAATGACAATTCGAGAGATGAGTCAAAGGAATCTTGAACGATTGCGTGGCGAAATTGGCAAGTTTTCAAATGATGAGATGAAATTTGCCGGAAAAATTCGCTCCCTGCCGCTCAGGATAAGCGTAAGAATGACCCCGGGTCGCCTGTTCTGGACGCTACGGGATAGAGCTGTTTTTTCAACTGGCCTGGTAAATTCTCTTGGACAAAAAACCAGTCCTTACACGCCAGATATTGAAGATGAAATGTTTGGTGCTTTTGATTATGTCTTTGCCGAATACAGTCCTAATTATGGCCGTCGAATCTATGGTGACGTCATTCTGATTCTCAAACCGGAGAAGATCCTTCCCAGAGCGTGGGGCACAAGAATTTCAGGATGGAGAGTTTCAAACTACACCCCTGGTGGAAGCCTGGAACAGCATCAAACGAATTTCATTTCTGAAGTGTTTCATTCTGACCATTTTCTGGAAGCAGTTGTATTGCAAGCCATATACAGATTCAGAAAATTATCACCGGAAAAGCAGGAAAGACTTCTAAGTTGTTCGCTTGAATATCTGGCAACTCAATTTTTTGAAATCGGGTTGGGCTACCTGGAGTTAAAAATCAAATCCTATGTCATGAGTTACGAAATAGACAGAGTCATGCTGCCACCCGACGCCCGGGGTGAGATTCCTGGTATGCTCAGGTTCCAGGGGATTCCTTTTGAATACTATAATCCAGGTAAGTATTCCGATAAGCCTTTAACGAAATGATTCTTTCCGTTTACGACGCAGTTGGCTTTACCTTGCATTTAAACAGGCTTTGCGCTATACTGTTTTTAGTGGTTGTTTGTACAACTTAACGAAATCGGGGGCGACCTGGTTTCGACGGGGAGTGTGAGCTGCCACCTGCCATTCGAGGTTGATCGAAGGGCCTCGCAAAAAATCGATCAAACATTAACTGCCAACGAAGAACTGGCACTCGCAGCCTAATTTCGCTGCGACGGTCCCTCAGCTGATTCTGCCGGTAAGCACTGAGATGACCGTAGACAAAACCGGCTGGGCTTAAGGCCGGGCCACTGGGGCCGTAAGCCGAGACTTTCCAGACGGATCGGATGAGTAGAGACCCGCCTGTGGGTTACGAAAATCTAAAAAAAATAAACGCAGGATATAATGGTAGACGGTGTCTGTAAGCCTTTTCGGACGCGGGTTCGATTCCCGCCGCCTCCACTGAACAAAACCTCGTCCAACAGGCCGAGGTTTTGTTTTGACTGCCACATTTCAGGGTGATAAACATGTTCAAAATAGAACCTTTTTTACCAGAGATAGAAAAAATCTGCAAAAAATATGAAGCTAAGAGCCTGACGCTCTTTGGCAGTGCTCTTACAGAAGAATTTGACCCAGAAAAGAGCGATCTTGATTTTCTGTTAGAACTTATTACCCCTGAAGACGGTTTTAATAAATACTTTGGCATAAAAGAAGAGCTTGAAAAGCTATTTGAAAGAGATGTTGATCTGGTTATGCCGAAAGCAATCAAAAACCCTTATTTAAAAGAGAGTATCTATTCAAAACTCAAGAAGTGCTATGACTCATAATATAAAAACCTGCCTTCACGATGCAATTTCAGCCTGCCAGCTGATTCTCAAATTTTCAGAAGGAATCAATCTTGAAGAATATCATGAAAACCTACTGGTAAAGTCGGCTGTCGAAAGGCAATTTGAAATTCTGGGCGAAGCTCTGAATCGTATCAAGAAACTCGAACCAGATTATCTTAGTGAGATTTCAGACTGGCAAAGAATTATCGCCTTCAGAAATGTTATTGCTCACGCCTACGACGTAATTGACGATGAGATCGTTTTTCTCGTTATCCAAAAACAGATTCCAATTTTGCAGAAAGAACTTACAGAAAGGCTATCTATATCTTAACTTTAAGTGTGTTCTTTATATACTCTGACGGGTCTTTAAGAATTGAGTCGAACTCAGAGCGATGGATTCTTTTGGAATCAAAATCTATTTTTACATCTTCAACAAACTTTCTGAAATCTGGGTTTTGATCACACAATTTATTTACAGTTTCCCAATCTAGTGAAGGCCTTCCTTTTGATGGGAATAGAACAGAAGAAGAGTCTAAGTCTTGCAAATCGAGCTGAATTATACCGATACCAAATGAAGTGCTAAGCCTTTCAAGCTCTGCCAAAAATTCATCGTCCTGTATGATCTCTGCTGCAACCAAGTATCCTTCGTGCGCCCAAGATGAGTTTGAAACAGCTTGAAAAAATGATTCTCTATAGTTGCCTTTGGTAAGAGATCTCTTTAACTCAAAAGAGTAAATTTTTATCGAATTATTATCCGAAATACGATTGAATTCTATTACTTCTGGCTGCCAGTCATCGAGAGGAATGTAGAAGCCAACCATGTCTGGATGTACCCACTCGTTATAACCGTTTTTCTTCGAAGCTTCGTGGAAAATTGTTTTGGTATAAATAGCCTTGCCCCGATTAAAAGATGGATTTGAATAGGCAAAATAGGCTAAAAGAGCATGCAAGTCTCTTTCTTTAAAACCAGGATCTTTTTTCGTCTCCTTCAAAGATTCCTTTTCAATTTTTGCTACAATACCATTTGAAAGTTCAGTTTCTCTTGACTTCAGAAAGAATCTTGCAGGTCTTTTGCCTACTTTTATAAATTTTGATGAGGTATTGTCTCTTACGTCTACATAAAGTCTTGAACCGAGACTTTGCCATGGTGTTTTTCCAGTGGTTTTGAGTTTTTCTGCTAAGCCTGTTTCTTTCGCTAATTCCCAAATTTCCTGATAGGTCATGGGTTGCTTCGCAATTTTAAGGACTTCAAAAGCCAAATCTTCATATGAATTTATCATCAAAAGTCTCCACTGGTGTATAAAATGAGATTACCACCAAAGTGGGCAAATATCAATGAAACCGAAAAAATGGACGTGGAAACATTCCATGTTGGGCCGCCTCCACTTAACAAAAACTCGTCCGCTTTGAAAAAAGCGGGCGAGTTTTCTGTTTAGCGAGTTTTCTGTTTAGCGAACTTTTGCAGCGAAAAAATAAGTGCCTGATTCAGACTTTACCCTCAAAAATGGTTCTTCTTAAAGGTTCTTCAATGCGCGCCTGAAGGGATTCAAGAATTCTTTTTCCCGGTTTGACTTTGAGAAGCGCAAAAAATACATTTGGGTGAAAAAACATATAGAGATTGAATCGTTTGCATAAGTAACAGGGCGACAATCGCAAGCGATAGATACTGAACATGTCTATCACCTGTAATGACCTGGAAAGAAATGAACATTTTCATTACGAGACCGATATTAAATAGCGCGATAAGAAAATTCAGTATTGAGAATATTCTCATTGTGAGAAGATTTTTCTGCTTGTAGGCCTTGAAAAGGCCCGCACAAAGTACGATCAACATGCCAATCACAGCTAGATTTATCATTCCCTGGCCGTCGGGCACAATGAAGCCTGCATATCGTATTTCAAATGCTATTATGAGTGCTGTGTAAAGAAACAGGTATTTCAACAAGGTTTTGCTCCAGCTATGTGACTGCGATAAACCCCAGCCACCCAGTAAATAGGAAAAGCACGTCAGAAAAACTATGCCGTCGCTGATGCCAAAAGCATGTTGCATTACATCCAGGAAACCTGCGAAATTACCCGTAGCGTGGCTGATTGAATTGTATGTCTGGTAAAATTGTGGAAGTAAAAACAGCAGGAACATCATTCCAGCCAAAGTCGAAATGGCATAGCCAAAAGTCGTTTCTGCAAGCCTTTCCAAGGTCAAAGAAAATATGACATCATTGTCTTGTTCTAATTTAGTCTCTTTCAGCAGGTCTTTTAAACCAGAATCTATTGCGCTATTCATTTGAGACTTCTCCTTTGATTTCGTTCAGCCTTTTTATTAAAGATTTTCTTGCATAGAATAATCTGCTTTTTACTGTTCCAGCCGGGATATCCAATATTTCTGCTATTTCACCGTGGTTGTGGTTCAGGGAAAGAAGGATGATTGCCCTCTTTCCCGGACTAATCCCAGCAAGAGCCTGTTTCAACTCATTGGACGTGAACTTTGGTTCTTCAATATCGGTCTCTGTCTCAGAAAAATGTGAATCTAAAAAATCCAGAGAAATTTCATTAATCCTTTTCATTTTCCTGAGGTGATCGCGATAATGATTAACAGCAATTCGATAAAGCCAGTTCTTGAGCGTTCCTTTTGATTGATCGAATAGATGAAACTTCAGATAGGCTTTTACGTAGGTCTCCTGCAATATGTCTGACGCAAGATGATAATCCTGTGTACAACATGTCATGAATTGGAGAAAATCAGTATGATATTCCGCGAACCAGTTCTTGAGAAATTCTCTGGAATCCATTAAAAGACTTTTCCTTTTTTATATTTCAGCCGGCTTCAAATTCTATACGCAAAAAAACACAAGCGGTTCAAAAAAAATACTTCTCGAAAAAGTCTGCTCATTGGACGCGGATTTGTTTCATGATAAACCGCCTCAACTGAACAGGCACTGGAAAATTTCGGTTGTTTGCTGCCTATTTAAGAAAAAAACTATACCAGATGAAAAAAAATGCATTTTGAAGAAGCAAGCCATACTCTTTAAACAATTATTTGATGGAAAAATCAGCCAAAAAGCATGAATTACTTATGCTTTCCCAAAACTGATTTGAATCATAATAGCTAAAAAGCAATTCAAAGGTAGAAAACAATTAGAATTATCTTTTAAATTTCCTACCTTTGAAATATCCCGAACCTTTTGTTAGTCGGCTTTTCTGAAGGTGAATTTTGTACCATCGTAGTATCGAGTTGCAGCAATTGACTTTCCATCTGCAGACATTGTTCCAAGAAAATACCCTGAACCATTGGCAAAGGTAAAATCAAGGCGAAATTCTTTGCCTGAAAGCTTCGCCACACCCCTGGCATTGGCAAAACCATGCTCCTGAGCATTCCAGGAGCCATCAGGATTTTTTGAAAAAATCCAATATTCGCCACCGGGACCGAAAAACCATTTGCCGGCAAGAGAGAGCTCTGATTTTCCCAGGGGCGGCTTGGGGGAAGGGCTGGAAAAATCGCTGGGCTTGTCTTCGTTTATGGAAATTCTTCGAAATAAAAACTTGGCCCCATCATGGTAACGGGTTGTTGAAATTGAATAACCGTCAGCGGCAATTTTCCCAAGAAAATAGCCCGAGCCATTACTAAAGGTGAAATCCAGGCGAAACTCGTCACCGGAAACCTTTGCGACGCCTTTGGCATTTGCAAAACCATGCTCCTGAGCCTGCCATGTTCCGTTTCCATTTGGGGTGAAAGTCCAGTATTCCCCGCCGGGGCCGAATTGCCAGTCGCCTGTAAGAGAAAAGGATGAGTGGCCAGCTTCTGTAACAGGATCGTCTTGTGGTGGCTCTTTCGCAGTGCCTGGAAGCAAAGAATCACGACGAAATACGAAGCTGGTGTTGTCAGGCCTTCTCACGGCACTGATCGAATTTTTATCGTCGGCAATAGTTCCTTCAAAGAATCCCGAGCCGCCGGCAAAGTTGAAATCAAGTCGAAAGCTTTTGTTCATGAAACTGGCTGTGCCCTTTGCTCCAGCAAACCCGTATTCTTGAGCCTCGTAGGTACCATCGGGTTTCAGTGAAAAAATCCAGTATTCTCCGCCCGGGCCGAAAACCCATTTTCCAACATAGGTTGAATCATGAAATTTCAATTTTGAAGATTTTTTTTCTTCAGGAAAAGGCGGAGATGAAAGGGTTTGAGAAACCACAGTTTCCTTTGAAATCCAGTTAAACTTAAACCTGGTTTTGTCGGGCAATCTGATAGCATCGATTGTTTTTCCGTCTAAGGATAAACTGCCCTGGTATTTGCCGGACCCGCCAGGAAATTCAAAATTTAAGGTAAACTGGCGGCCAACAAGCAACACTTTTCCTTTTGCATTGGCAAAGCCATACTCGTGGGCTTCATATCTATCGGGACTTAATTTTTTAAATGTCCATTTTTCGCCATTAGGTCCAAAAACCCAGGTGCCAGTTATATCGTATGGCTTTGGCGCAGCAGAAAGAAACATAGAAAGACACATCAACAGACATGTAAAAATAGCGCCTGCTCGCAGCTTCATAAACAAGACCTCCCCGCAAACAAAAAACTGTGGAAATTCCTGATTCCTATTTTATAACGCCAACTTTCAGAAAGGCAACAATGGAATGGTCAAGTAAAAATAGACATATTTTGCTTGACCATTCCAATGAGTATGAGGGGCGGTTCAGCGGGAAAGCCCATAAAAAAGGTTTCTTTAAATCATTGATTTGAAACAGTTTTGAACGTTCTTTTCAAAATCACGAACGGGCGGAGCTTAACCATAGGGTCATCGACACGACGAACGGTTTGAAGCTCGAATTTTAAAGTATAATCTGTATTTGCCACAAGAG
The DNA here is from genome assembly GCA_049325495.1 of Candidatus Rifleibacteriota bacterium. Taxonomy (GTDB): domain Bacteria; phylum Muiribacteriota; class Ozemobacteria; order Ozemobacterales; family Ozemobacteraceae; genus DYKG01. The sequence continues at coordinate 22,527 of JBMOKV010000598.1, read as the reverse complement.
CCTTGCCGGCTTCGCTGCTGTTTAGAAGCGTAAAGAGAATGTAACTGTGAGCCGGGTAAGTATCGGTTTCAGCAACTTCTATCACCTCGGCAGAAATGGCAGTTCCAAGGTCTTCCTGGGAAAGGATCAGCGAAGGAGTTATTCCATCCAGGGTTGCAATTCTGAAACTGTTGGTTGCACGCTCAACCAGACCATCAAAAGTAATCTTAATTTTAGTATTGTCTACAGGAACATCGTTGGCATCAGCCAGAGCAAGATATTCACCGGATGATGCGAGAAAATCGATACCAGTTACTCCAAGAGACTTGTTCGATTGCCCGGGCGCACCAAGAGGGCCAACACCCGGACCACCAAGTATTTCTACCCCATAAGTGCCGTTTCTGATCTGATTGGTTATTCGCAAGGTAATTCTGAGGTTTTTGGAAGATTCACCGTAAGTTCTGGTGTTGAGCTCAAGCTGCTGCCTGACCGCTTCCTTGGTGCCGATAGCGATCATTAGTTCAGCAACACCGCCACCCTGCTCGATAATCTCAGAAAATGAAGCGTTTTCTGCAGAAAATTCGAGACGGTAAAGCAAAGCATCACCCGAGACACCCACGTAACGAAGCGGAACACCGGCCAGAGTCACTTCAATATCTTCAGGGATTAGAGAAGCTCTTATAGACTGCGGCATATTGGCAAGAACATTTGCGTTCAAGGCAGAAGTCGGAACCTGCGCCTCAAAAACCACGTTTGCAGCGGGAGACAAAGGAACCCCAACGCTTCCGCCGCCACCGCCCCCTCCACAACCGACGGTCAACAAACAACAAAGCATAAGCATAGTAACAAAAGGAAGATTTCTCATTTTCGCACCTCCACTTATCGCCAAACCCTCTCAATAGACTGACTGGCAAATTCAGATTTTTTTGGGGAACATTTTATATATGAATAGCGATTTGAAATCTTAACCTAAATGTATTTAACTGGAAATCAAATTCAACTCATTTGCCTTTGCAGCGAGAAGCTTTGCAATCAGGCTGATTCCGGTCAGTGTGTTTTGCCTTCGTTATCTTTTTTCCGCATTTCTCTCTGAATTCCGCGCAATCGATGAATCTGGTCATCGGCTTTTTTGCCCTGGTCATTCTTACCAGACCAGGTAAGAATGACCGATGCTCCTTCCTGAACGCTTGAAAAGGCGCTCAGCAACGGATGATGAGCAGCAATTGCCGTTCGTTTCAGATCAAGAACTTCAAGCGCCCTTTCAACGTGACCCAGATCAGCACCAACAAGAATCTGGCGTTCATTTACGAAGCATCCGGAGAAATGACGGAAATGCGCATTTGCTTTCCTCCTGAAAAGCCTCAAAGTTATATTTTTTCCTTTGATTTTAGTTTTGCATTTTTTCCACTTATTTCCATAATCATTACAAAACAAGCAACATTTTAAAATTTTCATTTAATTTTTCAAATTTCGCCTTTATGAAATAATTGAAAATGAAAGATTTTTTCACCAGATCTTTGCTTAACACAAGTTACGCAAGAATAAGGTCGGAAATGGTGCTGACAATGGTAGAAAAATAGTGATGGTTTCGATTTCAGCTTCCGCAATCAATGGGAATCAACAATGTCGTTTACAGATGTCTCAGCTGCCGATAAAGCAGGCATGATGCCAGGTTTGGCACCATGCCCAACAGTCTTTTCGGCCTGAATTGCCTGGTATTAAATTTTCACAACCGGCCGCGCTTCGATGTATCCGCGCTCAGGAAGAGGAATCAACTGATAACGTGGGGCAATCTGATCTGCCCATTCATAGCCATACACTTTGGGATCGTAGGTGTTCATGCACTCTTGCAACGAGGCAATGACGGCACCCATATCTTCGTCACTGTAAGGGGCGGTTTGAAAAACCATCATTCTGCATGGTTCGAGATCAATAATTTCCATATTGTCTGGAACGGGACCATCATAGCTGGCAGGCACTTCTACGCCTTGAGCGTATTCTGAAGAGCCCTCCCTGATCATATTCGCCGGAAGCCACATGCCAAGAGGTTCATATATCGCCTCTTTAATACTGCTTAATATTCCCCATACATCGCAACCCACTTCTTCGCAGTATTCAAAGTAGTGGGTAGCATCTTTTCCACGCTGTAGAATCAGTTTTCTGGCGGGACGTTCAACTACCTGCACGAACACGGTGTTAATGTTGGCGTTATTTTGCAAAGTTTTTTCTCCTTTAAGATAATGGAGGTAATAATCCATGGCACTGCGTGGCAGAAAAAGAGGGATTGGTGGCGTATTTCTACGATAAAAACTTGGAGAACATCCAAAACGTCTTTTGAATGCTCTCAGAAAGCCTTCATGTGATTCGAAGCTGACTTCAAGGCTGATATCGAGAATTTTCCGCGGGGTATCGCGCAATCTTTCAGCTGCCCGGGACAGTCGGCGAGCGCGCAAATACTCGAGCGGCGCAATTCCAACAACTTCTTTGAAAATCCTTGAAGCATGGCATTCAGAATATCCTGCTGCATCCGATAAATCCTGGAGATTTACTCGATTACTCAGGTTGGCTTCGATATAATCCTGCATGCGTTGCACTGCTTCAAACTTTTCTTTTGGCATGGTCTACCTCACTTGTCGTTAGCTTAGCATTGTGTTCAGGTAAATTCTTGACCGGCCTTGTGAAATTGTATCAATTGACTCAAGAATTTGTCTTGAATCGAATAACATCTATTTAAACTAATCCGCAAATCATGGTCGGGCCAGAGAAGCCACATGGTTTCGTCAATGAAATTTGGCCCCTTTTGATATTTTATTTTGGCCCCACCCAGGTGTTGAGTTAGAGGGCGTTTACGATGAATCTTACTCCTTTTTGCTCTTAAAACTGGATTTTTATCGCCAAAACTTCGACTAAGTTCACCAATTTAGAAAAGCTTCTCTTTAGATCCCTAAATTGCTGTTTATAATGACCTTCTAACGGGGAAAACCTCCAAACTCAGGCATAACAAATTTTTAATATGGAGAAGTTTCATAGGTCCGACCCCTGTCCGCCTCTCCAGAACTTCGATTTACCCCATTCCATTTTGGGAAATCTGTTTGTTACATAAAAAAAGCATTTACCGGAACTTTTATATGCCAGCTTTCAGGATCGCATTTACGAGAATGTTGCTCGATAAAGTGACTGTGTTCAAAAACCTTGCAAAGATTTAAGCATAAATAGAAACATATGATAAGCAAACCTATTGCCTCGGGTTGAGATTTAGCATCCTGAAATATTATCTGACAAGACCTAATATGAGAATTTATCAGGAGCATCAAGAATGAAAACAATAAGACTTTTGATGAGTATTACCTTTTTCTGTTTTTTTGCAACTTTCTCTACAATGGCTGAAATAGATGCTGCTCGAGAATATGATGATCTCGAATGGCCCTGCAAAGGTGTGATCGTTCAGGAGTTTGGCGGTGCGCATGAAGGCATAGATATTACCAATTTCGATAAAACCCCGCTGTTGAGTATGGGAAAAGGTACTGTAACAAAGGTTTTCAGAAACAGCTGGTATGGAAACGCTGTAATAATAAAGCTGGAAAACTATGATATGGAACTGCTTTACGCGCATCTGTTCGACTTCCAAGGTGACAATGGAATAACCAGGAAAGGTCAGAAAGTTGAAAAAGGCTATTCTATAGGCCGAATGGGAACGACAGGTGCTTCAAATGGCATTCATCTGCATCTGGAAATTCGCCTGGCGGGAAAGCTTATCAATCCTCGAAGAATTCTGGATTTTATTCCGAAAGCGTCATCAAAGGACCTGCTAAGTATTGATCTTGAAAATTCAGATTTGACCGATGAAATTGCAGAAATCTTTTCTATGTATTCACCTGGTTTGCAGAAAATTTTTCTGCAAAAGTTGAAATTCTCGGCATTGCATAATTTTTATAAAAAAGAAGAGTTTGAAGAATTTTTCAGGAAAATAGAACCTCTAATAAGAGAAATTCAGTGATTTAGGGATTAGTTTGGGTTTGATTTTTTTGTGTCTTGTTTGATTGGGCCTGGTTTATCCAGCGTCTTACTTGCCAAGAAGGCCGTCTCTGATCCGGGGCAAACCGGCATTTTTAGCGATGTAGATCGAGAACAGGGCATCGGCGAAGTCTTTTCCGGGGATTGTTCCACAGACCTTGCCCTTCATGCTCACCGTGGTTCCTTTTCCCGGAATGTAGGTAAAAATCATTTCATCGCCCTTTCTCAGATCTTCAGAATGAAAAGCGAGAAACCGGTCGACTTTTTCCCCCTGGTAATTGTGCCTGGTAAAGCTCTCCTTCCAGGCATCGGTCAATTCTTTGCGGGTAACCTTTGAATGAAGAAAATGCGTAATCAGGTGACGGGGCGTGTCGCTTGCCAGTATGGCCTCCTGATCCTGGGTCTTGTTCAGCAGATAAAGACCTGCCACGTAGACATTGAAGTTCATGAAAAGAACCCGCTCTGAGCGAAGGGCCAGACCATTAAGGGTGAGCTGGCTGCCATCTACGGTAATAGATTCTTCAAACTTCACACCCGCCTTTTCCAGGGCCAGGGCCTGGCTTGCGATGAGGGGGAAGAGAAGCGTCAGCAGGGCGCAACACAGAACACATTTTTTTATAATATGGCAATTCTTCTTCAAAGGCTCTGGTTACCTTTCGCGTTGGGTCGTATTTTTCAGCAATAAGAGTGTAATTCGGAAATGCCTGGCTGGTCAAATTTATCACAGGGAAAATGAAAACGGGTTTTTGAGATTTTAACGTAAGGCTTTTGCCCAATTGTTGGTTTTGCTGATATCATTTAAAAATCCGTGAAGAAAACTATCAACTGATTTATGAAGTGGTTCACGGCAGTCAGGCTTTCGGCCTCGATGGCCCGGAATCAGACCTCGATTTGAAGGGCATAATCATTGGCCCGCCGTTCTGGTATTCGGGCTTTCTGCCGGCACCAGAACAGCTAATCATCAGCAAAGATCACACTCTTTATGATGTCAGAAAGTTTTTCAAGCTTGCCATCGATGCCAATCCTACCGCAATAGAGATGCTCTGGGTTCCGGAAAACAGATCTTTTTAAACGTTTGCTTAATTCGATAAGCCATATAAAATTGTCCTTTCAGCAAGTTCGGTTGAAATTGCCGAAAGGACATTGTTGGAAGTTGCTGTTTATCGTTTTTTAGGTTATTTACTGCCGGGATTCATTACCCGCCCCATGAAGACAATGCTTCCGGTGGCATTTTCACGAATGAGAAAAATGAAGGGGTGGTTGGCATTGAAAACCGGGTCCATGCTGATCGATTTGGTGGACATTTCAACCGCAGTTGCGGCGGCAGCTTCGGTGCCTTCTTCGTTAACTTCCACAAAGGCCTTGTGTTTGATCTGCGAGATCCACAATCGACCTTTTTCCCAGCCCATGCCGCTGAAATCGGCTTTATTGTCATTTGCAAAAGCGTCTTTCATTCCAAGAGTTTTACATGCCGGAACCAGGTCATAGCCGGTTTCAAACTTGAATTTCGGCAGATACAGATTAACGTCTTGAGGCTGAACAGAGTCTATTTCTGTCAGCCATTCTTCAAGTTTTTCCACGCTCAATTCATTTTCCAGGCTGGCCAGGCCGTCAATCTTGCGGGGCAGCACGACAATCATCGACATCAGGTTTCCCTTGTAGGGCAAAGCAATGGCCTGAAGGTCATCTTTTTCGATAAGCCTGAAGCTGCTCTTGTTGTCCATGAATGGAACCTTAACATCCTCTTTTTCAGACAATTTGAACGAGGCTTCGCGTGTTTTCTTTTCATCGAACTGACTTTCCCAGGTTCCTTTGAAATAAACGGCATTCAGAAGCACACACACCGAGTTCGGATCAAGCATTTCAAGAATTTTCTCAATTTTGCCTTCGGTTTTCGTTTTGACCCAGTCGTTGATCTTTTCAAGGCCGCCCGAAAAAAGTTCAGCCTCATAGTTTTTCTGCAGCAGTGCCTTGAATTCTTCGCTGACGTCACCGCCGGTAAGGCACAGACCGTTGGCGATATTGAGCTTCTGGTCATTACGGTTGGCGGCAGCAATCAGGTTCTGATTCAATTGTTTGAATGTGTCGTGAAGCAGGGCCTGATCGAGTTCAAAAGACAGCGCGCTCTTCATTTCAGCGGCGGTGTTTTCGCGGGCCCCGGCATAGGTCATTCCGAGCGCGGTAGAAACACTGAGGGGTGAAAAGAAAAGGTTGCCATCACTGGCCGCCAGTTCTTTATAAAGCTTTACTGCAAAGGCACTGTTGCCTTTAACCAGAGTGATTATCGGAGAATTCAGCTGCTCAGCGAACACCTGAGATAAAGATAACAACAACGCAAAAACAAAAATCGCTTTAACTGAAATGGCTGCAGGTCGGTTCATAAAATTCCCTTTCTACTTTCGATTGAACAATATAACGAAAGAATCTGTTTCAGGATTTTATCATTTTTCAGAGTTTTCAATACTCAAGAAAACAAGAGTATACTCAAAAAAAAATGGGAGTGAATTTCAAAACTTTCGATATACTTGCTTGAGCTTAAATCTTCTGGAGAAGATCAATGAAAAAATCCATATCTGTACTTTCAATGATTCTGTTTTCAACTATTTTTACAGCCGACCTGGAAGCAGTTCAACTCTCGACTGATGAACAAAAATACAGCTATTCCATTGGACGAAATTATGGCGAATCTCTTCGACGAGGTGGGATAAAAATCGATCTGATCGCTTTAACAGAAGGGATTGAGGAAGCATTAAGTGAAAAAAAATGTCGTTTGACTCAGGATGAGACAATAGAAGTCACTGCCAGGGTAATTGCAAGACACGAAGAAACTCTTTTGGCCGAATACAGTCAGCGCCCTCAAAAAAACGCTATTTTTCTTGCAAAAAACAGTAAAGATAGGAATGTCATTACTACTAAAACCGGGCTGCAATATGAGATCATCCAACCGGGAACAGGAGCCAGTCCGGAAAAAAATAGCATTGTCAAAGTACATTATTCTGGCAGGTTAATCGACGGAACAGAGTTTGACAGTTCGTATAAACGCGGAGAGCCGGCTGAAATTCAACTTGATGGAGTTATTAGAGGCTGGACTGAGGGATTACAGCTAATGAAGGTTGGAGGTAAAACCCGTTTTACCATTCCCAGCGATCTCGCCTATGGAGAAAATGGACCACATCCAATTGGACCAAATGCCGTTCTGATTTTTGAAATCGAACTCCTTGATATTGTCAAAAAATAGCTTTTTCAGGCTAAAAAACATTTAAGCCTCTTTAAGACTACTCGCTTCTGGTTTACTTTTGATAAATGAGCGGTAAAATTAAAAAGTTGAATTGAAACGCAGGCCGAATACCTGGGTTCTATCACGGGTAGGATCAGCGCTGACATTCTTTATAACCTGAATATAAGGTTTTATTGAAAGCCAGTCATTTACCTGACATGAATAATCTACCTCAAAAACCCGTTCCTTGGTGAGACCTATATTCCCCGATGCAATATTGAAGTCTCGAACACGGGAATTGGTTTCAGCCTGATTAACCGCAATTCCAAAAGCATCGTTGGGGCGATTGGCAAATGGCGCGTTGAACACGATGCCTCCGCCAAAATATTTCTCGATACCTGATCTATCGGTTGGAGTTAAGCCACCAATTTGAATAAAACCGCCAATGTGAGAATCTGGGTTACTCTTCCTTACCCAGAGCTTTTGATCGATCAGCATATAGGTGCCCCAGTTTCCATCTCTGGAAATAGCTTCTCCGGAAGCATCAGTGTTTATCACGTCATCAAATTTTCCTGTGTGTTTCCAGGTGCCAATTTTAAGGGAGCCATCAAGGTCTTTGCTGAAAAGTTTATGACGATACTGGGCTTCTAAAATCCCAAAAAATCCTTCGTCCGGAGAAATTCTCAATCCAAAACCATTGCGGTTATCGTCGGCTGACCCGGGCTGCCCGTCAATTATTGCGCCCTGCAATGTCAAATTTTCATTTAAATCGTAGCTAAGACGAATTGTTGGAGCAGTAACATTAAAGATACTTACCGGAGCATTTTGAGCAACGTCAGGGCCAATTCCAAACGAACTGTTGGTGAAAAAACTGCTGAATTCAGATGCATAAAAATCTGCGTTCATGTCTCTTAGACCTACCAGCAGCCTTCCTTTTCCGAATGGTTTTTCAAAAAACAGTTCATACAGACGAAAACTTTCGTTCGTCTCAATATTGGACAGAACCTGAAGATCGCCGATCCTGCCAATCCCCGAATTATCCAGGTGCTCTCCGGTAATGTTTCCTCCACTATTCCCAAGCAGAGAAACAAAAAACGAACCATTCCTGGCCAGGCCCGCTTTCTCAAAATCCACATTCAGACTGAGGCTCAAGTTATCCAGGTAAACACTTTTTCTCTTGCCATCATAATTATCCTGAACCTTGATATATTCACCTGTATAGTTAAATTCGTATTCCCAGCCCTTGTCTGCAGACTGAATGCGCTCTTTTTGCCAAGCATCAAAGCCAAATGGAATCGGCATAAGCCGGGGTTTTCTTTCAGCTTCTTCTGCGGGCTCTACGGTTTCTACTGCTTCCGACAGAGCCAGATTTTCACTTATTTCAAGATTTTTCTTCTCTGTTTCCTGAATCAATCTTTGCGGATGCTTAATCGATGTATCAGAGCAATCTTCTGTTTTAGAAACATTACAACGCGAGCCGTTCCTTTGACTTGGCAAAACCAGGCCTAATCTGGCGGCTTCTTTTTCTCTTGCGCTTTTTCTGTTGACCAGTCTTTCCAGGATATTCTGCAACCGATCATGATCTTCTGTACAATAGGCCGGAACAGTTATGAAAAGCTGCAAAAAGAAAGTAAGAAAAACTGCTGTAATCAAAACGTGTCTGACTGTTTTTTTGTACATTGCGTTCCCCGGAAAAAGTGTGTTTTTTTCATTCTGTCATAAATCGAAAACAAAATCCATGGAAAATAATAATGAAAAACCATTTTTGGCATATCTCACAACCTTTGCGCTTCTTGAAGGCATCAGAAGCGGAAGAAAAGGCCTGTAAAGAAATGGGAATGGTGGGGGCGAAAAAAGATTCTAGGAAGATGGAGAAACAGTAGATGAAACAATCAAATAATTTTTATTTAAAAAAATAATTAAATCTGTTAACAGGAAGATGTCTCCAGCCAACCGGACTTTCTTCACCTTCCTCGCAAGACCTTCATTTAGCCGAATTATTGGCATCTGTGCCTGGCTTAAGTCTCGCCAGAGCATTTTCATAGACCGATTTTTCACTTTCAACTCCCCATCCTCTTCTGGTTCGTGAAAAAATTAGATCCAGTGCCTCCTCGTCTGAAGAAATCCGGTGGAAAGATGAACCGCCCAGGTCGCTGATAAAATAGCGATAACCCGGAGAAACGGGTGAAAGAACCCATGACAATCTGCCATGACTTTCTTTATCACCGGTCTCGAATATAAAACCAGCCTTGAGTTTTGAAATTATCTCGTTCTTGATTTTTTTCAGGGCTTTACCTTCATCGGTCTGTTCAAAAGCGATTTCGGCTTTATCTTTTGATTCAATTATACCCGCGAGGCCAGGGAAACCTGCCGAAATTGCAATATCAAACGCAGTAAAACCTTTTGCGTCAGTTAAATGCTTGTCGGCGCCGTGTTTTATCAAAGCCTGCACAACTATCTCTCTGTTGCGTTCAGCGGCCAACATCAGCGGTGTTTTTCCACTTGAATTTTTCAGATCTGGATCAGCACCATTTTCAAGCAGAAATTCGACGTTGGATGAAGTGTCATAGTCAATTTGCAACGCTGCAATATGCAACGGAGTATTGCCTTTATTGTTTCGAGAATTTACATCTGCTTCATTTTCAATAAGTACTTTCAGAGTATCAAAAGCCATAATTCTGTCAGCAGCGATATGCAAAGGCGAATTGCCATCGTTGTTTCTGGCGTTAACGTCGGAGCCGTTTTCCAGAAGAATATTCAAAATGCCGGGATCTATATTACTGTTCGCATATGAATGTAATGCCGTATTTCCTTCATTATCAGCAAAATTGACGTCGGAGCCGTTTTCAATCATTTTTTGGATTTTTTCACCGTTACCTCTGATAATGACCTGGAGATGAAGCCCTGGGTCAATGGGAGGGCTTTGGATATTAGATTCTGCATCATTAGCAAGAAGAAGCTTTATACAATCTGGATTCGCTGAACCTGAACGACATTCCATCAAAGCATTATGCCCGTTGGAATCAAGATCATTTATTCTTGCGCCGTACTCTATCATCATTTTCAGACTGTTTAAGCTTGCCGTTCCTGCCAGAGAAATCCAGAACGTGGATTTTTTTCCGTGGTACTCGCACGGCTCGTTAATATCAAGTCCCGCTTCAAGAAAAACCCGCAAAAGCTCTTCTGTAACGATCGGCCTGAGCTTAAGAACAGTATTACCGAACTCATCGCTTTGACTCGAGTCAAATCTGACAACCAGGTATCTGAATGCCAAATTTCCCAAAGAATCTCTGAATTTTACATCAGCTCCAGCTCTTATAATTTCGCTAATCCGTGAAAAAAGTGGGTCAGTTGTCAGAGTGAAGCATGCATCAAGAAGGCATTCGCTTAATTCCTCCCGGGTCATTAGTAGATAATCCGGTTTTTTCCCAAAATTTTCGATGAACTTTACCAGCTCATGCTGAGCCTTTTCCCATGATGCCGCAAGCTCTTTTCGGGGAGTACCCTTCGGCCTGTCAATGATATTCTGGTATATTCTTCTCACCGCCCATACCGGAGTATCAATTCCGTGGGCTTTCAAAATTCTCTCACAGGCAGAAATTCTCTGGTCTTCATTGTTTACAAGAATCTGTCTGAACGCTTTATGTTCCTGAACCGTCATATTTTCTCCCCAAAAATCCTGACACTCAAACGAACTTTTAGTTAAGTTAATGTTTAACTTTTGTTCCTCTCCCCAGCTTTTGAATTATATTCAAACAATTCTCCGATGCATAGAGTGGTCTACCGCTCACAGCACATCCGCAGAGGTCGTGATTGAATTGCGGTAAATTAACAGCAATCAAGCTTTAAGATTTCAAATTAAATAAAGATCTGATTATTCATTTCCGTAGTAGAGAAAATCCAAATCTTCTTTTGAAAGCATTTTCGACAGTTTCAGTGAAGCAACGGTTCTTCTGAGCTGTTCAACGGTTATCGGGCCGATTACAAGAAAATCGGTTCTTTCATGGGCCAGCGCATAAGCGTTAGCCATCTGATCGATCGTATAGTATGTTTTGTGCTTGTCGTTAAACTCTTTGGTAAAGCGAACAAGCCGGTTGTATCTCTCTTCATTGGCACATGTGAAAATTGAATGATAGACATTTTTCCAGTAGGGGTCGCCCTGAGCGTATCTTCTTCTCGCATCTTTTCTGGCGTTGTCCCAGCAGGGTTCGGGCCGGTCTAGAATACTGACGCCTCCCAGTGGCGAATAGGGCATAATCTTGATACCCTTAAGAAAATTTTTATCCATCATATCTTCATGGGTAACCTGAACACCACCGGCATGAATGGCCCGTTCAGACATTTCGAACAGCGAGAAATAGGGGCTGTTGAACACCGGTTTTGCCAGTACTGATTGCTTGCTTGCCAGAGCCAGTGATCTGGTAATTCTGTGAGGTTTCCAGTTCGACCAGCCGAGGAACGTGTATTTTTTTCGGATTTCATCAGAACTCAAAGCATCCATTATGGTTTTAACGGAATTCTGGCTTCTTTTAATCGGTTCGAAGTTTATGAAATCACCGTCATCTCTGTGCATCAGATAAACCGTCGGGTTGCTTCTGAGATTTTTCAGGGTATGACCCAGCTCTTCGCTGACCCGGTTGATTATCTGCTCTTTGCTGCCAAACAGGCGGCTGGCATAGGTGCCGTTGGGGGCATTGGGTAAAGCAGTGTAGCCTTCGGCCATCATTCCCTTTGCCTTGAGCATTTCCTGCAGACAAAACGAATTTTCACCAGCCGGCAGTTCTTTTGACCAGTAAAGATCGAAGGGGAAGCCGCCTTTCGAAAGCGTAAAAAGCCTTTTGCCCGGGTTTCTCTGTCGATATGATTCAAGCCATTTGCCCAGTTTGTATTCGATATCACCAACGTAAATCGGAGAAGTGTCGAAAAGGTTGATTCCCAGGCGGGCAGCCTCATCGAGCACGCGATTTATGCTTTCTTCGGTAATTTTCCTGGAATTTGGTCCGTACCAGTCTTCCTGGGCCAGATGGTCGGTGCCCATGATCAATCTGGAAAACTTAACGCGTTCGCCCTTTTCATTGCGAACCTCGATGTATTCCATCCCCTCCGCTGACAGGTCAACGGCAAGCAGAATATTAGCATTGAGAAAACTGGAAAGGAAAAGGATGCTGACCAACAATAATGCATGAATTCGTTTCATCTCAATCTCCCCTTGGCCAGACAACTGACTTATCCGGCTTAAGATTCAAGTGTCAGAAAAAGTTAAGCAATACTATAGATCATTTTTCAATCGATTAAAAGCCACATGTTAACCGTAATTTCTTTGAAATAGTCACAGACGAAAAGACCTGCCTGTTTTTCAGCCCGCAACTGCCAAAAAAAAAGCAAAGCCTGCTTCCAGTGAATTTGCCAAAGTCCAATCACCCGCCCAGAATCAACATTCAGATAAAACAAAAGAAATGGCATGGTTATTGCTCAGAATCAGACAAATTTTGCATCGGGAGAAAACCATGAATTTGAAGAAACTGACCAGAAGCTTTTTGGCAATCATTATGATTCTTGTTTTTGCTCAGGGCGCCTGGGCTTCTGACAGCTTGGCAGATTTTTCAGCATCGGTTCCACAATTCAAGGCTCAGGTAAGAATTCTCGACCTGACTCTGGGCAAAATAGACGGAAACCATCGGGTAACCCACATGATCGCCGAAATCGTCAACATTAGCGAACCGACCCTGTCGGAAAATGGCGAAGACAATGAAGTAAAAGAAGCTTTTGAATTCATTCAGAAAAACGCAAAACAGGTAACGATCATGGTCACCCCGGAAGCCGAAAAAGAAGGCAAGTTGCTTGGCTTTTTCCACCCATTCGTTAACGGAATTCACAAATGTGGCCTGTTCAAAGCCAACACCACCATTAAAGCGATGAAAATCGAAGGACTCGATGGCTGGCAGTTCGTTCTTACCGAATGCCATCTGCTGGATCAATAATCTCGCAGTTCTTAAGAAATTAAAAGTCCCGGGAAAACGCCGAAGGCGCGTGATCCCGGGATTTTCTTTTTCGTTTTTTCGGGTCGATAAAAATTTACTGCCAGATAATACAAATTATTCTGTTGAATTGTTAGCCCCTCGTACATTAGCCTATTTACTGAAAAAAAATTTACCGGCCTGAATTTTGATTCGGAAACAGATCTCCGGTCAAAATAAAAGGTTCATGATCAGCAGCTTTTAACATGAAAGGGAATATAAATGACCACCAACAATGGAACCAGAAAGATTTTCGGACAGATCGCAGATAAATACAATCTGCCGGGTCTCGCTCAGATCATCAAAAGCGACGATCACATTATCTGGAAAAAAGACATCACCATTTGTATAGCCAACATTCTTAAGGCTGTCGAAGCCGAAGGCGACACGAAAGAGCTGCTTAAAGAAGCCAAAAACATGTATAACGGGCCGATTTTTGCAATCAATGCCCAGGAAAAGAAGTATCTGATCAAAGCCGAACCCAATTTCGACAAAGCGGTTGCCGATCTTGCAAAATACGATTTCTGCTTCAAACTCAGCCCTTATCATGTAATCAACACCTACCTGGCAATTCTGATCGCCCAGGTAACCGAACAGAATCTTGACACCCTGCTCAAAAAGGGTGAAGAGCATATGGAAGCCTTTATTGCCGCTTCCTTGAAAGAAAACAAAAACTGGAACAAAGCCACGCTCACTTCTGCCAAACCCAAGCTGATCATTCCCATCGGCGCTGCAGGTTGCGGAAAATCGACCTTCTATCACGAACTGGGCAATGTGGTGAATGCCTCATGCGACAACATCAGATACATGCTTTTCAACGAATACGGCCCCTGCTTCACCCCCTGGGAAAGCACGCTGGCATGGTTTGTCGTTAACCGCATGACCGACCTTTATATCGGACGCGGCTACAGCGTGTTCTACAACGGCGTAAATACCGACATGGAATACCGCTCACCAATCACCATGGAAAACCCTGACCCGCTGTATGCCGGAATTCCGTACAGCATGAAACTGGTATATTTTGAACCGACAGTAAGCCTTACCAGCAGCGAAGTCAACGAGCTGAAATCAATCAACCTCTGGGCCACCACTTTGGATAAAGTCGATCGAACCGGTCTGAGCGGCAATGTCTGCAAGATTCTCGACCTGATTCAGACCAACACCCAGAGAACCATGGAACGCACCAAAGCAATCCGCGAAGGCAAAGCCGAACAGGACCCCTTCGACATTCTCTACCCGGTTCCACCGGCAATCGTTAAAATGTTCATGGAACAGTCTTTCGCCAAACCGCAGGGCCCCAATGTGGTCGTCGTTCCGCGCAAAGAGATTCCTGATGCAGCTGAACGGGCCGCTTTCTATCGCAAATACGCCGAAATGGCAGCAAATTAATTTCGGGTGAAAACCCAGAGATTACGCATCTCTGCCTACGCTCTCATTCTCGATGCCGGGAAAATTCTGCTCTGCCGACTTTCGAAAGAAATTCCGGAATGGGAAGGAAGCTGGACCTTGCCCGGCGGTGGCCTTGAATTCGGCGAAAGCCCAGAGGCCGCCGTCGTTCGTGAGGTTGAAGAAGAAACGGGCCTGATTGTCAGGCCTGAAGGTGTTGCAGGCATCGACAACCTTTTCATCGAAAGAGATTACGAGGATTTTCACGGCATCAGAATTATTTACCGCACCAGGGTTATCGGCGGTGAACTCAGACATGAAGCCTCAGGAACCACCGACCGCTGCGAATGGCATCAAATTAAACATTTGAATGACCTGAAGCTGGTAGAACTGGTCAGCAACGGCATCAAGATGCTCGATAAAACAAGGCCTTGCTGATCGGCTTCAAGATTGGCGAAAGAATAGATTAGCGTCATTCTGTTGAATTCATGCAAATCTCAGTGACTTCCTGGAATTTCAATACCAGGTTGTATCTGCTAATGGCAATTCTGACTATTCTGCAGGTTGGCGAATGAAAAAAGCCTGCAAGCTCGGGGTGTTTTTCCAAAAGGAGTCTAAGGCCATTTTGATCAGGTTCTTCACCGGAGCACGATGCACAGCCGCTGCAGGTTAAGGCGGCGGCTTCGCCGAAGTCGGTACTGAGATTCTGGCGATTATCGATCAACAGTGAAACATTGGCATTCACAAGAAGGTTTCGAAATTTCAGGGTTGCCCGGGGAGTTCCGAAATAAAGATTTTTAAGATCTTCAGAAGCAGCGAAACCTACGATTGAAGTATGGGGCCGACCTTCAGCATTAACCGTCGCCAGAACCCCGACTTTCTGCTGGCTCAACAAACACTTAACAATCTTCAAGGCATTGCCTGAATCTGCATTCAAATCTGATCTCATCGAAACGTCATTATTTTCAACTGTCATACATGCTCTCTGCTGCTTTTAACCCATTTTATTCAGAACAAAGCCTGAATCTGCATTTTTGCTTCATCGCGCCAAGACCGATTCCAGACCCGTGAAATTATAGTACCTGCCAATATTGGATCTGAATTTTGTAAAAAAACACTACTTTTCGTTGAATTCGCGGCGAATTTTGCGTATCTGCCTGCGCCGTTCCTTAATCTGATCGACGGCGGTTTTTATCTGGTCAGATGAACCTTCCCAGGACAATATTACCGACTTGCCGGCCTGAATGCTGGAAAAACCATTCAACAGAGGCAATACTTTATCAAAGTCGCTGAACCTCAAAGCAAACATGGCTTTCATGCCTTCGACCGCATGGTGATAAAGTTCGGCTTTTTCCCGGTCAATTACCTGAAATTCGTAGCGCCCTCGAATAATGCCGTCAATACAGGTCCAGCGGGCAAAGGCTTCACGACTGTGTCGCAGAACCGGACAAAAGGTTGAAAACTGATAGGCGGCAGGAACGTCGATGGCACGCGACACAAAAAGAATGCCCGGCGTCAAACCCTTCATCAGAGGATGATGGGCAGGCATTGACGGGCGCTTCTGGTCGAGCACTTCAAGTGCCCTTTCTACGTGGCCGAGATCAGCGCCAATTAGAATCTGCCGATCATTTACGAAACATCCTGAAACTTCCTTTTGTTTGCGACCAAAGCACATCTGCCAGGTGAAAACGCTGCGGTTGCCAATCAGGCTCTCTTTGCGCTGTGGATATTTCTGGGCAAAAATGGCGTGAAGGTTTTCTTTGGGCAGATCATTTCTGAATTTCAGAAGAACCACGCCAAACTCACCCTCATACTGAGTCGCATACATGGTGGCGCTGAGGAATTCCCCCATCAGCTGCATTCCAAGCTTGTGACACATCTGGTTAAAGAGATTCTTCGGTTGTTTTTTCATGGATGACTTGTGAAAATCCTTAACCAAAGGCAAATTCATAATGCTTTCCATATCTATGTGGCCATACCAGACTGCCCGGGAATCAATATCCGAAGGGTTTACCGGCCCGGCGAAGATACAGGAAGCGGCGAAAAGCAGAAAGCCAAGAAGCATGATCGGTTTGCGCATTTGTTTTCCTCCAGAAAAGCCCATTGAATCTAAAAAACTTTCTTTCGGTACAGTCTAGCATTTATTTGTCAAAAAATTCCAGAATCATTTTTGCCATTCTATACAAAAGCTCATTGAATTCTTCACGTGAAGAAAACATCTCAAAATTTCCTCGAATGCATGTTTGAAATGCTGATTGAATTCATGTCTACGCCGGCATGACGTTCTTGTCATTCCCCGCAGACGGGAATCCAGTTCAAAGTATCCTGGATGCCTGCCTTCGCAGGCATGACGTTTATTAATCTTGAGATGAATTCCGGTAAATTTTTAGTGCGCTTTTGAATAACATTTTTTAAATTTTCGTTTGAATTTTTACACAGAGCATCCGGTGTGCTATAATCAAAAAAACTGCTCCAGGGAAGGACTGACCATGAAAGATTTTTTTCGCCGTCAGGGGCTCACTTTTTACATAACGCTGGCAACCGCTCTGGGAATTCTGGTCGGCTGGCTGGTTGGTGAAAGCGCCGGTATTCTCGAACCTTTCGGTGACCTGTTCATGAATCTCATCAAGATGGTTATCGTGCCGCTGGTTTTTCTGTCAATAACTCTGGGAGCAGCCAGCCTCGATGATGTGAAAAAAGCCGGCAAAATTGGCCTGCATGCGTTCAGTTTTTACATGGTCACCACCGTATTGGCCATAGTAATTGCAATTCTACTCGGAGTGGCTTTTCAACCGGGAACCGGGATTGACCGCGATAAGCTTGCCAAAGTCACGCAAACCCACAGCGTTTCCGACAGCAATACTTCAGAACAGCCCCTGAAAGCCCTCAGCGGAAGCTTTTCAGAAAAATTCAAAGCAGTGATCAATGCCGTTCTTTTCATCATTCCCCAGAACCCTCTCGATGCATTATCCCGCACCAACATGCTGCAGATCATATTTTTCGCCATTTTTCTCGGCCTTTGCCTGGCTTCACTCGAGAAAGACAAAAAATTGCCGGTCACTGCCGTTCTCGAAGGCCTGAATCTGGCATTCATCAAGATGATCAACATCATAATGTGGACGGCACCTCTCGGAGTTTTTGCCCTGATGGCCGTTACGGTCGGCGTTTATGGCTTCACCACCGTATATATGCTGCTGAAACTGCTGCTGGTTTTTATTCTAAGCTGCCTGATTCAGTTCTTTGTCGTCTATTGCGGTGTTCTCAAAATCTTTACCGGCCTTTCACCACTCAGATTCATTCAAGGCATGGAAAGAGCGCTGCTCGTTTCTTTTACCACCTCAAGCAGCCTGGTTACGTTGCCGACCAGCATGGAAACAGCAGAAGAAGAATTTAATGTCAGGCCCCAGATTTCGAGTTTTGTTCTACCCCTCGGTGCCACGGTAAACATGGATGGCAGCGCAATAAATTTTGGCATGTATGCCATTTTCGGGCTGCAGTTTTACGGAATCGAGCTGACCGCAGGCGCGGTCATGGCAATCATTCTCACTGCAACGATAGGTTCAATCGGAGCCGCCGGCGTTCCCGGCCCAAGCGTCTTAACAATTTCGGTGCTGGTGGCTGCCGGCGTTCCCCTTGAAATTCTTCCGCTGTATATCGCTACCGACAGAATTTTTGATATGATTCGCACTTCAGTCAATATTTCCGGCGACATTACCTGTTCAATTCTGGTAAACCATCTGAACAAAGAGCCTGATGACCCAAGCCAGTCCGAGCATCACGAAAGAAAATTCATCTGAGATTCATCAATCTCAAATTGGAATAAGCAACTGCTTCACATAGACGACTGCGAAAAGCACCGGCATCCAGAGCAGACAGGCCACGAAAAAGCGAGACAGCCACAGCTCGAAAACGCCCCAGATATCACGTATTTTCCTAAGTTCACGCCAGCCTGCCAGACCGGTGAAAAAATTGACGAAACCGCCGACAAAAACCACGCAGACGATCTTTATCGCCTCTTCATCGCCGCTGGCAGAAGGCCACAGCAGCCAGATCAAACCGGGAACATCGAGCAAAAGAAGAAAACCAAGCAGAATAAGGGCGGTAGTTTTCTCTTTCACTCTGACGAATCCCGCTCGCCGGGAACCTCCTGAAAAATGAAACCTTCGACCCGCTGCTTCCAGAGTTCGAAAGCTCCTTCATGCTGTCCGCATTGAGGACAAAACAAAGATTGTCGGGTATGCTTTTCAGGATACCAGGTACAGACAATAAAATGCAGATCACAGGCCAGACACTTTGCCTTAACCCTGGTGTAATGACGCAACGGCTCAGTCATCAGACCTTGCGACGTTTAAGCCGAACGAAATCAGAAACATGCTCACCGTAAAGGTCGAGAAACGGCTTTTCATGGTCTTTGCCGGAAATCACGCCGCGACAATTGGGTGAACCGCATCCGCAGTTGAATTCTTCCATTGTTTCGTTGCAGAAGGTCGCATAATCGATGGTAATCTCTTCGCCTTTGCGAATATCACGGCGGGCGGTCAGATCAAGGCCGGTAACCCAGGAATTGGGGTCACAGGAATGATTGATCGGCTTCCATTGCATCGGGTCATCGCTCCAGAGCACGAAAACATCTTCGCTGAGCGGGTAGGCAAACTGAGCGAAATCGCGTAACCCTTCCGCATCCCAGTTTTTCATTACGTGGCTTTTACTCGCAAGAATGTGGGGCGCTTCTTCATTGCGATAAATGATTTCGCCGGCACTGATATTCTGCTGGGCGAAAATGCCAAAATAGCCATTGCGGTTCGAGCGCACCCTGTATTTTGGCAGCGGGCGTTTCTTCTTGAAAGCAGACCGCAGAAGCAGCTCAACAAAGCCCTGATGGCCGATCGGATCATTCATCAGAATAAAGTCACCGCTGCCCGGGTCGTCGAGCGGGTAAAAAAGCGAGCAGTTCGGGTTGACTTCGAGCATGTACAATTCACCCGCTTCATTCATGCGCAAGTCGCAGCGACCGTAGCCACGGCCCTTCATCGCCACGAAATACCGACGGCACACATCCTTGATGCGCTCGGCCAGTTCATGGTCATCAACCATCACGAAAGCGTTTTTATGATAGGTGACCCATTTCAGATCGAAATGCTTGAACGTCTCACCTTCAGGAAAAGTGACTTCGCAGGGCTGAAAAACCACCGGATTCTTCTCATCATCGGGGTTTTCGGCAACCAGAGCGGTAAATTCACGCCCCGCGATGAATTCTTCGATCAGGGCACGGCCAAAACGGCTGATCATTTTCAACGACTGTTCACGCAGCTGCTCAGAAGTATTGACCAAGCTCTCTCGCGTGATTCCGACACTGTTATAGCCGCTGGGGTGTTTGACAATCATGGGAAAAGAAAGATTCTGCACCGCTTCTTCAACTTCATCGGCATCGGCGGCCATGACAAACAGCGGGCTTTTGATGCCGCACTGATAGCACCCAAGTTTCATGTGCTCTCTGGGAGGCTCGTAGAAATAAGAATCAGAGCCGGTAAAAGCCACATTGGCCCGCTCAAGCGTCTGCACCACTTCGACGCCGGCCCGGTCTTCATCCCAGGCGCCGTCGCACAGATTGAAAAATACGTCAAACCCCTTTTTGGTCAGCTCGGTGACCTGCCTGACCGCCGATTTTTTGTTGATCGGATGAACTTCGACCTGGTGGGCTTTCAAATAAGGAGTCGGGTCAAAGGCCTCGTCGTAATCTTTGGTTTCAACTTCTGAATCTTGAAAAGAGCTTTGCAGAACGCAGATCTTCATGTCTGATCAGGCCTTTCTGTCAACGATGGTTTTGGAAATTGGCCGATAGACGGTTGCAGGGTCAACGCCGGCTCGCAGCGCCGACATCAGCCCGGCTGCTTCGAGATAGTTTTCCACTTCAAAATACTTATCAGAGCGGAAAGACAAAGTGCGCAGGTCGTTTTTCATGATATTGGTGTTGCCGCGCACTGCTATGACCGGAATTCCCTGCTCGAGGGCAGCAAGAGTAGGCAGCCCGAGGCAGCCGGCGGGCTGAACCAGACAGGCAACGTTTTCCGCTTTCACGACTTCAGGGCTTTTCATGACTTCAGGATCGGTAATGATGCGCGGGCTGCGGTGCAGACCCTTGAGAATGCAGTGCAGATAGGTGGTTGAAACCAGCTCGGCAGCTTTTCGCTCGTCAACTACCCCAACTCCAAGATCGTAAACCGAAGTGTCTTCAACCATTGGCGAATGGGCCGAAGGCAGATCAAGAAACAGCGAAGTAGTGTGGGTCAGCATCGCTTCGAGTCCCCCCCACGGGTTGAGCATTTCGGTTTCATAATACTTTTTGATCAGACCCTTGCCTTCTTCTGAATCCATGACTGAGGCGATGGCAACCGCATCATACTCGCCGCGGTGCTTCTCCAGCGCCTGCAGAACATAGCCGAACTCTTCGATACGCCCAGAAGCGCGGCCACTGGGGGCTATTTCCAGCCTTGAATAAAAAGTCGGGTTCAGGGCCACCACTCCGGCACCACGCATGCCCCAGGTAGCTCTGGCAGCAGAAAAGGTGTTGATATAACTGTCGGTAATGTTCTTGTCTTTATGATCGTCGATAATCAGCAGAATTCGATTGGATCTTACTGGCAGCACGCCGGCGGTTCCCATCATGATCTTCGACAGCACGCTTCCTTCGACATAGAGAGAGTTTTCGGGCAATTCGTTTATGTCAGAGGCATTTACCACGTTCGGGTGCAGAATCAGCCGATCGCAGCACGAGGCAAGCAATCGGGCAGCCGGGCCGGCGTCACCGGCGTCACCGCCGACTTCGCAGTCAACCCCGGTAGGAATGATCATGGCGGCGCAGAAAGAATCTCCCGATTCCCAGGCGCGAGGCCGAACTTCAAAGATAGAGCGCGGGCGTTTCGGAAGCTCTTTTTCGTCTGCTACGACCAGGCCAAGTTCACAGGAATAGCCGGAAGGACCCGATTCAATGACGGTAAAGCGAACGGGAATTTCATCGGCTGAGAGCTTGTTTTCGACACATTTTCGAATGTGTACCAATAAAGACGAATCTGGGGTTGAAGGGGGAATGTGGAATTCTTTTTCGTAGATCTGAATGGCCATGTTGATGGAACCTCGATTTATTTAACGATTTGCCCGACCATCGCTCTTGCTCGCTTTTGCCAGCAACGACCAACAGTTGATACATTTTCGCCAGAAAATGCAGGGTACAGATATCACAGTCCCAACATTTCAACAAATTGATGAAAACTGTCTGCCAAGCAAAATTAAGTAAAATCCAATGCTAATAGGTTAATTCTGTCTAAAATCTTCACCACACACTTAAATTCTCAACCGCAAAGCAACAGGCAAAAAATTTCAGATTTCGGCAGCACTTTTTGCCGAAAATGCCCGGTAGAATTTTCGGGGCTCTCGTTTCACTAATGTCTCAGGAAGCTGATCAGACGCCGGAAAAACAAGCAGAGTAACCCAAAATGCGGGTATTTAATTGAAGTTGATGATGAAATTGCCGAAGCAGGCTCTATTTATTTTGTACAGTTTCTTCTTCAACCAGCTTATCAAGAAGAAATGGCGAAAGCAGATGTCTGAGAGAGCGCTTCTGATCGAGCGACAAAAAACGAAAGCCTCTGACATGACCGAAACAGTTTTCCACACCGCAATAGCATGAAAAAGGCGAAAACATTTCCCATTCAGTGGTCAGATAATTGAAAGAAAGGCTCTCACCAGCTTTGACCGGCTTGATGAGGCGGAGAAAAACAAAATCCCGGTAAATTTCAATGCGGCAATTCGGGGCACAGGAATGATCGAAAAAATTGTCTATTCGGCAATGGGCTGAAGATTTGCTGTTCTGCAGATTGAATTCATCGGCGTCATCTGAATCGATATGCTGGTTTT
>JBMOKV010000597.1:0-5914 GCA_049325495.1 Candidatus Rifleibacteriota bacterium | reverse complement strand
AGCTTTGATAATTTCATTCCTGCTGGTCACTTTTTTGACGGGATGCGGTGAAAAGCCTGACCAGACGATTTCGGTGAATGGAAAAAAGATTGAGTTCGACCTTTCATTGCTGGATTCAAGTGGATTGCGCGGCTCACAATCCGGCAAAGTTTCGCTCAGCTACGAGTTTAGCATTCCTGATAATGAAGAAAGCCGGCGCCGGGTCAAAGAAATTGACCCCGGAATTCAATTCATGCCCGGATCCAGAGGCAGAATTGGCGCAGGTGAAGGGCAATGCCTCTGTGTCGGCGAGACCGGCCACAAAGACTTTCGCCGAATTCTTTCCCAATTGGCGGCACTGCCTTTTGTTGAGCGCATCATAGAATGCCATTTCGAATGAATTTTTACTGAAATGTCTTGAATCAATCTCTTGAAATTGTGTTAAAATTCGGTTCAACCAGAATCCGGAAAACCTTTGGAGGCAAATATGAATAAAACAGTGAAGCCGTTCAGGCTAAAATATATGGTGGTGATTTGTTTCCTGATGGCGGCCATGTCGTGTTTTGCTGCCGAAAATCCCGACTTTCCAAGTAATGACTCCAATGAAGTTCATGAAGATTATTTTTCCGATGATTCCTCCGCAGGATACTATGATTCTGAAGCGAATTACGGCGATTTTTCCAGTGGTGAAAGCTACTACGACGAAGGAAGCAGCGGTGAATCATCGGGTTATTATGATGATCAGGGCAGCTATGATTATGAAAGTCAGGGCTATGAAAGCTATGGCGAGGAAGAAGTCGAGCCACAGCCTGCTCCTGAACCGGAAAAACCAAAAATTGAGCCGTTGCCCCCGATTAAACTGGAGGAAAAGTCGGTAAGAGTCGGGCGAATTCCTTATATGAGCATTCGTGAGATGATGAAAAAGGCAGTTCCGTTGCTGCGAACCCTGAAAAAGAAAACCGGTACGAAAGAAGTTCGACTGTTTTCGAGTGGTACCAGCTATGCCAGTATCATCGAAGCTCTGTCGCGCGGCAACCTTGATTTTGCATGGGTTGGGCCGACCGCCTATATCAAGCATCGTGATGAAAAAAATCTGATGGCGATTGCCAAAGCCAAATTTGGTAAGGAGACTTCTTATCGCGGAGTTTTTATCGCCCCAGCCAAAGGAAGAGTTCAGGGTCTGGAAGATCTTCAGGGAAGCAGTGTCGGTTTTGTTGACCCCGAGTCGGCGAGTGGTTTCATTTACCCGATGTATCTTCTTAAAAGCCTGAAGATAAAGGTTAATTCAAAGACCTCAAGATTTCTCAAAAGTCACGACAACGTGCTGCAGGCCGTTCTTAACGGAAAAGTCGATGCCGGTGTCTGTCTTGAACAAACTTTAAAATCTTCAACTGTCAAAGATCTCGATAAAAAAATCATCATTCTGGCAAAGACTGAAGAAATACCCTCAGACGTAATTATCTGCCGGCAGGACTGCCCGATTAATCTTCGGGAAAGCTTTCAGCAGGCGCTTATCGGCATCAAGGAAGGTGATCTTCCGGCCGGGTCTCAAACTTTCTTATCAGCTTCAGACGAAGAGTTTTCAGAAGTTGAAGCAATAATGAAGGCGGTCGGGGCTTTAAAAAAATAAGCTTTCAGGCTACCGGTCTTACCGCCTGGTCGACCTGTGGAAAATGCCGATTCAGGTCTTTCAGCCAGGCGAGAAAATCTTCGGCTTCTTCGCCGATTAAGGCCGTCAGCTCTACAGCATCGCGGCCATCAAAGTGCTTTAGGGCAAAATCGGTGAGGATGTTGAGCATTCCGGGGTTACTGAACATTTCAAGCAATCGCTTGAAATAATTGCGGAATTTCAATGCCCGGGCTTCAATTTCATCACGGGTTTCACGGCGCCGTCGCCAGATTCGTTCGCCTATAGAGGGCTGGTTAAGCAGAAGCAGGCGCAGACAGGTTTTTCCCCGCGGGGCTCTTGACCAGACATACAGAACGTCCAGCATGGCGGTAATTCTCTCTTCGCGATCTTCTGAATGAAGTCGTGGCAAAATTTCGGTAAGGTCGCGCTTGCGCAGCACAAACCGGTTGCTGAACTTGTTGCTTCCTTCAATGAACCCGGCTACCACATCGGACCAGAATTTTGCCTGAACGATGCTGGGTATGCCGAAAAGATTTCCTACTGGTGAAAAAACTGTAACCACTGGCCATGAAAGTACCGAACGGAAAAAGTTGCCGCGAATTACGTTTTTGTCGAAATTGCGCAGGGTGTTATGAGTAGAAATATAGATGCCGTTCGCCAGGCAGATAAAGAAAAATTTGCTGCTTTCAAAAAGAACTCCCGCCTTCAGACCCGGGTAGAGCCAGTCGAAATTGTTTTTCACCAGACCGAGAATGGGTACGCTGAAGCCTGTCCAGAACACAGACTGGTATGCGTTGTCAAAGTTAACGTTTTTCAGGCTGTAATTTTTGAAATCGGTTCCTGAAGAGGCAACCAGATCTACCAGCACATTTCGGAAAAATGTGATGAAGAACCAGATCGTCGCAAATACTGTCCCAACCAGAAGGTCTCCGTCAAATTGAATGATGAACATCCAGTAAAGTGCGACTACGAAACCACCCGCAAGGCGAAGAAAATTCTTGATTTCTGGATTCATGTATTGCCAGAAGCGGGAAAAGTTGATAAGTTCGACGATTTCTTCGTCGCCAACCTTGTTTCCAGGGATGGGAATCTGCTTGCCCATGCAGACAATAGTATCGTGTTCGCCGTTGTGGTCGTTCTGCAGTTCCTTGGTCCAGCGACCTTTATTCAAATAAAGAGTTGAAATTGGCTGTGGAAGTACCACATGTTTTTCGAGAAATTCTTTTTTAATTTTTGGGCAGATTTGCGATGATCTGACAAAACCCATGCCGGGAATCAGCTTGTTGCGTCCGGTAGAATCACTGCCGCAGTTCGGAATGATACCGCGCTGACTGGCGGCTGCTTTGGCTTTTTCCAGTCGGTCCTGTGAAACTCCGGGAATATCGTTCTGCTCGAGAAATTCGGCAATTTCTTCTATTGGCCGGTTGTTCAGGTAGAAGATGAATTTATTGAACAAAATTATGTCCGAAGGGTTTCTTGAGGCGCTGTCGCGCAGATTCATCGTTTCAACATGGGTAAGATGTCCGGCAAATTCAATTATATGTTTGATTGCCCTTTTCAAACCGAGTTCCAGAGGGTGAATCATCACCAGTTTCCCCGGGAGTCTGGCTATAGTGTCAAGCAACGGCAGTTCATCTTCAAATACACTGTCATAATCAACCGAACTGCGGGTGGCCAGATATTTGCCTGCCAGCTCAGATCTTGAAAGCGTTTCAAAAGTGTTTCGTGCGCTCTCATAGCGGCTGTTAACCGCATCCATTTCCCACTGACTGTAAACGCCTCTTTTAAAGCGGTCTTTGGCGGCGGCAACCATGGTTTTGTAGAGCAGAACTCTTTTGTGAAATACTTTGGTGAAGCGCTCCTTGAGCAGTTCACTCAAATGTTCGCGCGAAGCCTGACCACTGGCCACCACTTTTTTGAATTCTTCCTCGGTTAAAGCAGGAAACCAGCATGGGCTTTCGGGAGAAAAGTCCTCGTTCAATCTGGGCAGATGTATGTCATTGAACTGTTTGATGACTGAAAGCAATGATTTATAACGGCTTGCCTGGTTTTTCTTAAGGCCTTCTCTGAAATCTTCAAGCTCCTCGTGGTGCTTTTCGAGAAAGTTGAAAAAATCGCGACTGCGCGAAAACAGAGGTGGAACATACATATAGTGCCGGCGATTGCCGCCTTTGCCAACGCTGAATTCAATGCCGATCTCGACATCGATGCCGAGGATCTGCCCGGCACTGATCGCTTCGTGAATCATTCTTTCTTCTTCGATGTTGTTGTAAACAAGGGTAATGCGTGACATTCCCTTGATAAAGGCATCGAGAAGCACCTGGGTTGGGGTTTTTCGACCTTCTGAAACCGAATCGTGAACGTGGTCATCCCAGCCAAGATCAAGTTTATTCAGCGGTTTTGCAATTTCTGGAACTTCTACCAGCGCGAGATCTTTTAAATAAGATCTGATCACGGCTTCGTGTCCAAATGATGCCAGGCCGAAGTCGGCAATGTATTCCATCTGATGGCGCCGGTTGCCCTGCGCTTTTACCGCGTCTTTCATCAGCTGAATCTGCACCCGTGCAGTATTAATCGGCATGGTTACCGTTTTTGCATGCAACGATTGTTCAATCATGATTCGCAGAGCCTGCAGCCGGTTATCCGCGTGCTCGGGGCTGTGATGTCGGGCAATGATCAGATAGGCTTCGGCAATGCTCAGGCGTCGCCGGCCGAATTCCCGCCCAAAGCCCCCGGGATGGGAGATGTGACGGTTTGCCAGTTTGATGGGCGGTTCGTCGAGTTTCTGATTCAGCCGGTCAACGATGGTATGAATTTCGTCGTTGAAGCTCAACCAGTGAATTATGCCGTTGATGAAACCCCTTAGGGTTACGAAACCATTTTCCTTGCCAGACATTTTTTACCTGTGAATTATGCTTTGAAGATGAGAAAATAGGGGCTGCCTCAATTATTGAAATATGAGACAGACCCCATGTATTTTTCGACAATTATAATACTTTTGTTGATAGCCTTCAAGGGTATTTGAAAATCGATTGCCGGGTTTCTGGCAGATTAGCGAAAATGTGTTATACTTTACCGCGAAACAAAATTTTCAGGAGTATTTCGTATGGGCAAACTTTTCGGGACAGATGGAGTTAGAGGACTTGCCAACCGCTTTCCTCTCGATGCAAGCACGGCTTTCAGAATTGCACAATCAGCAACCAGACAGTTGCTGCTCAATCACAAAAAGCAGGGTCGCCCGTTCTTCATCGGCAAAGACACCCGCCGTTCCGGAGACATGCTGGAGCATGCCGTTGCAGCCGGTATTGCATCGGTCGGTGCTGAAGCCAGGCTCCTTGGAGTGGTTCCTACCCCGGCAGTAGCATTCATCACCCGTGAGTTACAGGGCATGGGTGGCGTTATGATCAGCGCATCGCACAATCCTTTCCAGGACAATGGCATCAAAATTTTCGGTGCCGATGGTTTTAAAATCAGTGATAGCATCGAAGAAGGCATCGAACAGGATCTTCTTTCAAAAGAAAAAATTGAATTGCCTACCGGTGAAGAAGTGGGGCGCATAACCACCGATGAAAATTCAGTTGCTTTCTGGCTCTCAAACCTTGGAAAGATTGCCGGCGAAAATGTTGGAGCCCGCCGCCTGAAAATTGCTCTTGACTGTGCCAATGGTTCTGCGGCAAGCTGGGCGCCTAAATTTTTCGCAGATCTCGGTTACAGTGTTGATGCAATCGGTGTTAACCCTGATGGCATCAACATAAACCGGGGAGTGGGCTCAACCTGCATTTCTGCCATTCTAGAAGTCATGAAAAAAGAGCATTTCGATGTCGGGTTCTCTTTTGATGGCGATGCTGACCGGGTTATTGCGATTTCAAGTGACGGCGACGTAATCGATGGTGATTTTATTCTTGCGATTACTGCAAAATTTCTGAAAGATCGTGAAAAATTGCCGGGTAACTCTCTGGTGACCACGGTCATGGCCAATTTAGGTCTTGATCTGGCGATGAAGAATCTCGATATCAAAGTTTTCAAGACCAGGGTTGGCGACCGCTATGTTCTTGAAGAAATGCAGAAAACACAGACCATTGTTGGTGGTGAACAGTCGGGGCATATCATTCTTTCTGACCATGCGACCACTGGCGATGGGCTTTTAACTGCATGCTACCTGCTCAAAATCATGCGGGAAACCGGGGCCAGCCTCAAAGAACTCAGTGGGGTAATGAGCAAATTGCCACAGGTTCTGGTTAATATTAGAGTCAAAAATAAGAACTTCGATTCTATTCCTGAAATTATCGATGTAATCAGAACCAC
>JBMOKV010000596.1:0-5939 GCA_049325495.1 Candidatus Rifleibacteriota bacterium | reverse complement strand
GGAAGCTTTCTGGAAAAAAGATCTGGGTGAAATTCTCAGCAGTGTAAAACCTGTAGAATAACGATTTTCGGGCAAAAAAAAATCCGGGTTAAACCCGGACTGAAAAAATAAGGAGGCAAACAAATCCATCAACCCTGTCGGACACAGTTGATGTTTTGTTAACCAATTCTTTAGAGAATTTTATTAAAAAGGCCTCACCGAAGGAAAAAAGCAGCGCCCGGCAGTGTACCCTGCCGGGCGCTGTGGTTTTTGGCTCAATCAGTTGCGGGTCAGGCCAAGGAAAAGATCTTTAAGGCTGAGCTTTTCGATGCCGAAGCTTTTGACTTTCAGGCCTTTGAGCTGCTCGGGCACCATTTCGTCAGAGCAGTTTTTCATCAGCAGTTCGAGACGTTTGCCGAGCATCGAAGAGCCGACGATGTTTTCGCCTGAGGGTGCAAAGCTGATTTCTTCTTCAAGCTCGACGATTACGCGTCGGCAATTTTTTTCGATGTTCTCAGAGCTTTCTGCGAGGGCAAAATGACGATCGTGCAGAATGAGAACCTTGTCGCAGACGTTGGCCACTTCGTCGATCAGATGGGTTGAAATAAGAATGGTCATGTTGTGGTCACACAGACTGCTGATAACGGTTTGCACTACTTCTTCGCGCACCGCAGGGTCGAAGCCGGCCAGGGGTTCGTCGAGAATCATGACTTCAGGTTGAGCCGCCAGGGCGAGGGCGAGCATCAATTTATGCTTACTGCCTTTGCTAAGGTTTTTTACTCTGGTTTTTGGGTCAACTTTGAAGCTTTCAATTTTTTGTTTGAAAATTTCGTCGCTCCATTTCTTGTACATCGGTTTCATGAAGGCCTGCAGGTCGGTGGCGTTCATCTGTGGGTAGAGGTGGCAGTTTTCGCTGACGAATATAACTTTCTGCCGCATTTCTTCAAGGTCTTTGTGTGGGTCGAGATCGAGAATTGAAATTTTTCCTGAATCGGGTTGTTTGAGGCCGTAGAGGATTTCAAGCAGGGTGGTTTTTCCGGCACCGTTGAGGCCGAGCAGGCATACGGAGCTGCCTGGTTCGATGATTGCCGAAACATTTTCGAGAACTGACTTTTCGTCGTAGCTCATGTTGATGTTTTCGAATCTGATCATATCAGTTTTCCTCCTGTCGGCTGACGGTTTCAAGTACATTTTTGAATATGTTGCTGATTTCAGCTGGTTTAAGGCCCATTTCGACGGCGAGTTTAACAATCTCGGTGAGTTTAGTGTTGAGGTCAGCGATAATCTGCATTTTCTGGTCCTCCTTGGCTATCGGGGCAACGAAGGCTCCCTGGCCGCGTTTGAAGTAGATCAGATTCAGGGTTTCCAGTTCCTGAAAGGCTTTGGCAACCGTGTTCGGGTTAACTTTCAGATCGCCGGCAATCTGGCGGATCGAAGGCAGACGGTCGTCGGTTTCGAGGGTGCGGCTGAGAATCATGCGCCTGACCTCTTCCACAATCTGCAGGTAGATCGGTATTGGGGAGCTTTCATTGATTCTGATCATTTTTCGTCCCTCCTTCCAAGAAGGTTTTCGTAATCGAACAGTAATTCTGGATTACCAGAGGTCTCAGGGTTTACCCGCATTGCCCGGTAGCCATGGCTGTAGATAAAAGATTCGTCGTCGGTTGCGCTAAGCTGAACCGGGTAGCAGTTTTCAATTTTCCAGGTTTTTTCAGGGTTTTCCAGGTCGAAAATTTCCAGCATGTTTTCAGTTTTCTTGTCTTTGTCAGCTTTCCATGATTTGACTGCCAGATAGCGGCCCGATTTTGAAAAGCAGGCATCGGAAATGATGGGGAAGGCGGATTTAATTTCCTGCTCCGTTCCATCAGCTTTTATCAGGCAGGTATGGCTGACGGCGTCGAGGTTGCCCCCCGAATATCGGCGGATCAGGCCGCTTCCGTTCGAAGTTACGTCCATCAGACGACCGCCAGGAGTCGAAATTTTGAAAAAGCTTCCGTCGGCTCTGAAGGTATAATAGGTCGGGTTGTCCCAGTCGCCCTTTTCGTTGCAGCGAATTGTGGGCAGTGAAAGGTGAGGCATGCCGCCCATATAATAGTTTTTGCGCTTTTCCAGCCCCAGATCAATTTTTTTTATCGACAAATTGTCAAGATCGATGAACCAGACCTTACCTTTGTTGGTGGCAATGGCTACGTTGTAGGGAGATTTCCACCATTCCCAGAAATCCGTCTCGACAGGGAAAGTTGCTATTAATGACCGGTTTCCGTTGGCGGGGTCAAACACCCGAAGCGAGATGCAATAATCATTGGCCTGATTGAAAAAGAAATTAATGTCGACATTGGCCATTGGTTGAGATTTGAGAGAGATGCTATGGTAGACCAGTTTTCCTGTCGCGGTGAAACCAACGGGACGGGAATGGGAATCAACGCAGGTTTTTTTACCCGTATCCACCGATTGAAGAATTAGCTGGTTTTTGCCTGGGGCAAATATTCCCAGGTCGGTGTCGAAGGCTAAGTTTTTCTTTTCCCGGTCGAAAACCAGAGAATTGAAAACCCGGCAGCCGATTTCAAATAACTTTTTGCTTTCCAGGTCGTAGATTCGGTGATCGATCGAATCAGGATCGGTAATGGTATCAAACCACGAACTTGAAACTCTTCCAGCGATCAGAAAACGACTTTTGCTTCCCAGGTAACCGAAATCTTTTATTTTGACCGGGTTCCAATTTCGGTTTGCATACTCGGCAAGCTGGTTCAAAGATGCGGCGGCCAGCAGAAAGACGAGGATTGCGGCAGAAAAATGCTTCAGGCTGAAAACCGTGAACTTGCGATTTCCTTCGTTTGGCTGGCATTTAAAATGTCTGTATGAAATTGTTACGAAAATGATTATGGCAAAAAGAGAGAAGGGAATCCAGTTGAATCTGGTGATGGAATCGAAGCGGAAACCCTGAACGCCGATTGCAGCGGTGGCACCGATTACGGTAACCGCCGACAATACCGGGTGCAGAACGGTGGTGAATACTCCGGTTGCCCAGGCAAGAAGCGGAGCGATGACGAACATTTCCAGTGGGGCGATATTGAAATCCTGAATTCGATAATCCTTTGGTATCAGAGGCATGCCAGCTATTACCGAGAGTGCATAGAGAGCAAGGTAACAGACCATGCCGCTCAGAAGGCCCGCAAGCATCTTGCTCAGCCAGATTTTGCGGCGCTCCAGGGGCAGAGACATGAGAAAGGGCAGGGTGCCCCGGTTTCTTTCATCACTGAGTGACGCGTGGGTGATGATCCACATGAACATTGGGCCAATGATGCCGAAGTTGATACCGAAGAGCACGTCGCGGTCGCCGCGATGAAGAATGAATAATGCCAGGGCGATGGCCACTGCGAACAGAATGCCTGAAATGGCCTGTTTCAGGTCTTTAATAATGATAGATCGCATAATTTCCTCCTGTCATAAAAGTGTTTGCGTGATTTGGTGTGCTACTCTACTAATACACTAGCTTAAAAACGCAACTATGTCAAGAGGTCAATTTGAAAATTTGTAAATGCCTTATTGATGCTGGTTTTAGAGCGGTTTTCTGCCGGTCATCAGAAAGATGCTGAATTTTTTTTCTTCATTATCGATAGTTTTTTCCATCTCGGCGGCGGTTACATCATGGATATCGATAAAACCTGCTCTGGCAAATACTTCGCGCAGAGAATTGCGGTCGAAACCGAAATGAAAAACTCCCGTGTTGTCGCCGTGAAACTGGCCGTCTTCGCTGTCAAGGTCAGCAATGCAAAGGTGTCCGCCCGGCGTGGTTGCCTGATAAAACTGATTAAACAGGTTTTCAATGTTTCTGATGTGATGAAGAGTCATGCTGCTGGTAATCAGATCGAATTTTCCGGTTAATTGCCCGCCTTTTTCGATATCGAGGGGCAAGCAGCTGACCTGACTGTGACCGGGCCCGCTGAATTTTGCCTTGAACTGCTCCAGCATCCCCATTGAGCTGTCTACACCGGTAACTGAGCCCACATGGGGCAGCAGCTGCATGGTCAGCAATCCGGTTCCGCAGCCGAAATCCAGTAAATTCATGTGTGAGTTCAGTTCAACCTGTTCTTTGATCGCGTTGCCAACCGACTGTGCCAGTCTGACTCTTGCCGGCTTTTCATCCCAGGCCGCCGCTTCTTTGTCAAAATCTCGTTTTTCTGCTGTCATTGGTTCTTTCTCCGTAACGATTAGGATGTTGTTGAAAATAATCATCTCTAAATAGCGCATACTCTACTCTATCCATTAATTGGTCATCATGAAAAACGTGCCATTTTTTGCATGATTCCTGTTTCATTCCGAGTTTCTTCATTATCTTTTCCGACCCCGAATTTTCTTTGATGCATCCGGTTTCAATTTTGACAATTCCCAGGTTTTCAAATCCGTATTTAATTAATGCTCTGGCGGCTTCAAATGTTATTCCATTATTCCAGTAATCCTGTTTTATGAAGTAACCAAAATCTACCACTTTTCCGATGGGGCAATCAATTCTCACAGTAAAACCGATCTCACCAATATAAATTTTATTTGTATTTTCTATCTTGAAATAATATTTCTTTCGCGGTTCTTTTTTTATTTCTCCGATGGCTGCCTGCAGGTTTTTCCTGGTTTCTTCAATCGTTTCCGTTTTTAAGTTGTCGAGAAAATGCATGGCAACATCATCTGAAAATAACTCATGCATCGCAATCAGATCGCTTTCAACATGCTCGGAAATAATAAGACGCTCGGTCGCGATTGGCTTTTCAAGATACATGTGCTTTCCTTTTATTTATTGCTCGAACAGAATTTAATACTTACGCCGGGATATTAGTTTTATGGTCGGTTTCCTGAATTTCTTCAGCCATTTTCAAGCAACTTTTTGACGTACCCGCAGGAAAAGCACTTTTTTTATTGGGCTCTTTTTCCCAAAGTATGACCCGATTGCGGCAGTGGAAACAGCAAAAATGATTAAAACCGGCATCCAATGTCGCCAAAAGAATTCCGACCATAAAGAAAAGATTTCCCAACATGGCGATCGATGAAGGGAACTTCTCGATTGAGTCATCAATCAGTTTTCCCTTTTTGCATTTTGGGCAGATTAATTCCATAAATGGTTCCTAACTCTATTAAAGATTAATTCCATCGTCCAGGCAAAAAATCATCGCAATATGGAATTTCCCATTTACTCGTCGTGCCAGTTGACCGGGGTGGTTGTGCCGCTCTGCCAGTCTTCCTTGAGGACAGCATAGGTTATGGCATCAAAACGCTGACCATTTGAGTCGGGCCAGCATTTTCGATGGTGCGCTTCTTTTACCCAGCCGCAGGCGCGAAACACCTTGCGCATTGGCAGATTGTCAGCTCTTGTATGACCTTCAACCCGCAATTTGTCGGTTTGAGTAAAAATATATCCAGCAAGCCATTTCAAAATCTGGGGCCCAAGCTTTTTGTTGCGCTGGCAGGATCTGAGTCTTAGATCAAAAATCGGCGTATCATCGGTTAACTCGTGAATGGCTATGAGACCAACCGGTTTATCCTGGCCGTGAAGACAGATCCAGAAGGTTTTGTTGTCTTCTCCTTCGAAGTCGCCATCGGCAACCCATTTTCGAACTTTTTCCGGATCGGGTCGCCCTGAGCCATGAAACGGCCACTCTTCGCTGGAAATGAGGTTGATTAGTCTTTCTGCGTCTGAAGAAACGTATTCAACGAACTTAAGCTGGTCTTGCATTGCTGATTCTCTCTAGGGGAAAGTATGTGAACAAAATTAGCATGGGTCGCTCTTCATCGCAAGAGAAAAGCTACTGATATAAATAGATCAATTTTCAATGAGTTTTTGGAGATTTGCTTTATAATGTAATTTGATTCATTCCCCTGGCGACTTTTTTTATGCAGAGAGGCTGAACTTTATGAATAAATCGGGTGCAATCAGAGTAATACTGGTCATTTTGATGCTGATAATTGTT
>JBMOKV010000595.1:0-5965 GCA_049325495.1 Candidatus Rifleibacteriota bacterium | reverse complement strand
GGTCGTGCCGTTCGACAAGGAAAAAATCGTGAACGCCATTTTCAAGGCGGCGGTTCAGGTTGGTGGCGAAGATCGGCGTCTGGCCGAAATTCTCACCGATAAGGTGGTGCATCACCTTGAAGTGACCCGTAAACCTCCGGCACTGCCCAGCGTTGAAGAAGTTCAGGACATCATCGAAAAGGAACTGATCGAATCTGGCCATGCCCGCACCGCCAAAGAATTCATTCTTTATCGCTATGCTCATAACAAGCTGCGTGAAGGTGTCGAAAAGCAGGGTGCCACCTCGTCGGGCAACATACCCTACAAAAAGATCTGGCAGACACTTACCTGGGCTCTCGATCACGATTGCTACAGCGTCGATAAGATCAATGCCCGCATTCAGAACGGAACCTACCCGGAACTGGTAAAAGAAGCCACCGAAAAATACGATGCCGACGTCGCTTCGGCGGTTGAAAAAATCATTGCCCGTAAAGGCGACGTGCGAATCGTCATCATTGCCGGGCCTTCAAGCTCGGGAAAAACCACGACGACCATCAAAACCGGGGAGCATCTTGCAAAGCAGGGCTATGAGCTGGTTTCGATGGAACTGGACAATTATTATTTCAATCTCGAACATCATCCCCGCGATGAATTCGGCGATTACGATTTCGAAACCCCCGAAGCCCTCGACCTTAAACTGATCAATCAGCATCTGGCCGACCTGCTCGATGGTAAAACCATTCAGATGCCCCGTTACAATTTCAAAACCGGCAAACGGGAGCAGGAAACCGACCCGATGAAACTGGAGAAAAACCAGATTCTGCTGCTCGACAGTCTGCACGGTCTTTATGGTCCCATGACCAGCAGCGTTCCCGATGAAAAGAAATTCAAGCTTTACATCGAAACCCTTTGCCAGATCAAGAACAAAGACGGCGAATTCATTCGCTGGACCGATGTCAGACTGCTGCGCCGCATGGTCAGAGATTCGTGGCATCGCAGCTATAACCCGCGCCAGACGCTGGAACACTGGCATTATGTCAGACGTTCAGAGATTCAGCACATCATTCCGTTCCTTGGCACCGTCGATCACATCATCGATGGTTCGCTGGCCTACGAATTGCCGGTATACAAGAAGCACCTGTTCAAGCACTTCCCCGATTTCGTGAAAGATTACCGGGAAGACCCCAAGCGCCAGGATGCCTATATCAGGGCAAAAAGAGTGCATGATATGCTCGAATCATTTCTGACCTGGGAAGACGAGGAAGTAATTCCGAAAGACGCACTGATCCGCGAATATATCGGCGGCAGTATTTACGAGTATTAAACCGTTTCGATTTAAAGCACCGGCAATCCTTCTGGAAAAAGCTGCGCCGGTGCTTTTTTATTCCTGCCGGGCCAGAACGCTCACAATCAGACGTCGGGTGCGGGGGCCGTCGAATTCACAGAGATAGATGCCCTGCCAGGTTCCGAGCAGCAGGTCGCCGTCATGCACGATGAAAGGGTGGCAGGCTCCGAACAGGCTCGATTTCATGTGGGCATGGCTGTTGCCTTCGCCATGGCGGTCGAAGCTTTCATGTTCCGGAAAAACCTTGTTGAAACGCTTGAGCAGGTCGTGAACCACATCGGGGTCAGCGTTCTCGTTGACCGTTACTGCAGCGGTGGTATGGGGCGTGGCGACGAGAATATGCCCTTCTTTGATTCCAGCCTGACGCACCGATGAGCGCACAAGACCGGTAACATCCACAAAAGCCTGGGAAGATGGGGTTCTGACCGAATGTTCGAAAATCATTTTCTGCTCCTGGTGCAGGTTAAAATCAGAATCTGTCTGGGGGCCAGTTCGACCGGTTCTACCAGGCTTCCTATCGGTGTAACCCCGGAATCAGTTATGATATGCAGGTTGGTGGAAGTGCGAATGCGTTTCGGCAGGGTCAACTGCAGGGTGTCAGCAGAATGTGAATTAACGCAAACCAGCGCCTGCTCTCCATTCGAACAGGTTTTTACAAAGCCTTTCAGGCCTGTCTGATCCGGTTTCCAGTTACCGATTGGCAGAACAACGCCTTCTTTGTTGAAAACGGGTATCGAATGTTTAATTTTAATCAAAGTTTTGAAAAAATCAGGAAGATCGGATCTGATACCCAGCGCAAAATTTTCCGGGCCTGAGCAGCAGACATCGACCCGTTCGAACAGTGCTGTTTCTGAGCCGGCAACCAGCATCAGGTCGCTGCTCATCAGGGCGGCGAGAACGAATTCAGATTTCATAAGGGTGATAACTTCCCTGATTTCTTCGTTTTCAAGCTGATCAAGACTGTGAATGCCGTCGTATTTGACGAATTTGCGAACGACAGCCTTGTCATTGAGGCCTTTCACTTCTGAGGCCCGCAGTCGGGCCAGGGCTTTCATGGCCGGCATCAGCACGTCATGACTGCTGTAGATCGTGCAGGTGGGCATACCTTTCGACCGCTTGTAGAGAGTGTAAATGTCGGTGGGGATATAAAGTCCGCCGCTGTACCAGTAAATATTATTGAAATAACGATCAGCACCGGCTTCAATGCCAGAGCGGGCCAGTTTTATCAGCGGAGCCATGCCAAGGTTTTCGGCTAAAAACCATACGTGCGGATACTTTTTGCGGGTTTCTCCGATGATACGTTTGAGTCCATCTGGGTCGAGACCCCAGGCCGCATCGATTCTAATGGCATTGATGTGATATTTTTCGATGTGAGGAAAAATTACTTTTTCGAGCCAGTATTTCTGCAGGGCGGGCAATGAGTTGTCAAGAATGAAGGCGCCCCAGTTGACCCTGATTCGGTTATTGTCCGCATCGACGTCATCTGCACCAGCCTCAATTCCATTGTCAGCGTGATCTTTGAACCAGGTGCGGTCGAGATTATCAGCCTGCCAGTCGGCATGGTTGAATGGAATGTCAATCATCCGGTCCATGCCCAGGTCGGCGACGAATTTCATCGTTTCAGCAAACTTTTCCCAGGTGCCAAATAACTGGCAGGGTTTCTCGTAATTTTTTACGACGTAGGGCGAAAGAGCGGGTAGAAAATGGGGTAGAATCAGAAGAACATTCACACCCATTTCTTTCAATTCAATTATATATTTTTTTAAATCGTCTATACTGGCAAAATAGCTCAGGGGAACATCGGCATAGATTTTGCCACATTCTCTGGCAGAAATGGCTGAGAGAGGCTTCTGGCTCACTTCGGGCACGGAAAAGAAACTCAGACTCATTGGTTCTTATTCTCCTGTAGCTGTTTGAGTTTATGAAGTTTGTCGGCAAGCATGCGGGTAACCAGTTCAATTTTCTGTTTTTCACTCATTCGTGCAGTTTCGGTCAGATATAGGGGTCGAGTAGCGTCATAGTCGATTGCGAGCGCATCTTCTGGCCTGATCAGCGAGTCGCACAGCAAGACCGCCTTGTTGTCAAGCATTTCGCAGAAACCCCCGGTAGTGCCGAACCAGTAATCTTCGTCGGCAATGTCGACGAAGTGAATCAGCCCGGCACCAAGCGATGCAATCAGGGGTTTGCGGCTGGCCATGAAGCCCATATAACCGTCAGTTGCAGGAAACATGATGCTCTTGGCTTCGAAGGTAATCAGATGCTGGGCCGGAAGCGCAATGGTAAGGCTGAAAGAATTTTTCATCGCTTTTTCTTCAGTGCCTCGGCTTTCGCTTCGACGTCTTTAAGGTCGCCGGTCATGTAAAAGGCCTGCTCGGGGTAATCGTCGTATTTGCCGTCAACAATCGCCTTGAATCCCTCGATGGTCGAAGAAAGGGGGACATAAGCGCCCTGATGGCCAGTAAATTTTTCGGCTACGAAAAATGGCTGTGAGAGAAACTTTTGAATGCGCCGGGCGCGGTTAACAATGATTTTGTCTTCTTCAGAAAGCTCTTCCATGCCGAGAATCGCGATGATGTCCTGCAGCTCCTGGTAGCGTTGCAGAATTTCCTGAACGGCGCGGGCGGTAGTGTAATGGTCATTTCCGATAATATCGGCTGAAAGCAGGCGCGATTTCGATGCCAATGGATCAACCGCAGGGTAAATGCCAAGCTCGACGATTTTTCGCGACAAAACCGTGGTCGCATCAAGATGGGAAAATGTGGTCGCCGGTGCCGGGTCGGTTATGTCGTCGGCGGGCACGTAGATTGCCTGCACTGAAGTGATCGAACCGGTGGTGGTTGTGGTAATGCGTTCCTGCAGAGCACCCATTTCGGTGGCAAGGGTCGGCTGGTAGCCAACTGCTGACGGCATGCGGCCCAGCAGCGAAGAAACTTCAGAGCCGGCCTGCACGAACCGGAAAATGTTATCGATGAACAGCAAAACATCCTGGCCTTCACGGTCACGGAAAAATTCCGCCATGGTCAAGGCTGAAAGAGCCACACGCAGACGCGCTCCCGGAGGTTCGTTCATCTGCCCGAAAACCAGGCAGGTCTTTTCGAGAACACCCGAATCTTTCATATCAAGATAGAGATCGTTTCCCTCACGGGTGCGCTCACCGACTCCCCCGAAAACCGAGACACCGCCGTGCTGTTTGGCGATGTTGTTGATCAATTCCATGATCAGAACGGTCTTGCCTACTCCGGCACCACCGAACAACCCGATTTTACCGCCGCGGGCATAGGGGGTCAGCAGATCGACAACTTTAAGCCCGGTTTCAAGAATTTCGCTGGTTTTGCCCTGTTGCCTGAAAGCGGGGGCCGGTCGATGAATCGGCCATTTTTCGCCGCCCTTTTCGATGGGGCCGGCTTCGTCGATCACTTCACCGAGCACGTTGAAAATTCGCCCGAGAACCCGGTTTCCCACTGGAACAGTGATGGGTTTGCCCAGATCTCTGACGCTCAGGTTACGCTGCAGGCCGTCGGTAGGACCCATGGCGATGGTTCTGACGATGTCGTTGCCCAGGTGCAATGCCACTTCGAGAATCAGTTTGCATTTCTGCAGCGGGTTCTCTACTTCGAGGGCGTTGTGAATGCTGGGCAGCTGCCCGGCGGGGAACTTGACGTCGACGGCAGGCCCGGAGACCTGGATAATTTTTCCATCAATCATTTAAAATGCTCCAATCAGGCTTCAGCGCCTGAGATCACTTCAGCGATTTCGCGGGTGATCAGGGCCTGGCGGTTTCGGTTGAAATCGAGATGCAGTTCGTCGATAATTTCCTGGGCGCGGTCGGTGGCCGAGGTCATTGCGGCCATTCGGGCACTTTGCTCCGAGGCCGAAGATTCGATAATGGCGCGATGCAGAAGGTTTCGCAGATACCTTGGTATCAGTTCATCGAAAATTATGGTTGGTGACGGAGTAAAATCGAAGGGGCGCGCCTGTTTTCGGGTTTCTGTGTGGCGTGCTTCGATGTCTACCGGTGAAAGAGGGAGAAGGCGGGGGGAAGCGAGGTATTTTCTCGTTGGTGAAACGAAACTGGTATAGATCAGGTTTATCTCATCGACTTCTGCGTCGCGAAACAGGCTGAACAGGTAATCAGAAACTTCGAAAAGCTCTTCACCGGCGTTGCGCACGGTCAGGTCGGGGTAGCATTCGAGCAGGGTGAATGGCTGTTTTTGAAAGAATTTGACCGCTTTTTTGCCGATAACCACCAGCTTTTTGCCGGGCGCCGGGTGTTCACCGATAAAAGTTGCGGCAAAGCGGTTGAGTTCGAGGTTAAAGCCGCCGCACAAACCCCTTTCGCCGCCGATGATGATGAATCCGGCATTTTTTACGGGTCTGGGAGTCAGGCATGGGTGCTTGTATTTCGCAGGAAGCTGCCCCTGCAGGCTTTGCACAATCTGCTCGAGTTTGGCAATATATGAGTGGGTCAGGTTGATCTGCTCCATGGCGCGGCCCAGGCGGGCGGTAGACATCATTTTCATGGCGCGGGTAATCTGCTGGGTCGTAGAAACCCCTCTGATTTTCTGTTTGATGTCTTTTAAAGCAGTCATTATCAGTCTTTAAGCGAAATTTTGCCGGTCCGCTTTTCCTTTTTCTGTTCTT
>JBMOKV010000594.1:0-5978 GCA_049325495.1 Candidatus Rifleibacteriota bacterium | reverse complement strand
AGAATGATGGTTTCTTTAGAGAAAAAAGTTGAAATGGCAGAGGCCAGAAAAAAAGCGGGAACCATTGCCGAAACCAGATGCGTGGCGAGAAATTCGATCAAAGACGTGGCGCCGGCATGCGAAGAAAGTACCAGCCAGTTTGCCACATTCATGGCCATTTCGATGCTGTCTTTGCGCAGCACCGGCCTGCCGTTCTCACTGGTCAGCACCAAAAAGATGGCAAAGCAGAGAAAAAAGGCGGCCCAGATGACTTTTAAAATGAACTTTTCAAAGTCTGATTTCTCTGGTCTGAGGTTGAAATCGTCTTTTGACTTTTTACCCTTGACGTTTACCTCGCAGCCCATGTCAGCACAAACTGGAATATCAACGGTTTTCTTTTTTTCGCTCATAATGCAGATTCTATACTTGAGCAACGCCGAAGGCAAGAAAATCATTCACAAAGTATTACCCGACTGTGAAATCAGCTGTGCTATAATAAAGATGTCATTTGATTCATTTGTCTTATAAAGACGGGCTGGCGCGGTGCCCAGTTCCCACAAATATTTTTTGCAATTGGTAATTGTTCATGAAAAAGCTGATTCTGTTTTTTTCTCTGATGCTGATTTTTTCTGCAGCGCTGACCACGCAGGTTTCAGGTCAGCAGGATACCCCCTCTGCCGAAGAAGCTTTCAATAAGCCCGGTCTGTACACGGCGAAACAGTTGTTTGAATTTTCTAAAGCAGCCTTGAAAGCCCAGAATTTCGACGCTGCCAGACTTTTTTCTCTGCGCATATTCTTCGACGGAGTGAGAAACAAAAACCTTCTTAACCTTCTTGGCATAATCGAAGTACAGGCGGGTCACCCCCTTCTTGCGTCGGTCTGGTTCAGAAAATCATTGTCTCTCGGCTTCAACAACAAACTGGCCCAGCGTTATCTGGCACGACTTCCATCAAAGCCACGGCCTATTCCCGTCGATTCAACCAGACTTTCAGACCATTTTACCGAAATTACCCAGAAACTTCCCGAATTGATGAAAAAGCTTACAACGGCAAAACTTCATTACAATTCGATCATGAAAGCTCTTGAGCGTGGCCAGATTTATCTGGCACTGGCACTTGCCGAAGAATATGAGAAAAACAATCCTGGCCCCGACGGAGCTTCATTAACCGCTCTGTGCGCCTTTCATCTGGGCCGGAACAAAGATGCGCTGCAGCTGGTCGAAACAAATCTGCCAAAAGCGCCCCATCAGCCGTTACTGCTGTTCGTCAAGGCAATGCTTACTGACAAACATGCGGGAACCACGGCCCCTTCATTTTTTCGGGCTCTTTACGATCTCGACAAATGGGCAAAAGCCCTTGGGCAGGTTGATGAATATGAAAAAAGCTTTCCCGCTTCTCCCGATGCCAGCATGGTTAAGGCCAGAATAATGCTCGACATGCATCAGGCCAAAGATGCTTACGCCGCTTTGCAGGCAGCATCATTGAAAGACCCGGGAAACCCTGAAATAGACCTTCTCTGGGTCGAATATTTCCTGCAGATGAATCAGGCTGACGAAGCTGGTCTAAGGCTCAGCCGGGCTTTCAGGCGTGGTTATAATCTCGTTTCGGTCAGTCTTACCGCGGGTCTTTTCGCCATTCAGAACGGCCGCATGAACGAAGTTAACGTAATTCTCAACGATGCAAAAAACAGTCGGCCCTTCACGGATCCTGAAGCGTATCCACTTTACATTTCCCTGCTGCTGATGACCGATTCTGTGGTCGATGCCCGCGCCGCTCTCGACGAATGGCGCTCGCGATCTACTCCACGAAGTATGTACAGCTATCTTGAAGCCCTTTATCATTTCAAAACCGGGGAAAACAAGAATGCCCTGGCCTGGTTGCGCAAAGGTTTTGATATGAACCCTAACCGGCTCGGCATTCTCCAGTTCATTTCCGGATTCCCGGCGATGGGCGACGATCCCGCTCTTGCTGCAATGATCAATAACCGTTTGGCACAGGCTAATGTGGCGGGCTTCGAAGCGAAAGCCGTGCCTGAAACCAGCGTTTCTTATGAGGACCCCGCTGCTGCAGTCCAGCCCGCAAATCCAGTTCCTGCGCCGGCAAATGCGGCTCAGCCTGCAGCCGCAGGCAACCAGAGCGGCGATGGCATGTTCCAGATTACTCTCGGGCCCGGCATCGACCCATCGGCCAGAACCATGCTGGGGTCAGAACTGGTCAAGATGTATGAACGCATTGCCAGCCGCATTGGCGGTATTACCGTGCCGATTTTCATCAATTTCGTTTCTGCCGAAGGCCTGGGAGCCACGATTGCTCTCTATGAACCGGCAAATACCAGCGTTACCGTCACTTCAATTTATTATGATTCAGAAATGATCAGAAGCATCATCATGTCCAACTTCGATGCATTCGGCGACGATGAACTGGGAGCCCTGATCGAAGAACTGCCAGGCCACACGCTGGCAAAAGAGGTGACCCAGCTGCTTATTCAGATTATCGTGCCCGGCGCTAAAACCAGCCCCGAAAAAACAGCCTGGCTGCAGACCGGCCTGGCGGAAATACTTGCCGGCA
This sequence comes from Candidatus Rifleibacteriota bacterium, assembly GCA_049325495.1. Lineage (GTDB taxonomy): Bacteria > Muiribacteriota > Ozemobacteria > Ozemobacterales > Ozemobacteraceae > DYKG01. The sequence goes on along the minus strand of JBMOKV010000594.1, from coordinate 3,432 downwards.
GCAAAATCACTCAACGTTATCGATTGCTGATTGCCCAGAAAAGCATCGATAACAAAATTGCCAAGCTGACTTCGACCAATATGCTCAACAGCATTTTTGCCGAGGGCTATTCATCGCCTTCGGTTCTCGAAACCGCCAATGCCCAGGCTTATCTGATGGCTGCATATCTCGCAAAAAAATCAGGGAACCTTGAAAAAGGCTGCAAAGACCTGATGGAAATGATCAAAATGATCAGCGAAGGCTCTGATCTAGCCGCAGCTCTGAAGAAAGTTTACAAGCTTTCTGAAGCTGATTTTGACAAAAACTGGAAAGAATCTGCCTATTGGGCAATCAAGCACGGCGCTCCCTACGAGTGGTGATTTTCAGCATTTTTTAAACGCTTCAAGATCGGGCGCGAGCAGAACCGGGTTGAGCTTTTTCTCATCGCCGAGAGTGCGCAGCTTTTCAGGGCCGTAATTATGCCCGGAGCACACAATCAGATGATCTGACAACCGCTTGATTTTCTGCAGACTGCCAAACAATGTCGCAAAATCTCCGCCGGGCAGATCAGAACGCCCGCAATCGCCAACGAATAAAGTGTCGCCGGTTATCAGCCAGCGGTCGGCCACGATCAGGCAAAGTGAGCCTGGCGCATGCCCAGGCGTGTGAATCACTTCAACCTTATTTTCTCCGACCATGAAATGGTCACCCTCATCGAGTAGTTTGTCGTGTGCCGCGCCACCACGTAACAGTGCGACCGTTTCACGATGGCAGAAAATTTCGGCACCGGTTCTGGCCTTTACCGCGTTGGCCGCGTTAACATGATCGTAGTGATGATGGGTCAATACAATGCGGGTCAGGTTGATCGATTCTTTTTTGATCACCTGGCAGAGCTTTTCATGATCGAAAGCCGGATCGATCAGCATGCCTTCTTTAGAATTCTCGTCTGCGAAAAGATACGAAAAGTTTTCCATGCTGCCGACGCCAATCTGTGCAAAAAACATTGATTCTTTTTCTCCTGCGGGCATATTATTGAACAGCGGGCTTTTCAGCTCCTCTTGAATTACAATTTAAAATGATAACAGAAAATTTAGAATAATGAACATTATTACTCATGCCCTTGCCGGCTGGTGCATCGGCCGCGCAGTAAGCGAGCGGCCCCGTGATGCGGTCGCCCTGTTTGCCGCTTCGACCATACCGGATATAGATGCGGTTGGGGCTCTTCTTGACCTGTATCGCGGTGGCGAAGCAATCTGGTTTACCGCTCTGCATCACAAGTTTGGCCACAATATTTTCTTCTGTCTTGCCCTGCTGCCCCTGGTCTGGCTATTTTGCCGGCGCCCTGCCATGCTTGCCTGGTGGGTTGCGGTTTTTCATTTTCACCTTTTCTGTGATGTAATCGGAGCAATGGGGCCAGACGGCTACCAGTGGCCGGTTTACTATCTTTACCCTTTTTCAGACTTTGGCCTGGTCTGGAGCGGTCAGTGGCAGATCAATGCCTGGCCCAACCTCGTCTTCACCATTTTTCTGCTGATCGTCTTTTTCTATCAGGCGGCCCGTACATCGTTCTCGCCAATAGGTATGATCTCAACCAGTGCTGACCATGCCTTCGTCGAAACTTTGCGAAAGCGCCTGGGCATGACCCAATCTTCATGATTACCGGAATCTATGATTTCACCGGAACCGGTCTTTACATCCATGTTCCATTCTGCTTCAGCAAATGTGGTTACTGTGGCTTCTATTCAACCATTCCCGATTCGGAAAAAATGTCGCGCTACCTGCAGCGCCTCGAAGCCGAAGCCGCTGCCCGCCTGCCTGCTGCCGCCGACAATATTCACACCATCTTCATCGGCGGCGGAAACCCGCTTTGCCCTGACCTGCCAGGCGTCAAAAGAATTTTTGAAATTATTGAAAAACACGTTGATCTTTCGGCAATCAGCGAGTGGACATTTGAGGCCAACCCTGAAAACTTGAGCGATGAAATCGCCGCCTTTCTAAAGGATTTACCTGGAATAAGAATAAGCATGGGGGTTCAGCGCCTTGCCGATGCAGAGCTTGAGCTGCTTGGCCGCCGCGCCCGACTGGCCGATGTCGACCGGGCGCTTGAAATCTGCGGCCAACATTTTTCCAATTTTGGTGTTGATCTGATTCTTGGCGTTCCCGGGTGCGGGTCGATTGCCCCAGCCCTTGCTCAATTGCTGGAGAAACTCGAAATTCAGCATGTTTCGGCGTATTTTCTTTCGGTCGAACCCGGTTCGCTGATGCAGCAGCGCATTGACAACCATGAGTTTCCGCATCCCGATGAGGCTGACCCCGATGAATTGTTTGAAGTGCGACAGGTTTTGATCGATGCCGGGTTCGAGCACTATGAGATATCAAATTATGCCCGGCCTGGCCGCCGCTGTACGCATAACATGAATTACTGGAAACCTGGCGATTATATTGGTCTTGGGCCTTCAGCCGTCAGCACTGAAGCCGGGCTGCGCTGTTACAATCCTGCTGACCTCGAACGCTGGCTTGCCGACGAAAGTCCGGTTTTTGAGCAGCTCAGTTCAGTTGATCGCCGAAATGAATATTTGATGCTGCGCCTTCGCCTGCTTGCCGACGGACTCAATCTTACCAGTTTTGAACGCCGCTTTGGTGCTCAGGATGATAACTTTCACGCGCAGCTTCTCTGGCATATTGAGCAGGGAAATCTTGTGCAGGAAAACAACGTGATAAAATTAACCGCTAAAGGTATTATTTTCTCAGACAACATCATTTCAGATCTGTTTATTTGAAAAGGAGATAGTATGGCTCAAAAGAGTTATAAAGCCCAGTTAAAGCAGTTGAACAAATTCAAAATTGAAGCCAGTGTTGGCTCTCACAAACTGATTATCGATCAACCTGAGTCAGGTGGTGGCGAAAATGCCGGGCCTTCACCGCTTGAATTCATTCTTTCCGGGTTGGGGGGATGTATTGTTACCATGATGCAGGTCGCTTCAAGAAAAAAGCGTATCGAAATGCGTTCGCTCGAAGTTGAAGTTGAAGGTATTCTCGATACCGACGGCATTACCGGGAAGAACCCTGACGTTCGCACCGGGTTTTCTGAAGTTATTGTGAAGGTGAAGCTCGATGCCGACCTGACTGAAGAAGAAAAGCTGGCGTTTATTAAGGAAGCCGAAGAACGCTGCCCTGCTTCCGACAATATTGCCCACGAAACGAAGGTAACCCTGAAACTTGCCTGAGATGCATCGTTTAAGCAAAATCTTTCTACTGCTTTTGTTTGTCACCGTGTCTGCAGGACTCTATGCTGATTCAGCCGCAGACCTGGTAATGAAAGCGGTGGTAAGAATTTCGGGCCGGTCAAAAACCGGTGACCCGGTCATGGGAACCGGATTTCTGGTGCAGGCCGGCGGTTCGAACCGCCGCCGCGCCTGGCTGGTTACCGCTTCTCACGTTTTTCAACAGGTG
>JBMOKV010000593.1:4759-6011 GCA_049325495.1 Candidatus Rifleibacteriota bacterium | reverse complement strand
CGAACCTTTTATGATTTTGCCCACAATAACCAGCTGCAGAGTTTTTATCTGGTTGGCATCGACGGCAACATTGAGTTTGACATTGAAAATCTGGAATCAGAGCAGTCTAATCGTCTGTTTATGAGAGAACTTGGCGTAAAAATCCTTGCAGGCTATGCTCAATCAGGGGAGGCAGGCGAAAGCGAATCGATTTCAGAAGGATTTCTGGATCAGGTCATTACCCGCAAAGGTCAGCTGCATCAGATAGTCTGGCCAGGTTCCGGGGCGAAAAAATTGATATTCAGCGACGTCGCCAATACCGATAGCGGGCGACCGATGGCTTTAATTGCCGTTCTCGACAAACTTACCGTTGACCGGGGTTACCTGAAACAGGCGATTACCAACCAGTATCGCAGCAACCCAGACCACGAAATACTGATTATCAACAGCGAAGATATTTCCGACACTATTCCAAAGCTTTCGCCAACTTTCAAAGCGAATCTGCTGCCAATGCTGGCCACCGCCAGAATTTCCAGCAGTATCGAAACAGACCGTATTACCGATGAAAACGACACAATGCTGGTTGCACTCGGCCAGGGCTCCAACATCCCCGATTTTCTCATTGGTGCCCAGGCAAACTGGGCAAAAATCATGGAATCGATTAGATACATGTATTTTCTGGTTTCTATCGGGTTGTTTTTCAGTCTGGCTGCTTCAACTTTCATGATTACCGTTTTGCTGCGAGAATTCCTGACCCCAATTTCAGTTCTTTCATCCGGGGCAAAATCGATTATCGGGGGCGATCTGGATCTCAATCTGCCGGTATTTGCGCGTGACGAACTGGGCGAGCTTTCTGAAACCTTCAATTTCATGACACGCCGCCTGAAAAATCGCCTTACCGAGCTGACCGTGCTCTATAACATGACTCAGAAAGCCTCTACTTCACATAATCAGCGCGAAGTATTCAATCTGGTAGCCGAAAACCTGGTCAAGCATCTGCATGGTCAAAGCTTCGGCACTGCCTGGATTAACGAAGGAGAGGGCGAAGAGTCGGTTTATCTCGCCGACCACTGCGAAGAAAGTCTTGAAAATGCGGTTCAATCGGTAGTCAAAAATGCCCTGAGAACCTACAAGATTCAGCTGAACTTTTCTGAAGCAATTCAAAAGCACATTCTGGGTATTCCCCTTTATTTCGAAGAAAAGAAGTTCGGTGCAGTTTACCTGCTGTTTGACGCAGATAGATTCAAGAATTCAAGTGGTTTTTCTGAAGATG
>JBMOKV010000593.1:0-4749 GCA_049325495.1 Candidatus Rifleibacteriota bacterium | reverse complement strand
AGCAGGCAATCACCGATGGCCTGACCAAGCTCTACGTAAGAAGATTCTTTCTCGCAACTCTTGAAAAAGAGCTTTCTCGATCAAAACGGTATCAGCTCGATGTGGCAGTTTTGTTGATCGACATTGACCATTTTAAAAAATTCAATGACAGTTATGGGCATCAGGCCGGCGACCTGGTTCTACGCGAAACTGCCCAGCGCTTGACCGAATGCATCAGATCGGTAGATACTCCCGGTCGGTATGGTGGAGAAGAAATGGCAATTCTTCTGCCCCAGACGAATATAAAAGAGGCATTCATCGTTGCCGATCGCATTAAAAAAGCGGTTGAGAACGCCGAATACAATTACCGTGATTCGGTAATGAAGGTAACCGTATCGATAGGGGTCAGTGCTCTTCATGGCCGCCAGATAACGGTTGAAGAGATAATCGAAGAAGCAGACCGGGCCCTATACGTTGCCAAAGACAAAGGCAGGAATCAGGTTCGCATTGCTCCGGAAGCCATGTAGGACGCCAACTCAACAAATGATTTTTTTAAAAAAACAATTGATTGGAATTTCAAAAGGCTTTACTCTGGTGGAAATTCTGATCGTTCTTTTTCTGGTGGGACTTCTGGCTTTACCATTTACCAATATGTTCATTTTCGGGGTGCAGGGCAGTCATGACAATTCAGAACATGTACTTGCCTATAACCTGGCCCGGGAAAAAGTAGAGGAAATTCGGGGACTGCCCTTCGAAATGATCAAATCGGATTATGAGAATTTTCGCGAGGTTTTTCAAGACCGGCCCGATTTTGACGAAGCATATTACAACGAAACCTCATTTGAAAATTTCTTTTCAGATGTCTTTACCGACAAGGCCCTCGTCGATGACAAGCTTAAAACCAGCTTTACCAGGCTGAAACTCCTTTATCCCAAAAGTTATTTGAAAAACCTGAAAACCTACCCTGAAGATTATCGATTCTTCAGACGTGTGGTTAAAATTGAGAAAATTTCCGAATCGGCCATGCCTTCCAAGTTGAAAAAGATTACGGTTCTGGTATTCGAAAAAGACGGAAAAAAAATAGCAGAACTCAATACTCTTGCGGGGGAACACAAATGATCATTCATCGACCCCGAAAAGCCTTTACCCTTGTTGAGCTTCTTCTTGGCATGTCTCTTACGATTCTGGTAGGCGGGGTTCTTTACCTGATGCAATCTACCGGAATGTCATCGGTAAAAAAAGGGGCAACCCAGCTGCTGCTGACCTCTGAGATTCGTAACAACATGGAGCGTATGGTTGCCGATATCCGCAACAGCAAAGAAGTTCTCGAAATAAAACCCGATATGATCAAATTGCGGGTTTACAAATTTGAACCAGAAAAGCCGGAACCGGGTGAAGACGCGCTGGTCACCGTCACTTACGAGCTTGAGAAAATCGGTCGCCAGACCGTTATGTGGCGAACCGAGAACCGCGAAAACCCGCTTAAACTTATGGCCATAGAAGAGATCAACGACAAAATGTTTTTTCCTTTTTTCGAGTTTTACGATAAAGCTTCACCCACCGGCTGGTCATATTACCCTTACGATATGGTTTCCAACGATTCCGGGCAAAGAAAACTGATCAGTCTGATTCAGATCAGGCTGAGTTTCAGACAGCTGACTGAATCGGCAGAACTGGTTACCTCTGCCAACCTCAGGCCTGCAACTTCCAGAATTCGCCAGCCCAGCTGGAAATTCAGGTAATGTCCATTCCTCTGATTTTTTGTGGCCTGGCCGTAATCATTCAACTGATTCTCGGCCTGCTGGTTTTGTTCAGAGACTGTCGACGCAGTGCGAATTTGATTTTCAGCATTCAGCTTTTTCTTTTTACCCTCTGGAGTATTGCCGAGATAAACCTTCTGGTAAGAGGAACCAATGTTGATGCGGTAAAATTACTAATGGTTCCGGGCATTCTGCTGAGTTATTTTTTCTGCATTTTCAGTGCAGTTTTTCCGGAATTTCAGAAGGATTCGATCATTCTGAAAAGTCGTCTGAACCAGTTTCTGTTTTTTCTTCCGGCCGGGTTCCTGTTATGGCTGTTATGGTCAGACAGGCTTATCAGCGAGTTTTCCGCAATTCCACATGGTTTTACCATAAGCTTTGGCCAATATGAATTTCTCGCCAAAGGCATTATCATCGCATATCTGCTTTTCTCGCTGTCCACCCTTTCCAGCAGCCGGAAAAAAGCAGAAAACAAAATGCAGATTCGGCGTCTGCGCTACACATTCACCGCGATGCTTCTTCCCGTCGCGGCGGGTTCATTGATACTTGCGGTGGGCAAAGTGATCATCGGCGGCAACTCAGCATACGCCTTTGGAGTTTTTCCGCTTTTAAGCATAATCATGAGCTTGATTCTCGGCTATACCATGCTGAAATACAACCTGATGGAAATCGACCTGATGTTTTCAATAGGTCTGGTTTACACGCTTCTGACAGCAATACTGGCCGGAGTAATGGAATTGATGCAGGAATTGATGCAGGAGCTGTTGAAGATTTCAGATTTCTGGACAAAGCTGGTCTCTGTGTTGCTGATCGCCGCGTTTTTTTCACCGTTGAAAGAGCTTCTGATAAAACTGGTCAACCACTTTTTTGGCCGTCAAACCTTTGACTCAGCCAGCGTTATGCAGCATATTCTGGCGGAAATGCGACGCTGCCCGGATCCCGAAAAGATGATGCAGCGCCTGCTTCAGGAACTTAAACTGGTTATCGACTTCTCTTCAGGGCAGGTAACGCTTTCTGACGGAGTGAATGTCAATTATGAAAGTGAAAATTGTCATGAACTCTGCAGTTCTTTTGATTTTGGCATTGTTCCGGGAGATATTAACGATATTGAAACCGCCCAGGATTACATGAAAAGCATGAATCTGCCCGAATCGGCTCAAAAGCTTGGTGAATTCAAAGAAAAGGGGATCAGGAATTTTTTCCGGCTGGCTACCACGACCCACAACTATGGTCTGATGCTGCTTGGGGCCAAAACCACCCGGGTGCCTTACACCGAAACCGAAATTAATCTGGTCGACGGCATCTGCCGTGAAATTCCTTTTCTGCTTGAGAACCTGCGGATGATCGAGCGACTGATCAGTCAGGATCGCAGCATTCAGGAAATAGAACTGGCGAGAAAAATGCTGCGGGCCATCTCTGCCGAAGGAGAAAGGCTTGAACTGGGAAATTTCAGCTTTGCCCGCTTTTCGACGCTCAGCGAAGAAATAAAGGGTGACCTGATCGATTATCGTCAGGGAGAGCAAGGGTTTATCGGGCTGTATGACGCCTTTCACCACGGGATTCAGGCTGTTCTTACGCTGAATTTGATCTTTGCCGCCTTTCGAACCGGAGATTCTCCCTGGGCGATGCTGGAAAGGGCAAATCTGGTTCTTCTGCACTTCAGCGAGCAGCAGTTGAATTCAGCTGTCACTATTTTGCGGGCGGCTGAAAACAATTTAGAAGTTTTTTCAGCCGGCAACCCATCGCCACTGGTAATAACGCCAGGCAATGCCACCTATCTTCTCGGCAGCACCGGGCAACCACTTGGTCTGACCGAAAAGGCAGACTGCTTTTCCGGACAGTTTTGCCCGAAAAGACATGAATTGTTGCTCATCTCGACGAACGGTCTGTTCAAGGCATTTCAGGATATTGCCGGCATCAGCCTTGAAAGCTTTTTAAAATCAGAAAGTTTTGCCAATATCGAAGACTGTCGTGATAAAATTGTGGCCAGACTTGGCAAACAAATTTACTCGGGTTTTTCTGACGATATAACATTCTTAGTTGCAGGATTAAAATAATGATTTCACCTAGAAGAAACAGCAGGTCGATCTCTCTGGGTCCGGTCAAAATCGGGGGAATGGCTCCGATTACGGTTCAGACCATGACCAAAACAGATACCCGCGACATCGACGCAACCATCGATGAGATAAAAAGACTTGCCAGTGCCGGCTGCGACATCATCAGATCGGCCGTGCCCGACATGCAGGCTGCTCAGGCGCTGAAAAGCATTTGCCCGGCTATTCCGATTCCTCTTATCGCCGATATTCATTTTGACCATCACCTTGCTCTCGAAGCGATTAAAAGTGGCGTTCACGGCTTGCGCCTCAACCCCGGCAACATCAGGTCTGAAGAAAAAGTTAAAGAAGTCGTCGCGGCAGCCAAAGACCGGCAAATTCCCATACGGGTCGGAGTCAACGCCGGATCTCTCGACCCTGAAATAAAACAGCGATATGGCGGGGTTACCGCCCAGGGTCTCGCTGAATCTGCATTGAACGAAGTCAAACGCCTCGAAAGATATGGTTTCGAGCACATTAAAATTGCCGTGAAATCATTTGACCTCTTTACCATGACTGAAGCGGTCAAAATCGTTGCTGATGCCTGTCCCTACCCCCTTCATCTCGGAGTGACCGAATCGGGTTTACCCGACGAAGGCATTGTAAGGTCTTCGATCGGCATCGGAGCTTTATTGATGCAGGGTATCGGCGATACAATCAGGGTTTCGCTGACCGGAGATTCAGCCGATGAGATCATTACCGGAATCCGAATTCTCAAAACCCTGGGACTTCGCGAATCGGGGCCGGTTATTGTAAGTTGCCCGACCTGCGGGCGCTGTCAGATTCCTTTGCAGGAAATTGCCCGCGAAGTCAGCCGCCGCTTAAGCCAGTTTTCCGAGCCGATTCAGGTCGCAGTCATGGGTTGCGGGGTCAACGGGCCAGGTGAAGCTCAACAGGCTGATTTTGGCATTGCCGGG
>JBMOKV010000592.1:0-6027 GCA_049325495.1 Candidatus Rifleibacteriota bacterium | reverse complement strand
TGACAAAGGGAAAAGAGTGGTTCCAGACCCGCAAATAAAGCTCAGGTTCGGCATTTCGATCGAAAAGGTGGGACCAGTCGGGGGGCAATGGTTTCTTCTCAGGCACCATGGCCAGAATTCCGGCAGGCTGAGGCCTGGGAGGGGGCAGCAATTCGAGTTTTGCAAGAGTTTCTACCAGTGCCCGCTTCATTTTTTTCAGGGTGCCGGTGGAGATGTGAAGACCGGTGCCAAGCAGGCTGAGCACCTGTTTACCGGCGCGATAGTTTTCGCCGAGAATTTCAAATTTATCCTGAAGTGGGCCCTGTTCAAGGCCCTGGCTCAAAGCAAACTGAAGTTTTTCGTCTGATTCAATTCTCAGGGGATAGCCGTTGATGACAGCTTCGACGGCGAGCGACATGCCCTCCCGCCCCGACCAGAAAAGGTCGATGGGGCGACGCTCCCAGTCTTTGTTCCAGAGTTTCTCCCATTGGTTGGTGTCACTTTTCGAAGTTCGGCGAATCTCGGTTCCTTTTTTAAGAACTGGCCCCAGGCCGCGAACCCAGACAAGAAGAGGATTCTTGCGATCGACTTTTACCCAGGTAATTCTCGATCCGCGTTTTTGCCCCTTTTCATACCAGAAAACCCCTTCGCCGGCTTTTGGAGGGTTGGTAACCACTATTCCTGTCAGCCCATCGCGGGACTCGCCGGTTGCCTTACCGACAAGAACCCCTTCGCGACCTGGGTTTTCTGGAGTTCTCCAGGTTTCTACCGGTTCTATTCCTTTGGCGAAGCCAGAATGGGATGCCCGCGAAAAGACTTCATCGAGGCTGCTTTCATCGATTGGTTTGCCGTCGAGGGCCTGCCGATAAGCCGAAACGACCTGAAAAACGTATTCGGGGGTTTTCATACGCCCTTCAATTTTCAGGGAAGCAACCCCGCAGTTTTCGATAGCGGGAATTTCTTTGATCAATCTCAAATCGCCGGGGCTGAAAAGATGCTGCTGTTGCTCACCCGGTGCCCCGTATTCTTTGCGGCACGGCTGGGCGCAGGTTCCGCGATTACCCGATCTGGTGCCCAGAGCTATACTCCAGTAGCAATGGCCTGAGATGCTGTAGCACATTGCGCCATGCACGAACATTTCGAACTCGATATGGGGAAATGCCCGGGTAATCTGTGAAATTTCATCGATGGTAAGCTCACGGGGCAAAATGACCCTTGAAATCCCGAGTTTTTCAAGCTCTTCAAGGCCCGCAACCCCGAACCAGGCACCCTGAGTGCTTAGGTGTCGGGGAATGGTGCTGTTGCGTTTTTTGAGTTCCCAGGCAACGCCGAGATCTTGAATTATCAGGGCATCGGGCTGCAGGGTCTCGTAAAAATCGAGGGTTTCGCCCAGCAGTTTCCATTCGTTTTCAAAAACGATGGTGTTGAGAGTCACATACATTTTTTTCTGCAGAGAAGCGGTAACCCGGCGGGCCCAGCGCAATGAGCGCTCGTCAAAATTAGCGGCAAAAGCACGGGCACCAAAACGCTTTCCGGAAAGATAAATTGCATCGGCACCGGCCAGGCAGGCGGCTTTCAGACAGGCAATATTGCCTGCGGGAGCCAGCAATTCAATTTTTTTCGATAAAGCTGTCAACTCATTTTCCCATCAGCCAATTGAGGGCAAGGCGGTAAACATCCGGGCCAAAGCCAGCGATCACTCCACGGCATACGGGGCTGATCAGGGAATGGCGACGAAACTCTTCTCTTGAATAAATATTTGAAATATGAACTTCGACAATCACCGCATCGATGGCGGCAATGCAGTCGCGCAGACTGACGCTGGTATGGCCAAGCCCTCCGGGGTTTAGAATGGTTTTGTCGTCGGCGGTCATTTTCTGCAGAAAATCGATCAATTCGCCTTCATGATTGCTCTGAAAAAAGCTGATTTCAAAGCCTTCGGCTTCAGCTGTCTGCTTAAGGCCTTCGTTAATCTTTTGCAGAGTTTGATTTCCGTATATTTCCGTCTGGCGACGGCCAAGAAGATTGAGATTTGGCCCGTTAACCACGTAAATCATTCATTTACCCCGTTTTCTATCAGTTGAAAAAAGAATTTCGAGCAACAATGCAGAGATCTTCATAAAAGCCACAAGATCGGCGGCCGACCTGATTTTAAACAGTTTTTTAAAAAATCTGTTTTTATGGCCCCAGAATTTGAGCAGGACTTTTTTAAGGTCGTGCAGATCCCAGTTTTCGGCATCCAATATACAGAATCGGTCAGCGCGGCTGAGCAGATCACCCAGCTCGGGGGTGGTTGCGACGCTGTGGTCGATTGCCAGGCCGGCGAGGCAATTTCCCTGATTTACCTTCTCGATGCATTTGCGATATCTGCCGATATCGGTTGCGGCGGGCTGATAGAACCAGATTTGCGAGAGTGGCGCTCCGGCACAGTTGTTTTCGAGTTCTTCGGGTTCACAGGTTTTGAATGAAACGGCAAACTGAGTTTTCTGGTTCAACATAATCGAGCGCATTTCATGAATATGCGCCGGAGTGATGCCTGAGGGGCGGAAGTGCAGTTCGGAGAAGCCACTTTTAGAAAGCCAGGTGGTTAGCCCAGAAATCCAGGTCAGACCTGGGTAAGCCTGAATTCTTTCTGAATATTCATGCAGGCCAAGCCATGGCTGAAAAACCTCAAGAGTTTTGCTGCTGATCTGCTTTTCGGGGCGAGCACTGAAATTGTAAACATCGGGAAAGGGTTTTTCGGGCAGCGGAAGGGTCATTTCAAGTTCAGCCTGAAGATGGTTGATGAAACCCTTGAGCTTTTCGCCGCGCAGAGCGTGCAATACCACCATGTGACCGGTACCATAAATGTAGAAATCGCCCAGACCCACATGGTTTTTGTTGATCGTTCCCGCAAGACCGACTCTTGCATCGGGAAAAAGGACGCGGCAGGCACTGACCATCGACTTTAGATGTTGCACTTCGTGGTTGCGGCCGGCTCTTAAAATGACTGTGTGAATAGCACTTCGATTTATGGATGAAAAGAATTCTTCGGACGGGTGGGCAAACTGAAGATCGATGACTGAAATTCGAGTTGGTTCAAGCTGAGCAAGGCAATGCAGACCCAGCGGGGCGAATTGTTCTTTCCCCGGGAGGTGAAAAGATGAATGGGGCGGCAGAACCGCCGCGCTGTTAAGCAGAAGAATTTCAGTGTTACCTTTCATAGCAGCCTGATTTTACCACACCTGCAACGATTCAGCAGCTTTTCTGTTGGAAGTTCGGGGAAAATCTGCAAACGCTGATAAGGTCGGTTTAATAATAATTTACAGTTGGCAGGTGAACTGATAGAATCGAAAAAAATGATTTCAGGGAAATGAAGGATGATTGCCCCGATTTTTTCAAGTCTGCGACCAAAGCAATGGACAAAGAATCTGATATTATTTGCCGGGCTGCTTTTTTCTGAGAAGAGCCTTCTTCTCACTGCGCAGGGCTGGCTTTGGGTCAGTGCAGGTTTTCTGGTGTTCTGCGGTCTTTCGGGCAGTGTTTATCTGCTCAATGACTTGACTGACGTGGAAAAAGACCGGCTGCACCCGGAAAAATGCCGACGTCCAATTGCTGCCGGTGAACTCTCGATAGCGGAAGCCAAGGCATCGCTGATCATTCTGTTGTTTATCTGCCTTTTTGCTGCCTGGCATATTTCGGGCCTGTTTTTTTCTACCGCCCTCGCCTATTTTATGCTTAACCTTGCATACAGCTTCAAATTGAAGCATGTGGTCATTCTCGATGTGATGTGCATTGCTATCGGCTTTGTTTTAAGGGCAGTTGCCGGAGTCGGGGCATTGAAAAGTATCGAGGCAAGTATTTACATTTCGCACTGGCTGGTGCTGTCGACGATGATGCTGGCCATGTTTCTGGCGCTTTCCAAGCGACGACAGGAAATCGCCACTTTTTCCGAAGATGCGACCCGGCATCGCAAAAGCCTGGCAGACTACTCTCTGGCTTATATCGATCAGATGACATCAATTCTGGCTGCAACTGCCATCATCACTTATTCGTTTTATACGGTCAGTGCTGAAACCATCACGAAATTCGGTACTGACCGCCTGATTTTGTCGGTTCCGATGGTGCTTTATGGGATGCTGCGCTATCTTTATCTGATTCATATTCAGGAGCTTGGCGAAAACCCATCCGAGGTTCTGTTAAAAGACAGGCCGATGCAGATCAACATAATTGTCTGGGCTTTGACCGTTTTCGCGGTAATTCATCTTCCCAAAACCGGGCTGATATAACGCTGTATCAGTTTACCCGCATCTGGTTACGGGTGGGTTCGGGCTTGATTGTATTTCTGATTTCAACGAGCTCGGGCAGAGGATTAAAATTTCGTTTAAAAAATGAATTTGAGCTTGAGCCAATGGCATTCAAACCGCAAAAGGTTTTCTGAATACTATCGGAATTGTCGCCTATCGAGATTTTAACCTGATAATTACGATTATGGGCCAACTCCTGAGACAGGGGAAGTTCAAAAGTCATGCCTTTTTCAGGAATTTTTAAAGTTTCGACCCGGGCAAATCCAAGCGCAACGTTTGTTTCACCGTTGCTTATTTCGGCGTTAATGCTTATCGGCTTAAAAAGCTCAAGATTTCCAGGTTCCAGCACAACCAGAAGCTTGTCAACCCGCAGGTCACAACCGGCAATGACTACAGGAGAAACATCAACCGCCACAAAGCCATTGCCTGCCATAAAAAATACTCCGGCAAGAACCAGAAAAATCATCAGGCGTTTCATACAATTCCCCCTGTTTTCGTCTTCTACTTTATATATCGACAAAAAAGCAGAAAAAGTTTAGGGGGTATTTTTATCATGGCTTTATATACGGGCGGGCGCGGTGGCCCGCCCCTGCGAGCACCGACGTGAAACTCTTACCGTTATTGATTTCTGTCGAGGCGGGTAATTTTGTGAAGAATATACTCATCATTGCCGCGCCAGAACCGGCAAGCAACATTTTCTGACAGCAGATTCGTCAGGGAGTTTTTGCATCCAGTCACTTTCAGGCTACTACTCAGCCATTCAAGATTACATGAACAGAAGCTGCCATCTGGGCTTTCGCACTTCCACTCTTCGGTTGATGCCTGTTTACCGGAAAATTCAGGAAAAAGGGTCAGGCAGGGCTGCCACCAACCGCAAGGATCAATCAGCGTCGAGGTGTAGCCTTCGACAAATATTCGGAAATCTGCATGAAAGCAACCTCTGGAATCAGCCATAGGAACGCGGTTACATGACTCGACAAGCAGCTGCAGGAATTCGGTGAATCGCTCTGCCGATATCTGGCCGGCACGAAACCTCTGCATTAATGCGATGAGGGTATCGTGGCCGGGGCGGGAATTCAGATAAGTGCGCTCTTCATTGACCACATAAGCGCGGGCTGGAATATCAGCCCCAGCTTCAGGAATTTCACTTTCAATCATGGCGAGGAACCGTTCATAATCTGCGACAAATTGCGATGCCTGATGGTCGCATTCCTGCAGCTGCAGAGGGCTGGTTACGGCAAACTGCTCAAGCAGAGTCTGCCTGACTTTCTCGGGCATGCCCCCTTCTCTGGTTTCTTCTGAGAATTTCAAAGTTCCTGAACGGTTTTTAATCAGCTTCAAAGCCTCGGCTTCAGAGACTGCTCCCAGTTTCCTCGCCAGGGGGTAAAGACGGAAAAACCTTGACAGGTCATAGACGCTCAAAGAATGGTTTTCCGCATCCCAGGCGGCGGTGGCACGAAAATTCGGATACATTTTCATCGCCAGAGTTTCGAAAGCTTCAACCAGTGGTGGAACCGCCTTTTCAATTTTTGCAGCAGCCTTTTCAGGCAATGTTGCCCTGTTCAGGCCGACAAGATCGAGAAAACGGGATTCAAGCTGCGTTTTTCGGGCCTGATCGAAGCAAAGATGCAGAGTTTCTGCGGGAACCTCATCGCCATTGATCGGGTGTTCTGCCATGGCTTTGAGCAGAATCTTCTGACCCTGCGATTCCAGGCCAAAATAACCGCTGGGCCAGTTTGGCCTGAAAGACCATTGGGGCGCC
>JBMOKV010000591.1:0-6030 GCA_049325495.1 Candidatus Rifleibacteriota bacterium | reverse complement strand
AAAGGCCTGGAAGCTCTTTCTGGGTCATCATTGCGGCTGGAAAGGGCTTTCATTTTGGCGAAACCGGCAACGGTAAGAGGAGTTATCGCAGCTTCAGCGCCACCGCAGATCATAATGTCACATTCGCCATGAATGATCTTGAGATATGCTTCACCGATGCCATGCAGTCCCGATGCACAGGCAGAAACGACGCAGAAATTCGGGCCATTGAAGCCATATTCCATGGCAATGCAGCCGGAGGAAATATTGCAGATCATCATTGGCACCAGAAATGGGCTTACTCTGCTCGGACCACTCTTAAGATTTGTGTCGTATTCTTCTTCAAATGTATGAATGCCGCCGATGCCCGTAGATACAGTGCAGCCAACCCGTTCCGGGTCAAAATTCTTTTCAGTCAGGCCGGCCTGGGCAACTGCCATCGCTGCAGCAGACATGGCAAACTGAGAATAGCGGTCATGGCGACGCACTTCCTTCTTGTTCATGTACTTTTCTGCTTCAAAATTTTTAACTTCGGCGGCGATTTTTACTGAGTGCTGAGACGCATCCCAGGCGGTTATAGGACCAATTCCGCTTTTGCCCTGTTTAAGAGCTTCGGTAAATTCCTGAACACCGATGCCGATGGGGGTAACAGCTCCAAGCCCGGTAACAAAAACGCGTTTCATTTAAATTGGTCCTCCTGAATGCAATAAAAAAAGTTTTTGAATTTTTCAGCCGGCATTTTCGAGCCCGGTAAAAAAACGATCAAAGATTTCTCTGACAGAGAGAATTTCTTTGATCCGGTAAACATGCTCACCTGCAAATACCAGGCCGCGGTCAAAATGGCCTTCACGCGCCTCAATCAGCGCCCTGACAATACAGAACCGATGCGAACACTTTTTGAGGCAACCATAGCAGGGCAGAACCTCTGCGGTACCGGCTGCTACTTTTTCAGAGAATTCTGTGGCGAGGGCATTTCCCTGCAAACCCACCGGACTCAGAATTCTAAACACGTCACCTTCCTGTGCCTGCAGATAACGATCATGAAAAGCCTGGCAAACGTTAGCCTCACGGCTGGCTGCGAACCTGGTGCCAACCTGAACGCCATCAGCACCGGATTTGAAAGCGGCTATGATATCCTGTTGGTCTATGATTCCTCCGGCAAGCAAAACCGGAATCTTTACACCCGCCTTAACTTCCGGAAAGATGTCACGGGCCAGCCGGTCGGTACCAAGATGCCCACCAGCTTCACAGCCTTCGACAACCACGGCACTCGCACCAAGCTTTTCTGCCAGCACGGCTACCCGGTCACTTGAAACAATGGGAACAACAGGAATATTGTATTCGCGGCCCAGGTCAAAAATATCGCGGGAAAACCCCGCCCCTGCCACCAGCAGATCAATTCCTTCATCTGCTGCAGTCTTCATTACTTCCCGGAACTCGCTGGCAGCAACCATGGTGTTGATTCCAACGATTCCACCATCGGCGATACTTCGCGCCAGGCGAATTTCATGACGAACCTCATCCATCTCCATGCCGGATCCGGCGATCAGACCGATACCACCCTCTCGGGCGACAGCTCCGGCAAGTTTGCCTGTTGAAACTCTGATGGCCATGCCCCCCTGCATAATGGGGAACCTTGGCTGCAGTTTACCGATTCGAAGTTTTGGTAAAATTTTCAACGGCAGGTCTCCAGGCCAGAAGGTCGCAATGAACATTCAGTGCACCCGGACCAGTCATGCCAATCCGTCTAACGGCCAGACAGGGGCTTTCTCATAGGCTCCTTTTCCAACTGCCATCACCCGGCTGAACCGGACGATCTCTGTAAAACCATGTTTTCGAGACGTCAGGTCGAGCCGGGGAATGGCAATGTGTGCTATGGGACAGCTCCAGTCTTTCGTGCTGGTTTGCGACCCCGGTAAAAAGGATCAGCCTTTTTTGGCAGAAATGTAGTCGACTGCGTCTTTTACAGTTCTGAGCTTTTCAGCATCTTCATCAGGAATTTCGATTTCGAAATGTTCTTCGAGATCCATTACCAGTTCAACGGTGTCAAGGCTGTCGGCGCCAAGATCTTCAATGAAGCTGGCTTCAAGGGTGACCTGCTTTTCATCTACCTGAAGCTTGTCCACTACGATTCTTTTAATTTCTTCAAAATAATTGCTCATTAAATGTTCCTCCTGAAATTTTGGCGGTCAGGCCATTACCATGCCACCATCGACCGTTAAAACCTGACCAGTGATGTACGATGCTTTATCTGAAGCCAGGAAAGACACGGCGTTTGCTACGTCAGTCGGGGTGCCGAAAGCTTCCATCGGGATCTGGGTGAGCATCTGTTCTTTAACCTTTTCAGGAAGGACAGCCGTCATCTCAGACTGGATGAAACCCGGTGCAATAGCATTAGCCCTGATTCCTTTTCGTCCAAATTCTTTGGCAAAGCTTTTGGTAAAACCAATAATACCGGCTTTGCTTGCGGCGTAGTTGGCCTGGCCCGCATTTCCCATGAGACCGATAACTGAAGCGATGTTCACGATCGAACCGCTTTTCTGCTTCAGCATCGGGCGCACAACGGCCTTGGACATCAAAAAGGTTCCTTTTAGGTTAACTTTGAGAACCAGATCCCAGGCATTTTCATCCATGCGCATGACCAGACCATCGCGGGTAATTCCGGCATTGTTCACCAGAACATCGACGCGACCAAATTTTTCAATGGCGGCTGCAACCAGCTTTTCGGCATCTTCAGCCTGAGATGCATCTGCTTTAACGCCGACACAGGCAATTTTTGCTTCTTCGAGCTGCCGGGCAGCTGTTGCCAGACCTTCTTCGTTAATATCTGAAAGAACTACGGCATAGCCTTCGCTGCCGAGAACTCGTGCGATTTCAAAGCCTATTCCGCGGGCAGAACCGGTAACAATAGCAACACGCGGTTGCGAACCATTACTTTCAGTCATTTTTACCTCTTATTGCTGTGTATCCAAAAATATAATACAGGTGCAGCAGTTTTACTGCTTTTGGGGAAAGTTGTCAACCCCTAAATTGTTCAGCCGGCCACAGCAGCGCTGAGCAACTGCTCAAGGCTCTCGGGATCACAGGCGAACTGAGTGGCAGCGGCAGAGTCAATTTTTTTATTGAGCCCTGCAAGCACTTTTCCGGGTCCGACTTCGGTAAAATCGTTATAGCCATCTTTTACCATGCGTTTTACCGTGTCTTCCCAGAGGACCGATCCGGTGAGCTGGTCAAGAAGCTTTGTTTTGATAACATCAGGGTCAGTAGCAGGAGCTGCGTCAATGTTTCCATAAATCGGCATGCGGGCCTGTCGGAAATTAATGTTGGCGATTGCCTGGGCAAGCTCATCGCGGGCATTCTGCATCAGCGGAGAATGGAAGGGCCCAGATACTTCAAGGGGCATTACCCTTTTCGCTCCGGCAGCCGAAGCCAGTTCTCCAGCTTTCTTAACCGCTGCGACGGCGCCGGAAATAACCAGCTGTCCGGGGCAATTGTAATTAGCCACGACACAAGTTCCTTCGGTTGAAGCCTGACGACAGATTTCATCAAGTTTTTCCCGGTCGAGCATCATAACTGCACTCATCGCACCGGTTCCTGCAGGACACGCACGCTCCATGGCTGCGGCACGCAGGCTGACCAGCCTGAGAAGATCTTCATAATCAGCCACGCCGGCTGCATAAACTGCGTTATATTCACCAAGACTGTGGCCGGCAGCAGCATGGAAGGGAACCCCATTCCGCTTAAGCCATTCGGTAAGCACGGCCGAGGCAAAAAATATGGCAGGCTGTGTATTGCTCGTCTTTTTCAGCTCTTCTTCAGGCCCCTCAAAACAGATTCGGGTAAGAGGTCGACCGAGAATTTCGTCAGTGTGAGCAGCCATTTCCGCCGCCCAGCTGAATCGGTTAACCATTGCCTGAGCCATGCCGACTTTCTGAGAACCCTGTCCGGGGAAAATTATCGCCTTCATTAAATTCACCTTAAAAGAAGATTTAAACTGGTTTAAAGGTCTGAAGTCCCGCAAAGCTAACTAATAATCAATCTCCCTGCTCAATTCAGGCGAGCCGGTTCAACTTTCGTTGCTTTCGCTGCCACCCTCTTTTTCAACCTGACGTTGAATAAGATCGATTACCCCGGTAGAGGCATAGTTGGCAGCGAGTTTGATTGCATTGGCGATAATGCCGGCCTTGGATTTTCCATGGCACACCACGGAAACGCCATTGATGCCAAGCAACGGTGCCGCGCTGTATTCGGGAGCATCTGAACTGAATTTCTTGAGACCGGCTTTCAATGCCATAAGCTTGTCACCGGGAATTTCAAGACTCTGGGCTGCCTTAAAAACCGCGCCCTGAATAAGTTCAGAAATACTTTCGCTGCCTTTGAGAAGAACATTGCCGACAAAACCATCGCATACGACGACATGTGCTTTGCCATAGTAGAGATGATCGGCTTCAACGTTTCCAATAAAATTCAAAGAACTGTTTGAAATTAGTTCGTAGGCAGCTTTGGTAAGCTCGTTGCCCTTGGAAGCTTCTTCGCCGATACTGAGAATGCCGACTGCAGGTCTGCTGATCTTGCAGACCTTTTCATAATACGCCGCGCCCATCAGAGCAAACTGGAGGAGATGATGAGGCTTGCAATCAACATTGGCTCCGACGTCAAGCAACAGCACACCATGATCCTTGGCACTGGGAAGCATGACCGAGATCGCCGGGCGATCGACACCCGGAATTCTGCCCAGTTCCATCAGCGAGGCCACCATCTGGGCCCCGGTGCTGCCGGCAGAAAGCAGAGCGCTGGCTTTACCTTCCCGTACAAGATGAGCCGCCACTGCGATCGAAGCCTGCTTCTTCTTTCGAAGAGCCTGCATTGGAGGCTCGCCCATCTCCACAAATTCGGGAGTATGCAAGATTTCACATCTTGGCGGCAGCTCCGGCATCGTTTCGCGAATGGCGGACTCGTTTCCGACCAGAATCAGTTCTGCATCCTGGCAGGTCTGCAGAAATTTCTGGGCACCCAACACCAGTTCCCGGGGAGCGAAATCCCCGCCCATAACATCAACAGCGATTTTCATTCGCAATGATTATTATTCTTTTTCGACGTCAAGAACCTTGATTTTCTTGCCGTAGTAGCCACAGGCCGGGCAAACACGGTGAGCTCTTTTGGTTTCAAAGCACTGCGGGCACTTGGCAAGCGTTACCGGAGCCACTTTAAAATGAGTTCTTCTTTTTCTCTGTCTTTGTTTTGAAGTTCGATTTTTTGGACATGCACCCATGGTTATTTCCTCCAGATTGAAATAAGTTCACCGAGTATAGCAGAATATAAAAGGCAAGTCAATCAGATTTGCACTCAGAATGTACCCCAAACCAACATCAGGGTACCCAAAAAGCAATCCTTTTCGAAAAATCAGGTTCAAAACTGAAAAAATTCGAATAAAAAGACATCACAAAGGCTTTGCGGTTGGCAGGCCGTTTTTGCGGGGGTATTTGTTCGGGGTCACCTGTTTTTTGTGAACCTGCATGTAGCCACGGCTGAAAGGCAAAAATTCTTCTTCGAGAATCCACAGCTGGTAGTCTGCTTTGGCAACCCCCAGCACCTTCATGGCATTGGCAGCTTCTTTTAGCTCTTCATCGAGCTTCGGGCCCTTGAAGTAAAACGAAAAGCCTTCGACTCGGGTCAGCGGCAAAGTATATTCGAGCAGCGTGCAGATCGCTGATAAAGCGCGGCAGACCACGAGGTCATATTTTTCGCGATGCTTCGGATTCTGACCCAGCTCTTCAATTCGTGAATGTTCGACGGAAACATTGTTTAGGCCTGTCTGCTGCGCCATTCTGGCGACAAACTCAACGGATTTCTGCCGGGAATCAACACCGAGAAACTTCTTGTCGGGAAACATGATGGCCAGCGGCAGCAACGGAAACCCGCCCCCGGTGCCAAGATCGAGCACTTTTAACGCTTTCACGATCGATTCCGGAGCAAATTTCAACGGCAGAATGCTATCGAGAAAATGCTTCATGGCAATCTCTTCGGGGGAAAAAATCTTGGAAACACTGG
>JBMOKV010000590.1:0-6047 GCA_049325495.1 Candidatus Rifleibacteriota bacterium | reverse complement strand
TCCATATCGGAAGACGGCATCGATATTTTTGCATTCTTCGAAAAAGGCAAAGCGGAAATCAGGGAATACGTCGTTCCCAATGATTTTCCGCCAACCCAGCTTATGCAGCTGAAGCTTCCCGAAGGGGTCATCATTGCGGCAATCAGGCGAGGTGGGCATACCATCGTTCCCCATGGGCAGGACAAGCTCAAGCCCAAAGACCGTTTACGCGTATTCTGCTCGAACGAGCAGAGCGAGTCGTTCGACGATTATCTTGACCGCATTGCGATCGAGCGCCGTGAACAGATGGAAGAGGCCCGCTGAGCAATGCTGCGCCTGAGCCAGGTTCTTGCGGTTACCGGATTGATAGTAAATGGCTTTTCGCTGGTTATGATCGTTCCTTTGTTGGTGGCACTTCTCGTCGGACAATATGATTCGGCCTGGGCTTTTCTGTTGTGTTCGGTTGCCGGCCTGATTTTCGGCCTTTTTTCAATGCGTATGAACCCCAACCGCGATTTCAACGATCTGACCCGAATCGAAGGCATGGGTGGTGTGGCTTTCGGCTGGCTTTTCGTTGCAATTTTCGGATCCATACCTTATTTAATCAAAGGCTTCGGCTTTATCGATGCACTTTTTGAAGCGATGAGCGGCTTCACGACCACGGGGGCCACAATCCTTTCTGATTTTGGCGTTTTCAACAGCTCGATGTTTTTCTATCGGGGCTTTACCCAATGGCTGGGCGGAATGGGAATTCTGGTGCTGTTCGTGGCCATTCTGCCCCATCTGGCTATCAGCGGTCGCCAGCTGTTTTTTGCCGAAACTTCATCGGCATCGACGGAAAAACTGACTCCACGCATTGTTCACACGGCACGAAGCCTGTGGGGCTACTATTTTATTCTGAGCATGGCCCAGGCATTGATCATGTTCTGGTTTGGCATGCCATTGATTGATTCTTTCTCAAACACCTTTGCGACCATGGCAGCAGGCGGGTTTTCGCCTAATCCGGCAAGCATCATGGGCTATAAGTCTCCGGCTATCGAATGGATAATCATATTATTCATGCTGCTGGCCGGCTCCAACTTCACTTTACAGGTCAAGGCGCTCAGAGGTGAATGGCGCAGTTTTTTTGGCAATTCTGAACTGCGCGCCTATCTTTTGATCATTCTTGTCTCATCCCTGGTACTTACCGGGCTTTTAATGGCCAATCAGGCCGGTGTCGTTTACAATTTCAGAACCGCACTCTTTCAAAATTTAAGTATTCTGACTACGACCGGCTTTGCTTCGGTTGATTTCGAACTCTGGAGCGAATCGGCCAAGACGGTTCTGCTCGTTCTCATGTTTATCGGTGGCTGTTCAGGCTCGGCCGGCGGCGGCATCAAGGTAATCAGACTGGTTCTGCTGATCAAGTTTCTGCGGCGTGTTCTACTGAGAACTATCTATCCAGAAATGATCCTGCGCATCAGACTGCAGGATAAAACCTTCAAAGAATCGGATGTTCAGCCCGCCATTTCTTTTGTCATGCTGTATTTCTGCTTTTTTGCCATTGGTGGTGCCGCTGCTTCACTGCTTGAGAGCAATATAATTGTCGGCTATACCGGAGCCATTGCAACGCTTGGAAACATTGGCCCGGGCTTTGGTGCCATCGGCCCGATGGGCAGCTTTGCCGGCCTTTCAAGCATAACCAAGCTGATCTACACTTTTTTAATGTGGATCGGTCGTCTGGAAATCATGGCCCTGGCGGTATTCCTACGTAAAGAAACCTGGGTCGACGCAACCTGGAGATAGTTATTTTCTATCAAACTGCTGAATTTTTGGCAGGGTACTGCTGAAAATTCTTCACCGCCGATTTTTCAGCAGCGAGGTACACCACACCGATCATTTAGAATTGATCTGCTTTTCAGCCTTTTTTAGCCGGTTGGCACGAAGGTTGCTTTGACTTAGCACATCAAGTTCGAAACAATAACATCAAGTAAGTTAATAAGAATAATCAGGAGGGTGTTTATTATGCGTAAGACTATCGTAAGTTCAGTTCTGGCTCTCTCTCTCATCGTGGCTCCGGCTTTCGCAGGCAATCCCGGTCAGTCAGACCAGTCAACCCAGGCCGGTCAGCATGCTGGTCAGTGCGGTGGCCATAATCACAATGGTTTCTGGAAAAATGTAAAGAAAACCACCAAAAAAGTTGTTAAGAAAACTGTTAAAGCCGTAAAAACCGGCTACGAAAAAGGCAAAAAAGCTGCCGTTAAAACCGGTGACTGCATTCAGAATAAAGTAATGGATTCAGGCGTAGCAATCAAGAAAGCCGTAACCGGCAAGAAATGCAAAACCTTCGTAAAAGGTCACTATGACAAGAATGGCAAACACACCAAGGGCCACTTCAGAAAAGTAAACGGCTCTGGCTGCGGCAAAAAGTAATCAACCGACATATTACCGGTTGAATTAAAAAGATTAATCGGATTTAATTCGAATAACTAAACACCCTCGGGTTTCTGATCGAAAGGTCAGAGCCTGGGGGTGTTTGGCTATGCGGAAACTTCAGGCAACACTTCTTCAGGCAGCAACAGCAGGTGCGCCAGAATCAGCAGGTTGGCAAACAGCAGAATCCCGGAAAAAGCGTATTCCTGCCAGCCGGGAAAAACCAGAAAACATGCTGCCGACTGCAACAGCAGCGCTGCAATCGAAAGCAGCCGCAGCCAGTGGTGCGGAGCAAGTGAAATGGCAAGCAAGCCGCAAAATGGCAGCCAGACAAAATAGTGGGGCCATGAGGTGTTGATCAGCATGGGCATCAGCAGCAGCAGTTTGGCCATGTCCGGCCAGAATGAAGCTTCTGAATGATGCACGCGCAGAAAAATGCGCAACAGCACTACCGCCGTCAGAATCAGGCCAACAAGGCTGACCGGCCCTTTCATATCGTTGCCAAGTCCAGCCAGACGCAGAACGACATGGGCAAAATACTGGGAGTTGGCATCGGCTGCCACCCAGTCGATCGCGTAATCCATTTCAGCCAGCGACAGCCGGTAAAACTCGGTGGTCGTGGCGAAACCAAGCAGCAGACCTGGCAAGACCAAACCAATAACCAGACCCGTCACTACGAAACCGGCAACCGGCCGATAGTCTTTTTTCAGCAGAAACCCGGCCAGCAGAAAAGCGGGGTAATACTTGATCAGGGCCGCCAGCGCCAATACCGACCCCGCCAGAAATTTACGGCCCTTATCAGCGGCAATCAGTGAGAAAATGGTTAAAACCGCGATTAAAACACTTACCTGGCCCCACTTGAAATTGTGATAGACGGGAAAACTCAAAAGAACCGCCGCCAGATACCAGTAAAGAAAGCTTTTTCGACCTGCAAGACCTGCAAGATAATATCCCGGCAGCAGCAGAAGAATTACCCAGGCAATTTGCAGAACCTGCCAGAACAGCAGCGGGTCAAGGCCTGACCACATCAGGTAATGAAGAAAAATTGCAAAAACCGGCGTATAAAAATAGCCGCCCAACGGTTGGGAATTCTTGAAAATGAACTGGGATGCGGGGTAATAATAGTTCTGAAAATCTTCAAAAACCTTCGCCGGCCGGTCGGTGGCCGCCACCAGCTTATCGAGCCCACCACAAACCTGGTGCAGTAAAGATGCGACTGCCAGGCAGAAAAGAACGGCCAGCGCAATTTCTCTGCTGGTCCAGCTGATTTTGTCCGGGTTCATGAAAGTCTTTCTTTAATTAATTGATTTCTGTTATACAATATCATGGTACTGTTGTAAAATTGAACCAACCAGAGGAAAACAGGAGGCGGAAATTTTGCTTGAACTGATTACGGGAATGACATTTCTCGAGCAGTTTTTTCTGACCTGCGCCCTGTCTGGATCAGTAATATTCGGAATTCGCATGATTCTCATGATCATCGGCCTGGGCAGTGACCATGGCGATGGCGAAATTGGCGACGGCGGCCATGATGGCGGGCCTGACCTGATCGACGATGCTCCCCACGATTTTGACAGCGATGTTTCTCATGACGCCGACCTTGGCGATGGGCATGATATGGCCGATTCCCACGATATGGTAGAAACCGATGGACAGCATCATCTCGACAATTCTGATGCCAGTTTCAAATTCATTTCGCTGCAGGGTTTGACCGCATTTTTCATGACTTTCGGATGGGTTGGCCTTGCGATGATTCGTGACAGCGGTCTGCCGGGCTGGGCTGCCATTGCTGGCGGCTGTTTCGCCGGAGTAGTCATGGTTTATATCCTGGCGTTCATTTTTCGTTTTTTCATGAGCCTGCAGTCTGACGGCACCGTGCGGGTCAATCATGCGCTGGGTTCGGGCGGTTGCGTTTATCTTCGCATTCCCGCCGAAGGTACCGGGCAGGTACAGGTAGAAGTTGACGGGCGCCTGAAAATTTACGATGCCGTCTCTTCCAATAAGGAAGAAATCAAAACCGGAGAACAGATAACCGTGGTCTGGGTTCAGGACAACGGGGTTCTTGTCGTTGAAAAGGATGAAAGAGAAAGAGGAGGAAAATTATGTGGCCAATAGCCATAGTCGCCGCAGTTGCGGTTCTTTTCGTCACCATCACTTATCTGGCCAGCCGCTACAAACGCTGCCCGTCTGACAAGATTCTGGTCATTTACGGCCGGGTTGCCGACAACCGTTCGGCCAAGTGTCTGCACGGCGGTGGTTCGCTGGTTCTGCCGCTGATTCAGGATTACGCTTATCTGAGCCTGACCCCGATGACGATCAGCATACCGCTGCAGAATGCCCTTTCGCTGCAGAATATCCGTATCAACGTGCCTTCGACTTTCACCGTCGGTATCAGCACCGACCCAAGAATCATGAATAACGCCGCCGAAAGACTGCTTGGCCTTTCGACTTCAGCCATGGAAGACATGGCCAAGGAAATCATTTTCGGTCAGCTGCGTCTTACCGTCGCTTCGCTGACCATCGAGCAGATCAATCAGGACCGCGAAAGCTTTCTTGAATCGGTGCGCAAAAACGTGGAGCCCGAACTCAACAAAATCGGTCTGTATCTGATCAACGTTAACATCACCGACATCACCGACAGTTCGAATTACATTGAAAGTATCGGTAAGAAAGCGGCTTCTGAAGCGATCAACAAGGCCAAAGTCGATGTTGCCGAGCAGCAGAAGTTCGGGGCCATCGGGGAAGCCAATGCCAACCGCGAAAAGACCATCGAAGTTGCGAAAAACATGGCCGAAGCGGCCAAGGGTGAAAAGCAGGCCGAAGCAGACCGCCGTATTTTCGTGCAGAAGCAGGAAGCCCAGGCAGTAATCGGGGAAGCGGAAGCCAACCGTGAAAAAACCATTGCCGTCGCGAAGAACCTGTCGCAGGCCGAAATGGGCGAAAAGGAAGCGGAAGCCAATCGCCGCGTTTACGTTCAGCAGAAAGAAGCGGAAGCAATCGAGGGCGAAAACAAATCGAAAGCCTCCATCGTGTCTGCAAACGCCACCCTGGCAGTAAAACAGGCGGAAGCCCAGAAATCGGCTGAAATTGCGTTGCGCGAAGCCCAGACCGAAATTCAGAAAGCCCAGTATAAGGCAGAACTTGAGCGCCTGACCGCCGAAGAAATCGTCAAACAGGAAATTGAAAAGCGCAAAGTCGAGCTCGATGCGGAAGCGGAAGCCGGCAAAATCAGCATCGAAGCCAAGGGGCATGCCAACGCCCTGCTGATGAAATACCAGGCCGAAGCGGAAGGCGTCAAAAAGGTTCTCGAAGCCAAAGCCCAGGGTTACCAGGAACTGCTAAAAAGCGTCAACGGCGACCCCAAAGCGCTGGCAACCCTGCTGATGGTTGAAAAAATCGAAAGCATCGTCGAAAAACAGGTTGAAGCGATCAAAAACCTCAAGATCGACAAAATCACCGTCTGGGATTCAGGAAACGGCGGCGAAGGCGGCAATTCATCGACTGCCAACTTCATTTCGAACTTCGTTAAGACACTGCCACCATTGCAGGATGTCGCCGGCATGGCCGGGGTAGAGTTGCCCGCATATCTTGGGCGCATGAAACCCGATGGCGAAGAGAAGGGCATCACCCCCATCGAAACCATGCACAAACCCGAG
>JBMOKV010000589.1:0-6090 GCA_049325495.1 Candidatus Rifleibacteriota bacterium | reverse complement strand
GAATGATGTCGCCCTTGATATCTTCGCTTTCAGAGGCAATCAGATCGTCGAGGCAGACAATTTTGTGGTGCTTGATGAATTTCTTGGTCAGAGTTTCATAATTCTGGGCTATGTCGGGCGCTTCGCGGGCAACCAGAGAAGCAAGAATTTTTTTTGCCAGGGTATCGTAGCTGCCCATTCCGACTGCCTTGATGAAATAACTGTTCTGACTTTTGTTGTAACGGTCGATCAGGTCTGTCATTACCCGACCCAGCGGGCCGCCCATCGCATGCCAGAAAACGATCTGTACCTTGTCGGTGCCGAGCTGCTGCTGATTTGCACCCGCCGCTTCCCGATCTCCTTTTATGATGAAACCGACAATAATCAACCAGGTAATTAAAACGCCTATTAGAAATATTCGCATAATTACTCCTTCATCCCAGTGGTGGCCTGTGATTCAACGAATTGTTTCTGGGCCAGGAAATACATGATGACCAGCGGCAGAATGGTGAATGTCGAGGCCGCCATCAGAGGACCCCATTTGGTTCCCGCTTCACTGGAGAAGTAACTCAAGCCGACCTGAATAACCCGCATGTTGGTGTCGTTGGTTACGATCAATGGCCATACAAAGCTGTTCCAGTTTGCCAGAAAAGAGAATATGCCCAGAGTTACCATCGGCGGTTTGCTCAAGGGCAGAACCACCTTGTAGTAAAACTGAAACCGACTGCAGCCATCGATGGTCGCAGCTTCGAAAAGGTCTTTGGGAAGCTGCAGGAAGAACTGACGCAGAAAGAATACTGAATAGGCTGAGGCAAGCCATGGAACGATGAGGGCCATGTATGTGTTGATCCAGCCAAGCTTTGAAAGAAAAATATAGTTCGGAATCAGGAGAGCCTGCTGTGGAATCATCATGGTTCCAAGCATCATCATGAAGATGGTGTCTTTAAACGGAAATTTGAAAAAGGCGAAGGCGTAGGCCGACATGGAGGCGAAGAAAAGAGAACCAGCCGTTACCGTAATGGTTACGAACAGGGTGTTGAGAAAATACCGGCCGAAAGGCTGTAGATACCATGGGTCTTTGCCGCTGCCCTGTTGGGCGGTCCAGGCTTCCCGGTAGTTGTCAAAAAAGTAAAACGGTTTTTTGACTTTTGGGTTGCGTTGTTCTGCGGGCTTGGCCATTTCCTCATAAAAGGCCTTTTCACGTTCTTCTCTTTTGGCAATGCGCTGGCGGTCTTCATCAGAGTTGAGGAAGTCGGGGCGCAGACTGTCGGGAAGAATAACGATCGATTTGCTGCTGTTGAGAATTTCGTCTTCGCCTTTAACCGAGGTGGTAATCATCCAGACGAAAGGAAACAGCATGAAAATCGAACCGATTATCAACAGAATATGAATTGCGATATGTTCGGGATGTTTAACTTTTATCATGACTGCTTCCTCATGAGTAATGGACTTTCTTTTCAAGATACAGCTTGTTGAAAAGAGTCACACTGAAGGTAATGGTGAAAAGGATGAAAGCTGCCGCCAGAGCATAGCCGAATTCGAACTGTTCGAAAGCTTTGCGATAAAGGTAATAAACAATGACCATGGTGCTCTTCAGCGGTCCACCACGCGGGGTCATCATGTAAACCTGCGCGAAAACCTGAAATGAACCTATGCTTGAGATTACGAAAATAAAATAGGTGGTTGGGGTCAGCAATGGCCAGGTGATGTGACGAAACTGCTGCCATCGACTTGCTCCATCGATGCGGGCCGCTTCGTAAAGATGCTTGGGTATGTTCTGCAGGCCGGCAAGAAAAATGATAACGTTGTAGCCAAGCCCTTTCCAGACACTCATGAAAATTATGCACGGCATGGCCCAGAATGGGTCCTGTAACCAGGTTTGCGGCTCGATCGAAAAAACTGCGAGAATCTTGTTCAATAAGCCGAAATCAGGGTGGTAGATGAAGTTCCACACGATGGCAACTGCGTTGATCGAAGTGATTACCGGAATGAAATAAATGGTGCGGTAAATACCGATTCCGGATATGGGGTTGTTCAACAGCAGGGCAATGCCCAACGAGCAGCAGATCGAGAGGGGTACGCTGATAACTGCATAATAAATCGTGTTCCAGATCGATTTGTAAAACATCGGATCATCGAACAGTCTCGAATAGTTACCTGTTCCGATATACTCGGGTTTCCCAATCAGATCCCATTCGTAAAAGCTGACGATCAGAGAGTAAAAAATCGGCAGCACATGGAAGGTGATCAGAATTACGACTACGGGTAACAGGTAAAGGTATGCACCCCAGTCTTTGTTGTGTTTGTTAGCCATTGCTTGTTCCTGAAGTCAAAAATTTGTTTGAAAAATTATTCGCTGCCGGCTGAAAAACCGGCAGCGAATTTTGCTGTTCTATTTTCTAGGAGTCAGATACTTCATCAGATTGTCGTAAATAGCGGGAGTTTCATGTTCAAACGGGGGAGGCCCCGGTTGTGCCATGTTAATGTCACTGTCAGGATACTGGTAATCAGTGAAGTTGCAGCAACCGATCAATACCAGGGTGCCATTCACGATCTTTTCGATAGCCATCATGGGTATGGGTACACCTTTGGGGTAAATAACTGCCGGATACTTGGTGTGCCCGTCTTTGTTGAAGCTGTCGTCGTCGCCGGTTATCAGAATCTCTACTCCAGCGGCTTCGGTCAGGGGATTATCGTTGCGGTCGATCAATGAACAGGTTCCCCAGGTGATTACGGTTTTAACTCCCTGAGTGACTGGGTGCCCTTTTTTTAGCACATGCGCCAGAACGCCCCAGGGCTTATTGGTTTTGTTGGTGTTGTCCCAGACCTGGTCGTCATTGAGTTTCATCACTGAGCCCAGGCTCTTGAGAATGAAATTGATCGTTTCGGTGCCGCGCAGTTTCGAAGAATCCCATGAGCCGCCGATGATCAGGTTGCCACCGCGGTTGAACCATTCGGAAATTGCGTTGGTTTCAGGGTCGATATAGCGAAGCGAGGGGTCTGGAATGATCAGAGTGCCGAAATTCTCAAGCATTTCAGGCTTGATCAGGTTCAAAGTATAAAAAACCTTGAAACCATTTTTGTTCATGTGGCGCTCAAAGGTTTCCATTTTGTCTGATGCGGCATTGCCGTGGGCAGCATCGATCAGAATATTGTGACTGCGGTTTTCAGCCATGGCTTCATTGAAAAAGGCAACCTTTCTTGAAGGAATGCGCTTTTCAGGGTTGCTGCCGCATACCCAGACCATTGCATTGTAAGCGAGCTGGGGGTGGGAATACATGAAAGAATCGTAACTGTCATGCAGTTTGTTATGGCCGCCGCTGCCGGTTCCGTCATCGAAGGGGGAGCTGTCGCCGATTGCCACGACTCTGCCTGACCCGAATTCGGCCGCAACGACGAACGGTGCTTTTTTGAAGCGACTGTCTATAAGCCCGACTGCTTTGGCATCTTCCGCCTCAACGATCGAGAAAGTCGAGCCCGCCCATGCTCCAACTCCGCGTACACCAAACATGGCCGGATGATCAGCGTTGGCTTTGCCCGAAAGAGGCGCTTCGTAAAGCATATCGCCATTGAATTTGAAGCCGAATTTCGGACAAAAAGTGTTGAGAGCGAGAACTGCATCCCAGCCATCATTGTCGCGGTCGGCATCGCCGTGATCGCCTACCAGAAAAGCTCCGCCACCGTTGCGAACGAAATCGACGAAGGCTTTCTGCTCTTTTTCCGAATAGGGGTTGTTGGGTTCGGCGAGAATCAATGCATCGTATTTTTCCAGCAGTTCGGCAGTAAACTTGCCATCTGCTGCAACTTTGCTGAGTATTTCCACCTCAAAGCCGTTGGCTTTGAGCATGTCAACCATCTCTGAATAGGCTCCTGCAGGAATCCAGTCGGCGTTCCCGGCAGTCTGGCCATGCCTGTCATCATAAAGTACCGTCTTGCCGGCGCCTTGTACACAGGTCGCCAGCAGTAAAAAACACACGAACATCACAGACAGTTTTTTCATTCTCTTTCCCCCCTTAAATTTTGGGTCGAACCAGTATATGAAAAAACTTGGTTTCAGGCAAGTATTGTCTTTCGTTTGAGAATCAAGATCGCTGGTCGATTAAAGACTCCGCAGATTCAATTCTGACCTTCGGTCGGTTCAGATGTGCCCGTCAGTCCGTTGATTATGGTGTTCAGGCTTCCTTCCCAGACGTTGAGTGGGCCGCAGAAATTGGCGAGAAAGTATAGATTGCTGCAATCAGCCGTGATTCTAAGAAATCGCAGGCTGTAATCTTCAAGGAACCGGCAGAATTTTTCCACCTTTGCGGCGGGGTAATCGACAAAGATGAATTGATTTTTCTCAGGGAAAGGGTAGGGCGATGCTCTGAGATTGAAAGAGCCGGCGTTGACTTCAAGCTCGTCGGCACGGCGCAGGCCAATGAACCATAGATTATAGAAATCTTCGGTGTAAACATGGTTGGTGTGAGCAAAGCCGGCATCGTAAACATTGTTGAATTTTCCGTCCAGATTCCGGAATACATAAAGGTATTTCATCGGCAGTGCGGTGGGCTCGGATTTTTTAACCTTTGCCGAGTCTTCGCGCGGTATGGATTCGGTTGGCGGTGGGGTCAGGTAAGCAGTGAACGATTTGCTCAGGTCCCAGAATGGGGTGTTGAGCTTTTTACTGATTAGATGCCCTTCAAGATAAAGCACCCGATCGTTGGTCCAGAAACTCAGAAGCTTGATGCTGTTGCGAGAATCGATGCTCTGGGCATGGTCTTCGGTAACACTGAAATCTTCATTGATTTTAAAACGATGCAGCACGGATTTGCGCAGATCGTAGTCGTCAAAAACCGTTTTGCTTCTTGCCTGGCCAATAATTTCAACAACAGCAAACGATTTGCTGTCGGCAGACCAGATCAGTTCTGAAATTTCGTTGGGAAGGCTGGTTATGCCATGGTAAACCCGGGACTGGGCCAAATCGATGAGATTAATCTGCCGTCCCGTGGTCATGATCAGGCGGTTGCCATCAGGCGACCAGAAGGGATGGGCATACAGATGGTTGGCTTTAAGATTCTCGATTCCGGCCAGGTCGACCATCTTGCGGTTGTCTGCGTCATATATGAAAAACAGGCGTTCCTGGGTGTCGAGGTCGAGAACCATTCCGGCAAGAAGCGGTTTTGTGGGCGACCACTCCATGGCCATCAGCAGGGTTTTTCGCTGGGGAAAAAATTTCACCGGCTCCCGTTCGCCCAATTTTATCAGCATTGGCTCGTTTCCTTCGTTGAACGCAAGATACTGGCCCTTTTTGTCGGGTCGTAATCCTGAATACCAGGCTTTTCCCGGCTCAAGTATGACGCTGCCGCTGCATACGTTGTTCTGTTCAGAGAATCGCAGAATGCGGTTGCCGTTTTTATGGGGACGGGTGACATAAATCAGGCCTTTGTCGGCAATTGCCATGTCGCAGTCGGGTTCAAGACTGTCGATGAAAGAAGAGAGGTTGGCCAGTTCTATTTTGTTGGCGATTTCACAGGTGCGGCGGCTGAAGTTGTCAGGAATCTTCAGCAGCGATTCTGCATTGTCGAGCAGGTATGCGGCATCGGTAGTGTTTTTGTCGGCGAGAAACCGGTTTACTTTCTGCAGTATCTGATTCATGCCGGTGTCGCTGAGTTTGATAAGGTTGGGGTTTTCATCCCAGCTTTCCGAAGACTGGCCGGGGGCATAGATCATCTGCAATGTGGTCCCGGTTGCGATTTTCTGCAGCTTCAGAAGGTATTGCATATAGTTTTCGAACAAATTAACCGCCAGATTGAGCTGGGGCAGTTCTATTTCAAGAGGGTGCTCTGAATTGAAGCCCGAGCGAAGCGGTGGTTGAAAAACCAGGTTGATGCTCGGAGTACTGAATCTTATGGTCGAATCGGTTATCTGGCCCTGAGCGATGACCGCGATCAGGCAGAGAATTCCGGTGAGACAAGCAAACCAGGTTCTATTTTCAAATTTATTCATTGCGTTTACCTCCTGTTTCGCGGTCAGCAAAACTTTTTTCAATTTCTTTTATCAGGCCGTCAACCAGTTGCCCGGCAGGCAGAGTGGCGACAATTTTTCCTTTTTTGAAGATCAGGCCGGTTTCGC
>JBMOKV010000588.1:0-44165 GCA_049325495.1 Candidatus Rifleibacteriota bacterium | reverse complement strand
TCGAATTCAACCGGGGCTTTACTGCTGAGCAATAAATTCTTATAATGGTGCAAATATGAATCCCTCGGAGGTATGTATGCATTTTGGCCGATCATTGAAACTGGTTTTTCTGACTCTGGCTTTGATTTGTCTGGTTTCTGCAGCTCAGGCAGCTACTTATGGCTATCTTATTGTACGCGGCAAGAACCTCGATCATATTAACCGCGAAATTGACACAATCGAAAGATTGATTAAAACCTGGAACAATGGCGAACTTCTCTATAAACACACCGTGGTTTCGGGCGGCGCTTTCTTTTTCAAAAAGGTTACTTCAACCCTTTTCTTCGCCGGCGGTCAGAAAGAAATTTCAACTTTTTTAACCTCTGGCCCCTATGAAGGCGACTATCTTCGCGATGTTGTGGTCAAATTCGAATATCGCAGCATGGCTTCCAACAGTGCTTTAGACGGCGATATCATTACCAGCTTTACCCGCAAATTTGCCAATATTCGCACTGCTTTGACCACTATTACCGATAAAAACAGCGATGTTCTCTGGTCTGATCTGCCAAAAACCAAAGTCAGCAAGCACCTGGTCGATGGTCAGCTGATCAAGCCGGTGGTAAGCATTTCCTTCTACAGCGTTCAGGTTGTTGAAGAAAATCGCCTGTTTGGCATTTCCTTCACCCCTTCAGGAACCGTTGCTGAAAAGTAATTGAAGCTTTTCAAGCACCCGGATTGGTCGAATAGGCTATTCCGGGTGTTTTTCATTTAGAGCATTTCTTTCATGGCGAGATTGAATATTTTCAACCCCTCTCTGGGCTGGGTTTTGCGATAATCGACAACCCAGTTTTTGAGAATCTGGTATTTTGCCGGTTCGAGGGCGACGAAATACATCAGGTTCATTCCCGGCCATACTTCAGTATCGAGGCGGGTTCCGCCACCCTGGCCCGAGCCATGAACCGTGGGAATATGCGTATAGCCAGTCGTTTCGAGTTTTTTGAAGAGGTTTTCCAGGTCTTCCTGAAGGGTTGCACTGCAGACGATCATTACCAATTCCATATATTTACCCCTGATCCCGCTGATCTGCCGGTACCAGCCATTTTTGCAGCAGACTGTAAAGAACCGGCATCAAAACCAGCGTCATAATGGTTGAAACAAACAGCCCGCCGATGACACTCAAACCAATGGGTACCCATACTTCCGAGCCATCACCGGTAGATAACGCCATCGGAACCATACCCAGAGAAGTGGTGCAGGTTGTGGAAAGAACCGGCCTGAGCCTGTTCATTCCAGCTTCTACCAGCGCTTTCGACAGCTTGTAACCGCGCCTGATCAGCATGTTGATATAGCTGATCAAAACTATGCCATTGTTGACCACGATGCCGATGAGAATTATGAACCCGAGCAGTGATACAACCGAGATTCGGTTCCCGGTGATGACCAGCAGCTGAATAGCTCCCATAAAACCGAACGGGATGCTCAGGAAAATGATGAAAGGCGCGAGCAGCGATTCAAACTGTGAGGCCATGACCATGTAAACCAGAATCATGCCAAGCACGGCAGCCTGCAGCATTAACAGGAAAGATTCGACTCTTTCTTTTTCGTTGCCGCTGAACTCCCAGTTGAACCCTGGCGGCACGGCAACCGTTTTCATAATTTCTGCGGCTTTCGCAATTACCGTTCCCGGGTCGGTATTGAATACCTGGCCGGTAATTTTGATGTAACGCTGCTGCTCAGAGCGCTCGATTCTGGTCGGACCGATTGCCTGAACCACATTGGCGAGATTGCTTATGCGAACCGTTTCTCCGGTGGGGGCCAACATGCTGACCTGATCGAGATCGCTTATCTGAAGGCGATCTTCGGGTCTGAGTCTTACTTCAATATCGTATTCTTCGCCGCCTTCTCTGAATTTTGCTGTTTTATCGCCGCTGAAATAAAGCTCAACGCCACGGGCAATGTCGGTAACGTTCAGGCCAAGGCTCGAAGCCTTTTCGCGGTTTACCTGCACCTGAAGCTCAGGTTTGGCCAACTTCTGGCTTATCTCGATATCTTTCAGATTTTCGATCTGACTCAGCGCCTTTACCGCATTTTTAGCAAAAGCCACGCCCTGCACCAGATCGTGCCCATAAATGTCGATGGAAAAATCATTGCTGGCACCCATGATCATCTCGCCAATCGGGTCAGAAGTGGTGAATCTGATAATTGCACCTGGGATTTTTTCGGTGAAGGGTCTGACCCGGCTGATAATATCTTTACTGCCGGCTTTGCGCTCGTTTTTCGACATTAGAACCATTTCAATCTTTCCCGTATTAGAAGCCTTTTTGGGGTTGAACATCACCTGTTCGGCCTGTTCGCCAACGCCGTAGGTGATGACGCATGACTTCATCTCCGGAACATGCTCTTTGAGAATGTCGTAAATCTGCATGCAGACTTTCTGTGTCTCTTCAAACCTTGATCCGGTAGGCAGTTCAACTTCCATGAATAGGAATCCCTGGTCCTGCTGGGGCATGTACTCAACGCCTACGAGTGGCACCAGCGCAAGAGAAAGGGCAAATGCAAGCACCAGGGCAGCCACAACTTTTAATCGATTGTTTAAAGCGAAAGTAAGAAATTTGCCATAGTAGGCTTCCATTTTTTCAAGTACTGTGCCTGATATTGCAAAGAATCTTTTTTTATCGAGGTAATTGCGATGCAGCAGACGTGAACACAGCATAGGTGTCAGCAGCAATGCAGATAATAACGACGCAAGGAGAGCCATGGTAACGATGGTGGCCAGCTGACCGAAAATTATTTTGGTAATGCCGCTGGTGAAGATAATCGGCAAAAAGATTGCCACTGTGGTCATGGTAGAAGCGACAACCGCCGTTCCCATTTCTGCTGCCCCCCAGATTGCGCTTTCGCGGCGGTTTACCCCCCGTTCCGCATAACGCTTGATGTTATCGAGAATTACAATGGCATTGTCAACTACCATACCGAGGGCGATGGCGAGACTCGACATGGAAATCTGGTTGATCGTGTAGTCATTGATATACATCAGCAGAAATGTAATGACCAGCGAGGTTGGAACGGTTACCGCAATGATGATGCTGGCGCGAAGGTCACCGATGAAGAACAGAATGACGAGAAATACCCCGAAACCGCCCATGAAAAGCGCATTGGTAAGGTTGTGAACCGTGCTTTTGATGAAATTGGCCGAATCGAAAAATTCGTGAATCTGCACATCGGCGGGGAGCTGGGATTGAATTTCTGGAATCGCTTCTCTGACTGCGCGTGAAACGGCTACCGAATTGCCGCCCGATTGCTTCTGCACGATAATTCCGATGGCCGGCTTGCCGTTCATCAGAAAATCTTCGGTCTTTTCGCCAAAGCTGTCTTCAACTGATGCTATATCTTTAATTCTGACAATCCCAGGATTACGAGCAATTACCACTTCCCCGATTTCTTCGACTGAAGAAAATTCGCCAGGGGTTCGAATGAGAAAATCCATGGTTCCGGACTTGATGTGACCGCCTGGATTGCTGAGGTTCTGTGCATGCAGAGTCTGAACAATCTGTTGCCCGCTCAATCCGGTAGCTTTAAGACGTTCTCGGTTGAGCATGATGCGCACCATGCGCTTAAGGCCACCCTCTGAAAGGGCGGTTGCCACGCCAGGCAGACGCTTGAGATTGTCGATGATTTTTTTGTCAACGATTTTGTCGAGCTTTTCCCAGCTTTCCTTGGCAGTGACTCCAAGCACCATAACCGGGATCATGCTCATGTCAAACTTCATAATAACCGGATCTTCAGCATTGTCGGGAAGACGCTTGCGAATCAGGTCGAGTTGCTCGCGAATATCGTTGGTTGCTTCGGCCAGATCGGTTCCCCAGTCGAATTTGACGCTGATCAGCGAAATGCCTTCCATCGAAGCGGAAGTAACTTTGTCTACGTTCTGTACCGTAGATACCCGCTCTTCAATCAGCTCGGTGATACGGGTTTCGATTTCCTGGGGCCCGGCGCCGGAATAGGCGGTGATGACCGAAACGACGGGAATATCCATTTCCGGCATCAGATCGATACCGACCCTGGTATACGAAAATGCTCCGAGAATGACGATGGCGATAAAGATCATGCTGGTGGTGACCGGCCAGCGAACCCCAAATTCAGAGAGTTTCATGGTTTGTTTTCACCTTCTGCTATCTTTACCGGACTGCCTTCTCTGATGAATTCAAGGCCTTTGGCAATAATCTGTTCGCCAGCTTTCAGTCCGTCAATGATTTCGACCTTGTCTTCATTGATGATTCCGGTTTTTACCAGACGTTTTACCGCTTTGCCCTTTTCAATGACCAGGGCGTAGAAATTTTCATCGTGTCTCAGTAAAGATTCGCGGCTGATGATAGGAACATTGGCACTGGTCTGAATCAACAGGCTGATTTTGGCAAACATGCCGCTTCTCAGGCTATGGTCCGGGTTGTCGAGCAGAATTTCAATTCTGCCCGTGCGGCTGGAACTTTCGATGGATGGGTAAATTTTTTCAACCCGCCCGCGAAATTCCTGTTTGATAGAATCTACTCTGATCATTGCTTCGGTTTCCTGGGCAATAACCTTGAACAGATCTTTTTCAATCAGGGTTCCAACGATTTTTACCGGGTTGATCTGCTCGATACGCAGAACTGGTGCTGCCGGACTGGCCATTGCGCCAGGGTCCACAAGTCGTGCAGTAATGATGCCGTCAAATGGAGCTCTTACCACCGTATTATCGAGCAGCACCTGTACTGAGTTAAGGTTTGCCTCAGCCTGAATAAGGTCTGCCCTTCGCATTTCCAGTGTCATTTTTGCTGATGAGATCATGTCCTGGGCTCTTTTGACTTCAGATTGTGCGGCAGTTAACCGGGCTGAGGCCGAATCGTGCTGGGCAATCACATCATCGAGCTGCTGACGTGAAACCGCGCCTTCCGAAAAAAGATTCTGCAGGCGCTCTCTGGTTGCTGCCAGGTTTTTTAGCTGCGCTTCGGCTGATAATACACCGGCTTTGGCGGCAACCAGTGATGATTGAGAAGTTTCAACCATAACTTTCTGCATTTCTATGGCAGCTTTCGCGACGGTAACCGCTGCCTGGGCCTGTTGCAGCTGGGCTTTCTGAACGTCGTTGTAAACGGTTACCAGCTCCTGCCCTTTTTTAACCGGTGAGCCCACATCAACCATTATTGTAACAATTCGTCCTGAAGCTTCAGGGTGAATGTTAACCCCAAGTTTTGGCAGAATGTCTCCCGAAGTTTCAATTGTTTGATTGATGGTGCCATTCGAGACCAGGGTTACAAAAACAGGGATTTCTGGTCCATCTTCGCTTTGCGCACGCAGACTTAAGGGAAGCAGTAAAATGGTGGTAACGACCAGAAATAGGAAAAAAGTTGAATTGCCTGTTTTAAATTTATTTTTCACTTGCTGCTCCCTTGACTTCAATTGCAATCAGGTCTCGTCCAAATCTGCCGGTTGCGAGAAGATAAGACAATCTTGCCTGGTGGTGCTGAAAAACCGACTGGAAATAAAGAAGACTGGCGTTTGACCAGGCATTTTCGGCGTCGAAAAGATCGACCTGGGTGAACATGCCGTTTTCGTAGCGAACCTTTGCCAGACGCAACGTTTCTTCGGCCTGTTTCAGGTTTTCTTTCTGGGCTTTTACAATCTGTTCAGAGGTGCTCAGGGTAAGAGTTGCCTGCCTGATTTCGAGTTGCATCTGCTCGAGACTTTCAGCATAATCGTTCTTGCTCTGCTCGCGCTCAGAGCCTGCCTGGGCAATTTTTCCTGAGCTGTTGCCTGCATCGATGATCGGAACATTTACTGAAACCCCGGCTATCCAGTAGCTTTTTCTCTCAAGAGCG
Source organism: Candidatus Rifleibacteriota bacterium (assembly GCA_049325495.1). GTDB lineage: Bacteria > Muiribacteriota > Ozemobacteria > Ozemobacterales > Ozemobacteraceae > DYKG01. Next base: position 38,328 of record JBMOKV010000588.1, on the reverse strand, counting down.
CCAAAACTTGATTTCGATGACGGATCCTCGCTTCCATATTGTCCGAATAGTGAGACTGTCGCCTGTTTTTCACCCCGGGCCGCGATCATTGATTGCTCAGCCAGTTCCATTTCGCAGCGTCTGATTTTGAGATCTTCCCGTTCCTTTTCGGCGGCAATCAGATCGTCGTCAATATCTGGAGTTAAGGTTTCAGCTTCAAGGCGTTCGGTGGTGCTAAGCCTGGCTTCAAGTGGCATTGATAAGAGCTTTAACAACTCCAGGCGACTGAGCTGAGCGTCATTTTGATCTTTCAGATATGCACTGCGACTTTGAACCAGTCTTACATCCGCTCTCAGAAGCTCGTATTTTGAGGCCTGTTCGGCTTTGAATCTTTTGCTCACCAGGTCGAAGTGCGCCTGCGCCAGTTCAAGATTCTGTCTGCCCACTTCTTCAACTTCGCGGGCATACAACCATGAATAATAGCTGATGCTGGCTGCGAGCAGAATCTGTTGTCTCACGAGATTATAAGCATGTTTTGCCATCTGCCGACTGAGTCGCGATGATTTTATGGCGGCCCGGTCTTTTTGCCCAAGGAAAAGGGGCTGAGCCAGCTCAAGCCATATTTTCTGATTGTCGAGCAGCCCAAGTTTCATTTTCTGCCCACCGAAATCAGCGGTGGGAACATCATCAATGCGAGTCTGGGTAAGATTGCCTGAAAGCTTCAGGCCGGCAATCGATCTGGCTTCAGCCACTTTTCCCTCGGCTTTTTTAATGGCGAACTCTGCCTTTTTTATGGTGCGGTTTGCGGCAAGAGCCTGTATCAGCACGTCTTCAAGCTTGAGGTCAGAAAATTCGGTAGTTGGCGAGGCGGTTTCATTTTTTGTTTCAGCAGTAATCGTGCCTGCAAACATGGTTGAATTGCCGATTATAAAAATTGTTGTGATCAGAAGAACGTTTAGTATTTTTTTCATTTAATTTCTCCGGGTTTGTCCGAAGGCTTGAATAAGAAAGTTGAATATTTCTTCTTCCTGCATGGTCGGTTCTTTATAAAAAGTAAAAATTACATTTAAATCGAAAATCTGTTGAAACATTATCGCCATTTGCCCCGGAGTAAGACTGCTTTTCAAGACTTTTTCTTCCAGCGCTGTGTTGAAAAATGAGCTCATGCGCTCGTTGTTTCTTTCAAAAGCGCTGATCAAGGAACGATACTCCTGATCGCTGAGTTTCAATTGCGGCCCGAGCATCATGAACTGACGAATAAGCGGGCCCTTGATTTCGGAAATTGAATAGCGAAATTTGATCAGCTCACGAAAGGTCGTTGAAAAATCATGACTCTTCGCCATAATGGCTTCAACCCTTTCTTCGTATTCTGGAATGCCGTGCAGCAGGCACTGAACCAGCAATTCATCCTTGCTGCGAAAATAGGTGTAGATTGTACCTTTGCCAACACCCGCCAATAGCGCTACTTCTTCGAGCTTGACATCGTGAAACCCTTTGCTTGAAAACAACTCGGTAGCCGCAACCAGCAGGGCATTCTTCCGTTCAACTTTCTTCGTCTGCATTCTGCCTCCTGTGCTGTGACTGCATTCGCATTCGCCATGATTTCAAAACCGACCTGCGAGTCAATCTCGACTGACCGGTCAGTCAGGTTTAGTCTTTTTTTAGTGAAAAGTCAATCTTTCGAGTTCAAAATCAGTTATTATTCATTGGTTTTGCTGATGGTTTTCATGAAAAAACAATTTCTGAATTCGGTTTTAAGGCGTTCTGAAAAGAATTGAGCTACCAGAGATCGTTAGTCAAAAAACTCACACTAAGCCGCAAAGACACATAGAGCACCAGGAATTTTGAGAAAAACCAAATCGGAAGTTTCATGGTTTTAGAACCCAGGTGAAAGTTTATACGGATTACCGATGAAATTTTCACGGGGGCCGACGTTTGTATGATGCGCCGCACTCAGGCATGGCCCGTCTCAGATAGCCATACAACTTTTGTTTCTCATGGGAACGGGATTATTCGTGTCATTCGCGGGCCAGAATCAGCCAGACGCGGCCGTAATGGTGCAGATCTCCGGCCTTGTCGCCGGATTCTTTGCCCGCACCGTGGTATAGGTCAAGATGGCCCGGGCCTTTGATTGCTCCGCCAGTGTCGTGGGCAAACAGAATTCGCCATTCGTGGCCGAGCAGGTTGCCATTTGCGTCCAGGACCGGAACTTCGGCAAGCAGACAGGCTCCGTAAGGAATGAATTTTCGGTCGACCGCCACTGAATGCATGGGTGTAAGTTCAACGCCTGCTCCACCGGTGGTTGGCCCGTTTCGCCATTTGTAAAAAGTGTAAGCCGGGCAGTGGTTGAGCAGCGGAACCAGCTGCTCCGGGTGACGGGCGAACCATTCTCTGATACTGCGCAGTGAAATGCGATCAGGCGGAATTGCGCCTGCTTCGACCAGCATTTTTCCGACACTGCGGTATGGGTGCCCGTTTTGCCCGGCATAGCCGATATACCTTCGATTGCCGTTGCCAAAGTCGAGAACTCCTGAGCCCTGAACTGACAGAAAGAAGTTGTCAAGCAGACTGTTACTGTAGGCCATTTCAAGGTCCAGGCCAGCCAATGCGTTGCCATGATCGATCTGGCGTCGGTCGGGAATTGGCTTGAAACCAGGCATTGAGTAAATTGGATATTTAAAATTGTCATCAGGCTTTTTTCTTACCTCGAGAACCGGGGTAAAATAGCCGGTAAAATGAACATTTCCCATGCCATCTTCGCCGTTGATTAGGAAAAAATCGAAGTTCTTCAATAGTTTTTCTGGCTCAGAAAGATGAATTTCAGATACAGCGGCAGCGGTCTTTTTCAACGCGCTGCCACTTATCTTCATGCCGTCGATGCCGAATACATTGCTGTCGGCCAATTTTGCCAGAACCCGGCGGTTTTTGTGGCAGGCTTTGGCGAAATCCGAAGAAGCTGCGAATTTCATTGGCGAAGGGCGGTCAGGAGTGAATACTTTTTCCAGCTTTTTTCCGGCTCTTTTGCCGTTGCCAATGAATTCATATCCCTTGCCAAGCTCGCCTTTTGCTGTTTGAATCTCGCCAGTGGCGAATATCAAAAGGGTGATTGAGAGAGCGCAGATATATTGTTTAAATGTTTTTTTTATATTTTTCATCACTGTTTCAGCCAGTAGCGGCTTCCATCGGGCTCGCGGTCGATGAAACCATATTCGATCAGGTATCTTCTCAGCATAACGTAGTCGTCATATACATCTTTTAAGATCGAATTGATCTGTTTTTCGGTGTAGATTTTTCCGGTCTCGAATCGCTGTGCAATGTGGCGCAGAACAACAACCTTGCTCTTTTCTTTTACCGCAAAGGTTTTCAGCTTATTATCAAGACCTTCAGGAAAAAGCTTTTTAAGTATTTTTTCAGTTTCGTCGGCGGTTACTTTATAGCGGTCATCTACCATGGTTGCGGTTTCATGAGGTTTTATAAACTCTATTTTTTCTGATTCTTTTTCATGCAGAAGATTCATCAGAATCAAATAGATTTTTGCCTGCCGCTCTTTTTCCCGGAACGCGAAACGGTGGTTACGCACTGTCGAAGCACTGCCGATTTTTAGCTTCTGTTGAATCTGCTGGTCAGTCAGTTTCTGAAAAAACAATTGAAGAAGTTGAGATTGATGCTCTGAAAGACCGTTGAGTTTTTTATCCAGACTCAGAAGCCATTTGAAGATACCCCCGTGTTCTTCTTCGATGTGTTTCTCTGCCATTTTTGGCGCATCGAAATACTGGTCTTTTTCTCTAAAAACCCGTCCCTTCTCGAATTCTCGACCACAGATCAGGCATACGATGGCTTTCTTTTCTTCTCGTAGCCCCAACGTCATTTCATCGATGCTGGCATCAAAATAAATATTAAGATTATTCATAGATAAAAACTCCTTTTGTTTATTTAATTTTAATTATAAACAAAACGTGCGGATTAGTCAATAAAAAATAGACAATCAGTCGAAACGTTTGTTAAAAAAATCAGGAGTCCATTTGCTCTGGTTCATATTAAAAATTTGAATTTTGAATGGGAAATCAGGCCTGGTTGAACCAATTCTGCTTCGGGTATATACTCTCTGAATGCTAAAACCTGACTCTTATATGGCAAAGGCTTTTAATTGGCTGAAACAGCAGCATTTTTTTGTATTGAATGCGCTGGTAGTATTTTTATGTTTCGGTTTAATTCCCGCTGTGCTTTTTGTTCATGGCGTTGAAACCTACGCAGGGGTTCATTCAAAGCAAATGGCGGCTGAGAAAAGAAAGCTGCTGCGTTCTCGCCTGGATGATTTGGCTTTGTTTGCTGATAATGGACGGTTTTCGCATTATCTTTTCTATCCTCTGTGCTTTCATTCTGACGGTAGTCGAAAAGATTCCGGTGAAATGCTCAAAAGAATTGCGTTGCTGAAAAAGTGTTTTCCTGGCGCATTTTCTTTTGTGTTAGCTGATGTGCATGGGAATCCACTTCGCCGAATTTCTGATGAAAAAGATTTTGTCTATTTATACAAACAGGCATTCGCGCTGATTAATGATCTGGATAAATCGGCACAAAGTCTGTCAAATATCGATGCTGTTGAAAATCTTGAGCAGAGATTAAATCGCCTGCGTCCTCTGTTGGGTAATCAGCTTCGGCAGGAAGACCTCCTGCAGCCTTTCAGAAAAAAGAATAGTGGAAGCTCGATTCTTGCTTCTGGTTCGTCCGAAAAGTATCACCTTTGGTTCGGCGTTGGCAAAGATTTCAGGGTAATTGTTTTTATCCGGCGAGATTTTATCCGCAGTAGAGTCGGCGCAAAATATGGTGTTCGTTTTTTAGGCAGGCACTATCCTGAAATGATTGTGGGAGTCACTCCATTTCCACCTTCCGGTCATACATTAACCCCTAAATTGAGCGAAAGTGAATCGGGCAAGGTTGTAAGAGCAGTTGCTGAGTTTGAAGATTTGCGTTTCGATCCGGAGATCAGTGAAGAACGTGACGATTACATTGCTGTTCGTTTTCTGAATCATTTTGATCGTGGTTTTGCCTATTTTCGCCCAGCAGTCATGAATTTAAGAGGGGCATCGGCGATTTATGCTTTTTTGTTTAAATTCCTGATTGCCGTTTCTTTTTCGGCCTTTGTCTATTTTAAGCTCAACAAAATCAGGTTTTCGGTTAAGTTGAAAATCATCGCATTCTTTTCTTATGCTGTTATTGTACCTCTGGTGATAATCGGTTCTTTAGCAGCTCAGTATATTGAACATCTTGAGTCTGAGACGATCAATGAGCTGGTTTCAGACTCTCAAAGAGTAATCGAAAAAATAGATGTTGAGTATTCCTGGTATAAATCAAGCCTTTCGCAACAAATTGCCGATATAATTTCAAACTTTTGTTCGAAACCAGGGGTTTCACTCAAGATTCCTGCGGTTGCAGCTGAACTCTATAAAAAAGTTGAGTGCGTTTCTGAACACGAAGAATACATGATAGTTGACAGTTCAGGAAAGGATCATCTGCAGGGAGTTTCACCAAAAATCCTCAACAACTCTTTGATACTCCGGAATGCCTGCGCCCATTCAGTCAAAGCCATGCTTTCAAATACGTCCCATTGTTTTAATAATAAAAATGCAAATTTTCATTTCTCGACCTCACCATATTTAAAAAATGAGAAAATAACTGATGTCGGAGCATTTCAGCTTGAATTAAATACATTTTCAAAACTTACATTTGAAGAAGAAATGAAGGATGGTTTTTTTCATGTTCTGATCTGGCACGAAAGTGTACTGAACAAGAAATTTATCAAAGATAGAATTAACCGGTTTTTCCAGAAAGATGCCAGCATTTTTGCATACTGTCGGGATTCAGAAGAATTTATTTTCTCTCAGAAATCAGAGAGCCGAAACCTGGATGTATTGATAAAGGAAGCTGCTTTTCAGGATTCAATGATTTTTAGAAAAGTTTTTATGGATCAGATGGAATTTTTCGTTGTGATGATGCCAGGGCAAAAAGTAAAAAAGATAGTTTTTGCTCTCGCTTTTCCTGGCGTTTTGATTAATCGTAAACTTCAAACAGAAAAAAGAGTGGTATTAATTTTTGCTGTTTTTATTATGTTCCTGTCATTTTCAACATTTTATCTGTTACGGCATTTACTGTTCAAACCAATTGACGAGTTGAAAAAGGGTATTGATTGTTTTGCATCGAGAAAATTTCAAAATCGGCTTGAGGTTGTTTGTCAAAATGAAATGGGTGAGCTTTTACAGGCATTCAATGAATCGTTTGAAAATATGCAGGATTTGGAAGTTGCAAGAATAGTTCAGGAAAGTGTTTTACCCGAACCCAAATTTTCGCAGAACAATCTGGAAATTCTGGCGCAAACCAGAGTGGCTTCAAAACTTGGGGGAGATTTTTTCGACATTGTGAAGCTAGATGAGAGACGTGTTCTGGTGTTTATTGGAGATGCAACGGGTCATGGGGTTCCTGCTGCTTTAACAATGGGCATGGCTAAATCCGTAATTATTCATGAGTTGAATCAAAAATCTGACCAGTCGCAAATCATGCAGGGAATTCAGAAGCTATTTTATTGTTTAAGAAAACAGGGAGCCAGGGATTTAATGACCTGTACCAGTATCGAAATAGATACTTTGTCTGGCGAAGCGGCAATAATAAATATGGGTCATCCTTATCCTTTATTTTTCAGCAAAATTAACTGTTCAGCAAAATATCTGAGCGATGCGAAGGGCTTGCCACCAGGTTTTGGTAAGCCGGGCGCCCCAAAAATACATCGATGCAGTTTGGAATCTGGGGATTTTTTGGTGCTTTATACCGACGGTTTTATTGAAAACACCAGTGATTCGGGTGAAACGTTTGGATTTGACAACTTTGCTGATTTAATTGCCCAAAGCAATGAAAAAGATCTGCAGGCTCAGATTGATAAAGTTTTCGAAGCGGCTAACCTATGGCAAAAAAATGCTGAAGATGATTTGACCACGATAATCATCAGGATGAAATTGAAAAATGAATTCAAATAAGCACTCGATTTTCGCCAGAATATATCTGGTCTTTGCTCTGTTTGTCATTCCTGCCATAGGATTGAATGAAGGCTTAAAATATCTGGTCAGAGAAAGTCGAAAAAACGCGATAAAATCAGCTGCCCCTGATCTGTTGAATCTAGCCTCATCTTTGGCTTTTCACGCAGATGAAAATGAATTCTGGATAAGCCGTTTCAGTACCCTTTTTACTCAGACGGATTCGGCTGAGAAGCTGGCTGAAAAGATGGATGAGCTGTCAGGTTTATGTAAGGTTAAAGCAGATTACATTATTTATAAGGGCGACGGGGATCATTTTACTGATAATTTCATCGGAGATATGGATCGCCCGGAATTATGGAAGCAGGCTGGCCATGATCTTCTTAAGGTTCTTGGCAAACTGTATTCCAATGAAACCTATGACAGCACAGATCGACTCAGACCACTCTTTGGCCGCAATTTTTTTGTATTTTTTTCCCGTTTTCCCGATAACGTTTTTTGCAGCAATGTTTTATCTCCAACAGATTTTTCAAACGATAGATTTCGTTTCTGGTTTGGCCGAAAACCAGGTTTAATTGCAGTTATAAGATTGAAAACCGAAGATCTGAAAAAGCCAGCCGGTTTGCGATTTTTTTCTATGAATAGCCGAAATCCTCATGTGGAATTCGCAATTTTTAAGAACAGTGGTATTGAAAAATCAGAATTTAATCGAATCGAAGCGAAAAATGCTTTCAGAGTTCTTGAGCAAAACCCGGAAAAGGATTTTATTGACATTGATGATTATATATATGTTAGAGCGAAGATCTCTGAAAAAGACCAGGCTCTGATCAGAATTCCTTTTAAATACTGGAAATTTCGTGAAGGAATAATAACGTTGGCGATTTTCTTTTTTATTTTTCTGCTGCAAATGGCTCTGGTCAAAAAAAGAATATTCGCGATCAACATGGAGAGTTTGCCTCTTCTTTATCAAATAATTATTTTAATGGGCATTTCAATTGGCATACCTCTCATGTTTCTCAGCTTTCTTGCCGTCGGGTATTTTAATAACAAGAAGAATATTCTGGTTTACGAGAAAAATCGGCGAATGATTGATTTTATTGGCGAAATTGACCAAAATATAAATACTGAAAAAGCAAGAATGACGCGTCATTTTTTCAAGGTTATAAAAGATTGTGGGCCTCTCTTGAAAGGTGATTTAGAATCTCAGCAATGTAAACTGCAGGCAAGGAATTTTTTTCATCTTGCTCAGCAGGCATCATTGTTAAGAAAAGATCAATTACATGATTTTAGAAAAGCGATTGTGGAAAATTATGATCTTTCTAAAGAAGCTGAAAAAAACCAAGGCATGCTTGTAGAGATTTTAAAACAGCATATTGCCTGTATTAACGGAGTCTCCTCAGAAAAAACTTCTATTGAAAAAGCCCTTCTGATTGAAATCTTTTTTCAAAACCCGATGAATATGATTGTTCATGACCTGTTAAAAATTGATGGGGCTACTGAAGAGAAGGCCTGGGGATCGGATAAATTGATGATTTTTCTGTTGCCTCTGAAGTTGTTTCAGGAAAAAATCTTTGACAGTTGTTTTATTTCGACCTCATCGCAGGACGCTATGGCAATGACTTACACTGCGAGAATTATCAATCGTATTGTGCGTAATCCTTTTCAATTTGAAGTGTTTGTCGTTCAAGCAGATAAAACCTTGACCAACACCAACGAATCTATCCTCAAATTTCCCGAGATCGCAGCTTTTCGGCCCAAAATTTCCAGTATTCCTTTTTCAGAACCTCTGATTGTTGATTACAAAAAGCAGCCTCATATTTTTGTCGGCTTGAATTCAAAAAAAATGCGGGAATACAGCTATTGTGTTCTTTTTCCCATGTCTGAAATTGACAAAGAGCTTAAGAATGAAGCAGGTGATCTGGTCATTTTCACAATTTTGATTGTTGGCCTGGTTTTTTTTATGCTTTTAACTCTTTATTTGAATCTGCTGCGGCCGATAAATCGACTGCATCAGGCCGCAAATGCGCTGGTAAAAAGAGATTCCAGCTTCCGTATGCCCGAGGGCGGTGATGATGAATTCGCTGAAATGGCTCAAATTTTCAACGCCAGTATGGGAGACTTTGAAGAACTGCAACTTGCCGGTACAGTCCAATCAAGACTTTTGCCCTCCAAGCCACTTGAGGTGGAAGGATTCAGTATCTATGGAAAATCGCTGCCCATGGCTTTTATGGGCGGCGACTATTTTGACTGCTTCATGGCAGGTGAAAACCATTTTGTCATGCTTTTGGGAGATGTTGCAGGTCATGGTGTCGGCGCCGCCCTGATTATGGCAATGGCAAAAGCGGGCGTAATTTGTGCTGATTCTGCATTCGACAACCCGGCTGAAGTTCTGAGCCGGTTACATCAGATTATTCTCGCGATCAAGAACAAGATTCAGCGCAAAGTTATGACTTTTCAATATTTAGTTGTTGACCGATCAAGCAAAAAGATGATTTATTCGAATGCCGGTGCCTGTTCGCCGGTAATTGTCGATTCAACCACCGGGACGATAAGAATTATTGACCACCCGGGTGCGGTTCTTGGCGGGTTCAAGAAGAATGTTTTTCACAACCTGGAATTGGAAATCAAACCGGGGCAGGCCATGATTTTTTATACCGATGGAATGGTCGAATCTAGAAACCCTTCGGGAGATGAGCTCGGCTATCCGGGGCTTTACGACATTTTTCTAAAATCATACGATTCGGATGCCCGAAAATTCTATGAAAAAATCTATAGTACTTATCTCGAGTGGCTCAATGGTGAAACTCCCGGTGACGATTTAACCATCATTCTTGCAGTCTGCAATGATACAACCGACTAAATTGGTTACTTCTTGCAACTTTATTTCGTAGGATAGGATAGAAGATTATAGAGTTTGTCATTTATTCAGGAGAGTTTTATGAAAAAATTCAGGTTTTTATTCATTGTTTTGATTCTCTTCGCCGCAACGTTATCTACTGGGTGTGATGCTTCAAAAATCATGGAAACGATCAGCAAGGTCGCCGAAGCAGTTCAAAAAGCTGCTCCGGCCATCAAACAGGTCGTTGACACCATTTCTCAGACGGTCAACAATAATGGATCTGCTGATAACAACCAGAATGTTAATCAGACGCAGAATGATACCAAACCGGTTGAGCAAACCAAAAGTAACGGTCAGGCTTCGGTCAATGTCTCTACTCCAAGGGACCAGGAAGACCTTTCTCCTGCTCCTGCAGCAAGCGGATCTTCAAATTCGGCCAATATTCCTTCCCGTTCTTCAAGTGCTGAAACAGGCTCATCATTTATGGCGAGAACCGCCAATATGTCGAGAACTCAGAAAGACCAGGCAATTGTTCAGGCCATTACTTCGGGAAACATGCCCAGCTTTTTGCGTCAGTTTCGTGACGTAACAGTTACAAAAACCATTAATGGCCGATCTCACACGATTACCTATAAAGTGATGCCTGATTATCTTGCAATTGGCAGCGATTCTGATTTTGTCAGAGTTCCCATGACCCCGGCAGCAGCCCAGAGAATTGCTGAGGCTTTCGGCTGCATTCTTCCAACTACGAAAATGGTTGATGATATTTACCGAAATGCGTCCACCAGACTCAATCCTCAGACCATGCCACCGACTGGTCAGATGACTTCAAATCAGTATTTTGTTGAACATTCGCGCATGATCGAAACTCAGCGTCGAAACTCAGGTCATACTCAGGGACAGCTGCTGGCCGGGCATAAAAAAGACGTGGTAATTTCAAACCGCCTGAACAATAATCCCAATAAGGTTGCGATTTATGGGTGGCACCGCAGCAACGGCAACCCGATTCAGCCGCTTTCCACCGTTCATTCAGAAGATTATGCCGATTACAGTCATGGCATAAGATTAATTCAGAAGCGTGTCGTTGTTGACGGGCGTGAAATGGATATTGAAGATGTGCTTCGAGACCCGACTCTTTGTCAGCTTCTCAGTAATGAAGGGCCGATCAGCAATACCAGCGCAGTAAGATAAATTGTTTTTTCTATAGCATTTTTCTAATTCAAACGAAATTTTATGTTTGTAGGGGCGGGCCCAGTGTGCCCGCCCGCTTTTTTTAAGTTGAAATCTCTGCCCATTTTCTTTCTATACAAAGGCTCATTGAATTGTTTCGATATCTCTCTGTTGCTTCGACCCGTTAAACGGGCTCAGCAACCGAAAAAATGCGGTCATTGAGCTTGTCGAAATGCCCGCATTTTTTAAAACAAATCAAATCCCGGCGATCAAAATAGAAGTTTTGTTGAGCTTTTATCTAATAGTTGTTTTCAAGACTATTGCCGGATTGGTTGTGACTATTGTTTTGATCCGAAGGGGTTTGGTTTGGGTTGAGGATTAATTCTGGGGATTTTGGCGCGGGGTCTTCAGGTTCCTGAAAATTCCCATTCTGGTCAATCCGGCAGGTTTGACCTTTCTGATCCAGTTGCATTACCGACCCATTAACGGTTTTTATGGCAATTTTTCCTTTGATCAGGCCGATGAAAAGATTATTGTTGGAAAGTTTTGCGGTAAATTCGGTTCCGATGGGTGTTACTTCGCCCAGCGGTGTGTTCAGCCGGAAATTATCATGTTTCCCTGCAAGGTTGAATTCTGCTTTGCCTTTAAACAGATCAAAACCATTCGAACTGATGCGAAATTTTGCTGATTCAGAAATCTTAACTTTGCTTGAACCAGAAAATACTATAATCGTCGAATTCGGGGGAAGCTCGTAATCTTTGCCGGTATCAAATGATTTCGTTTCATTAAGATTCTGTTCAAGGTTGTCAGCTTTAATTTTTATTTCAGGGTCTGCAAAAACTATTTCGACCCGGTTTTCGGAAAAATTCAGATTCCTCTCGACCATGACGGTCAAATCATTATTTGAATGTCTATGGTTATCTTTATTTATGTTAACAAGAATAGCTGATAAAGCAGCAAGAATGATAAGGGCTGTAACGGCTGCAGGTTGAAGCAGAAAAGCCATTAAAGAATTTAAAATTCCTGGATTCAGCTCTGGCTTCCCGCTGGCATTTTTAGGGGAAACTTTTGTAGAAACGGCTTCTCTTATTTTTTGCATTTGCGCGGGAGTTGGCTGAAGCTTTGGCGGAGTCATGGAAGTTTTAAGAGATTGAAACATGTTTTTATACTTTAAGAATTCTGTTCTACATTCAGAGCAGATCTTAATGTGCTCGTTAAACTTCGCTTCCAGCACCTTGTCTTCAGGGGCATCAAGGTATTCTTGAATCAGCCAGGGATTTTGGCATTTTTCTTCAGACATTTGTTTCAACCTCCTTTCCGTCAGCTTTTTCAAGCAAATCTTTAAGTTTTTTTCTGGCTCTGAAAAGCTCCCCCTTAACAGATCCCACAGGTTTTTCCAGGATTACGGCAATTTCATCGTATGCCAGATCAAGGCCATGTCTTAAAATGAAAAGAATCTGATCATCAAGTTCTAGTCTGCTGATGCAATCATCAAAAAATTGTCTTTCTTCCACAACTTTTGCTGGCTCAGAATTGTGCTGCATCCCGATCGATTTTTCTATGGAAAAATTCAGGCTTGCCTTATCTTTATTCAGCTGGCGAATCGACTTGTTTACTGCAATTTTCAGCAACCAGGGTTTAAAGCTTCTTGAATTGTCAAACCCTTCAATTGCGGTAAATGCGCTGATAAAAGTTTCCTGGGCGGCATCGCTGGCCTGTTCACTGTTTTTCAGATACTTCATGCAGACGAAGAAGACCTGATTCCAATACCGTTTTACCAGAGGCTCGAAAGCAGAGGTATCTCCCTCGATCATTTTTTTGATCAGGGCATTGTCATTCTCGGCAGCATCACTGAAGTTCCTGTTCATTTACCAGCCAGGACAAATTGAATTTGTTGAAGCTTAACCTGAATTCAAAAAAACTGCATTATCAATTTTCAAAATCTCTTTAAAGGAAGAACTGTCTTTTGAGGAGATTTTCATTCGCCCAAAAGACAGTTCTATTTTTTATCAGAAGTTGTCGGACAGGTTGCCGCCCTTATTGTTGTTTACGGGTTTTTCGGTTTCTTCTTCGTCAACATCTTCGTCAACGGTTTCTTCAATGATTCCTTCTTCATCTGCAGTTTCATCGGATTCAACCGGAGCGTCTTCGACTCTCTCATCGGCTTTGATGCTTGTGAGCAAAATGTTGCTCGGTTTCCCACCACTGAATGAGCCAATTTCTCCTCTAAACACTACTCTCAGGTCTTCCTGCTGAAATTTTTCCTGCATGTTTGAGGGAATAACCAGAGTGCCATCTTTGAGTTCAATACCATAGGCCTGACCATACACGCCCTGGTCTATTTTAGTGATAATGCCAATTCCCTTAATACAGGGCACATCTTCTTTGTTTTGGTAAACTACATAGGTGTTAGTCTGAACTGGTTCGCCATCTTCTTCCAGCCCTGGTTTTGCTGTATCAACATCGATATTTTTATTGCCATCTTTACCGGTGTCTTTGCCTTCGCCCTTGCCGATATCTTTGCCTTCACCTTTACCGGTGTCTTTGCCTTCGCCCTTGCCAATATCTTTTCCTTCACCTTTACCGGTGTCTTTGCCTTCGCCCTTGCCGATATCTTTGCCTTCGCCCTTACCGATATCTTTGCCTTCGCCCTTACCGATATCTTTGCCTTCGCCCTTGCCGATATCTTTGCCTTCGCCTTTGCCGATATCTTTGCCTTCGCCCTTGCCGATATCTTTGCCTTCACCCTTACCGGTGTCTTTACCTTCGCCTTTGCCGATATCTTTTATTTCACCCTTACCAGTGTCTTTGATTTCGCCTTTTACCTGTTCCTTAACTGCTTCTTTGGCCTGGTCTTTGCTGATTACTTCTTTCTGTGCGAAAGCCGAAGAACTCACAATTGCTGTAGAAAACGCCATCATTAAAAACACAACTAATTTCTGTTTAGACATAAACTTCCTCCAATATTGATTTAAAATTACTTTTTAACCGGATCTTCAGTTTTTTTTGCGGGTTGTTCTTTTTTGGTGCTTTCAGTTTGCTCCTTTTTATCTTTAATACTTTTTTCCAAAGTTGGATCAGTATCAGTTACCATTTTTTTTACCGAAGGTTTACTGTAAGGTTGCTCATCGGTAGATTTTTTATTTTCCGTGTCAGTCGTTTCATCCGCGTTGCCTTCTGGAATGTTGAAACTGAACGGAGCTTTAATAATCAGTTGCGGGAAAAAATACTCGAGAGTGAAAATCTTATTGTCTCCACCGCGGATGGTAAGAGTTTTTCTCAGCATTTCAATACTGTCGGTTATGGAATAAACCTTGTCTATTGTGGTTAATCCAGTCGAATCTTCGCCCAGATCGAAAGATTTCTCAAGGCTTTTTGCCTGACCCAGAAGGAAGCTGGCCGGGAGAAAAAATAAAACGGTAAAAACCAGTATTTTGTTAAATTTGTTTTTCATTTATTGCTCCTGATAAATGATATCTGCCTATAGCCATAAAAGTTACAAATTTTTTCATCTCTTTTATGATAAATCATTTTAATGGGTTCCAATCAGATTCCTGAAGCATTTCCGGGAAAAATGCCGTTGAAATTTCAATTTTTTTTGAAGGAAAATTGGGGTTGTCAGATTGAACCAGAAGATTTATCGCGACCTGACCGTAAGTATCCATTCCGGCAAAACTGGAGTTTTCATTAATGACGTTCAGAAGATCAAAGGACTTTATTCTTGCGCCTCCGATGGATTTTTGCCTGATCTCTTTGCGGGTTATGCTTGATTTTTCAATCATGGCAGTTCCCCCCTGCTCATTCAACCCATAGGTGATTCCATGATCCCTCTTCTCAATGAAAAGGATTGTGGCATATGTGGTATCTGGATCTATTGATTCGTCTTCGGTCGAAATTTCGGCCTGATCAACATCCATATGTATTTGCTCGAATTCCTGAAGGTCTTTGTGCATTTCCGAAAGAATTTTGCAGGCAGCCGCAATTGAATCCAGGTTGTCCTGGCCCTTGATGCTGGTTT
Organism: Candidatus Rifleibacteriota bacterium; assembly: GCA_049325495.1. GTDB lineage: Bacteria > Muiribacteriota > Ozemobacteria > Ozemobacterales > Ozemobacteraceae > DYKG01. The sequence goes on along the minus strand of JBMOKV010000588.1, from coordinate 23,300 downwards.
TTACGGTGTGAGAAAAAAAAGATTGAATGAAGAAAAAAACCATAATGGTCAGTGCGGAAATGATTACTGCTTCCAGAAGGGTGAAGGCTTTTTTGGCATTCATAGGTCTTCTCCGATGATAACTGCCATGCAGGTATCTTTTTCCTGTTCATTTTCAGATGCTTTCCATGCAACGGTAACCTTGATTTTCCAGAAATTCGCATCTTTCAAATGCTTGTTTGAAGAAGAGTCGAGAAGCTCTGCTTCAACAAATCTCCGAATGAAAACATCGTTCATTCTTGGAACGAACATTCTAAAAGAAGTTTCTTTGCCAAGATATTGAAAAGGAATAAAATCTCTTTGCCGATTGGGGTCTGAAAGTTCGTTGTTGAAGCCTTTGTCATTCAGCAAATCCCCCAGGTTCAACTTGGTGTTACCGGTAATCTTCCGTGCATTTTCAACGATTCTGGAAATCTTTGGAGTGAATCGTAGAAACTGATCGGTTAAAACTCGGCAGTGGTGAACGGAAAGCTCTTCATACATTGATTGATTGCTCATCTGATTTGAACTCGACAGAAGCACCACTAGAGGCCCTAAAGCAAAAGAAAGAACTGCAATTGCTACGAGAAGTTCTACCATTGAGATTGCTGAACGATCTTTCAATTTTTCCCTCCGGTAACTGAAAGGGTTCCAGGAATTGCTTCAATTACAAGACTATATGATTCCGAGTAGTTGGAAAGAGATGGATTGAATCTGGAATTGTAAATGATTTTTCCTCCGCCGGGAAAATGAAGCATGGTGGATCCGACATCTGAACGGGGGTCGGCGCTTTTGTCCTGATATAAGCCTATTTCTGACAATGCCAGTCCGCCGAAAATTTCAAATTTTTCCGGTGCGGCGGTATTGTCGGAAGGCTTTAATAGTCTGCCTCCGTTTTGTCCAACCGCAGTAATATAGGCATGAATGTTTCTCTGACTGCCATTTCCAGAGATATAAACATCTCCGTTTATTAATGCAAGAGTTAACAGGGTGTCAGGCGAACCATTGCTCAAATTTGCCGTTATGTCATGGTTGAGATTTAAACTGCCATTTTTAAAAATCAAAATCATTGGTTTGCTTAAGAAAATTTCTTTTGAAGAAATCTGCAATGCCTCAGAAAAAACAGTTCCGGCTTCTTCTCGCCTGATAATTTTGAAGATTCCGGTTCTTCTTGGCTCATTAACGGTTTTTCCAGACTTTTTTACTTCTTTGAAAAGGGTCATTTCGATGCGGGAATTTTCTTCTTCAAGGCTTTTGCATGAGCTTAGATCAATTACATTGGTTATACGGTTAGAATTCTCATTTAAACTTGAATTTGCAACCGAATAAAGGCTGAGGTCACCATAAAAATAACAGTTATCCGGGTAAATCTCTGGATGAAATTCACCATTGTCTTTAAAGTAGATGCCCATGTTGCCACTAGGGTGAATTCCTTTTACCGGGTTGTTCTGCATTGAATATGCCAGGGGAACATGGGTCTGCAGGCTGTTGAACTCGTTCCGGGAAATGCTGGGGCCGACATCAATATCAGGGTATCTGTTGCGATCGTATTTCATGAAGTCGAAAATCATGTTGAATGCTACGCCCCTGACTGATGCTATTGAGTTTTTGGATGGTAGAGAATTCCATGGCATTACTTTTTTGAAGCTGCTATAGCCGTTTTTGAAAAAATCCCTTCCGAGAATTGGTGGTGTCGCCTGTCCACTCCAGAAATGGCAAAAGTCCAGCAGTTCTTTGCCGGCATCTGCTTTTTCGTTAAATTTTTCTTCGGTCATCGAAGTGAAAAGACCGCGATAATTAACGTCTTCTCTGCCTTTTCCCTGGATGTAATAGTATTTCAGGTATCCAGCAAGAATTGGGCCTATTACCAGAGTTCTGGACGATTGATTCATTGTACCAAAGGGATAGAGCCAGGTTGAAGCTGCTAAAAAACGGTCGGAAGGTTGAAACTCTTCGCCGGTCGCCAGGCCCGGCCAGAGATTGTGAGAGCCTACTCCCATAGGTCGACCTTCTTCTGAAGTGTAAAATCCCTGGTATTTTGTAGCCAGGTAAAAATTGTGTTCGGGAACTTCGTCGCTTTTTCGATAATCTTCACCCGCTTCAACCCTGGCTGCTGAAAGGGTCTGAACTGGCCCCGAAGTTGGCCGGCCGAACATGAACCAGCCTCCTGCGGCCGGCGAAAAACCATTGGGAATCTTCAAAAAAACTGGCGCATCTTCTTCCGATCCGGATGGTCCGATATATATCCAGCCACGCTCAAGCAGATTTTTTTTATCTGTTTCAATGTCTTTGAAGCTTACTGTATTGCTAACCGGCTCGGTATCGGTTCCGTTTAAAACAATCAATGGAGAGGTGAAAGTCGTGTCACCGGCCGGGGGATGACTGTAAGTCATATCAACATTACCGTCGAAATCGACCCCCATGGCGTTATATGAGTCTGGATAGGGAGTCCGGGCGACAAAAAGACTGAATCGGGCAACCGGTCCCGGAACCATATTGATAATTCGAAATTGCTGTGAAATGGAGGCTTTTCGGATTAACCCGGCATGCTTTATGACGCAGCTGATGTTGATTCTGCCGCCTTTTTCTACCGGGTCGCGACCTTTCTGGAAAGTTGCTCTGTCTGGCCCGGGAGACAATCTTTTCAGCTGGTCAATCGTTACTTCCATGCTTTCGCAGACCGGCAAACCACCGCCAATGATTCCGGGTTCCTTAAACTCTACCAATCGGTTGAGAAATTTCTGAAAATCATTTCGGGTTTCAGAGCAAAATTGCTTGAAGGTCGCGACTTCTATGGGCTGAGAAATTTTATCGGCCGGTTCTTTGAAGAGCTGAGGGCAATCTCTTTGAATGGCTTCTGAGAAAGATTTTTCCATGCGGCTCGACAGCAGTTTTACTCCTGAGACAGCAAGATTGCCCACCAGTTCAGAGGTCATATAGTGATGGGCCTGCAGATTGCGGTTTCTAACAATTGTATTATAGGAAAATATGAAAGCAGCCATGACAATGCACAGCAGCAAAATCAAGCCAAGAACGAATCCCTTTTGGTTTTGGATTTTCATAAGGTTAACTTTGTCTATAATAGCTTTATTCTATTACAAAAGTTACAAAATTTTATGGAAAGATTTTTGTACGCCAAACCAGGGAATATACAGTCATAGGCTGAACTCAACAAAATGGTTAAACTTCAAGATTTTCTGGAAGAAAAAAGAGCGACCAGCTTTTCTTTAAGCTGCCCCCCCAGGCCAAAGGCAACTATGGTTAAAACAGTTGCGATGAGAATGCAGGTTCCGTAAAGCCAGACTTCCTCAATCGGGCTTTGGGATCTCATTTCGCTGAATATTTTGATTTTAGCGCCATCGGTAAAGGTAGTTATAAGCGTTACAAAACCCAGACCAATTGCCAGTGAACTTATGGAGAGAGGAACGCAAACCAGGCCGGCAAGCGGGCCGAGAAAATTGAGCCGGAGAGGGTACGAGTCATCTTTTTCTGCCCCCGCATTTTCTGGTCTTTGTTGATTTTGGTGCCAGACCATAATCAGAAGCACCAGGCCCATTAGCATTTGAAGAAATCCGGTGATTTTCAACCCTGAGTTTGCCCCGTTTCCAATGTAGCCCGCCATCCCAATCGACAACGCGATCACATAAGAATTCAATCCGCCGTTGTAAACGCACCAGCGGCGGTTAAATATCAACAATGACCAGACTGCGGCATTAAAAGCAACTATTGGAAAGATTGACAATGTGTCTATCAGTTCTGTCGGGCCCAGCGGGTTAACATATCCTGTTACCGCACAGATACTGTTAAAAGAATCTATTGAGTTACTGACCGAAGCTTTGACGATTACCAGAGTAAGATTGGCCATGATGGTTAGACCAACCAGGTTGAAGCTCCAGTCGTCGCCTGATGGCTCATAAATTTTTGCCGATGCGGAAAGGTGGTTGGCAAGTCGGCCGATAAGACCAGTTAAAACAGGAATGAAGCAAAATACTGCATAGGCTGATGAAAAAACCTGTAATGTTTGCATCGTCGCAATCAGGCAATCTCCCAGACTTCCTGAAGGGTTGCTTATCAGTTCTATGTATCGCGGGTGAACGAAAAACGCCAAAATCCAGGCATAGCCAAGAAAGGTTACGGGAATGATGCCCGCAATAAAGCCTCTTACAAAGCCACTTCCAGGAAGGCCGGGCCGGAAAATGATTCCTGCCAGCAAAATGATTATGCCAGGGAGGCATTTCAACAATAATGCAACCGGATTCTCCAGGTCTGTAGCACCAGGCATCAGTGACCTGGTATAGATTTCGTAGGTGGGATAGATCAATAACAATGTGCTCAGGCTTCCGGCCTGCATGGCCATTTTCCAGCCGGCTTTGGAGCAGTTTATCGAAGCGGCGAAGAATCCCATCATCAACAGAGTCAGTGCGATCACTGCCCCTTCTGCTACATTGATTAGCTGCCGAATCTGCGGGTAAAAAATCAAGCCAGGTGCAATCGATTCCGGCAGGAATTGAACCGTCAGCAGAAAACTGGAACTGATCAAGATAAAAGAAAGAATTGAAGTGAAAAGAAAAAGTCTATTCATTTCTTTTCTCAACTTCTGTTTCAAATAAAGGTTTTATTTCAGCAAATCTTGCTTCGGCAAGAATTTTTTGCCGGTCTTCCTGCGTTAGTTCATTAAGGGCGTTTATTTCAATCAGCTGCTTGATTACGCTAATTCTCCTTTTTTCTTCCGATGGGGCACTGGAGTAACCCGTGTTTCCGGCTGCTGCCCGATAAAGCATTGAACCGGCCCATCTGGCGGCATCAGGATTTCCTTCAGCCCAGCTTTTCAACCATGTTTCAAGAACCTCAGGCCTGAAACTGTCGATGGCTTTTTCCATCATCTGTTTAATTTTTTCAGAATCTGGTGGTGGTTCAAGAGAAATGAGATAGCTCAGCGTTTCAAGCCTTCCATTGGTAATGGCAATGTTGATCATTTCTTCCTGAGATGCCTGAGTTTTCGAAACAAGCTCTTTTAATTCTGCTGTTTCGCCTGATTTGACTGCCTGAAAAAGCTGCCATCGTTGCCAGGGCTTTTCCAGATAACTTTTGAATGTGATTATGGCGAACAGAAAGATGGTCGCAGCGGTTACCGCGACCACCTTGACAAAGTTATCCGATTCGATCGGGGCTTTTTCCCGGCTCAGGTTTTCAGCCGGATTTTCGCTAAGCTGTTTATTCATTCTATTTGAAGATTACCGCGATGTCTTTGCCCCAGGAATTGTCATCGTAGTGCATCACTGCTTCAATACTCGTGACTTCAGGGTTTGTTTCTGTGAACGGGCCGATAATCAGCTGATATTTGCCATCGGCAGATTTAATCATCGGAGTTTCAACGGCCTTGTTGTCTGGCCAGATGACCGTGTTTTCCGGCCAGATGTTCGACCCGGGCAGTTTCCATGCATTGACGCCCCAGTGCAGCTTGCCTGGTCGGTCGCTGGTGAAGGTCACCTTATCATTCTTGCCTGGATTGGCGGGGCTGAATGAAAGTTGCGACGACTGGTTGCCCGATGCACTGCCAGTGCCGACATATACATGCATTATCGGAGACTCAACCCGGTTGCCTGCTTTATCTACCGCAGACACATAATAGTCGACCAGGCAGTTGGATTTGCCTTTGATTTCAGCGCTGTATTCAAGCGCCTTGATAATGGGTTTCGGGTTGGTCTGGGCAGGAATTTCAACCCCCTTCATCGCGATGATCTGCCATGAACCTGAATTCAGGGTGCGATTGTGGCTGTCTGGCGATTTTTTGTCCTGGGTCATGCGAACATGCAGGTTAACAGACTGCAGACCACCAAAGTCGTAGGCATAGGTCCAGACCGTGAAATCCTGAGGTTCCGGTTGCTGGCCCCATTGCATGCCGCCGGGGTTGTATGGACGACGCTGGGGCATGTAGATTGCCGGAGGAGTTTTATCGGGAGCCTGTTCGGAAAGGTGAGAAAGAACTGCATTGAACGCGCCATTGCAGGCCCGGGTCGGGTGAGAATCCCACATTTCGGTGCCGTCCCAGTATTCGTAACAGCTGGTCTGGGAAACCATCAGCATGCGTTCAGCCTCATTCAGAGCCTGGGCAGAAACTTTCTGGTCGCGTGCCGTTGCTACAATGTTACGACAGGCGGTCATGACGCCCCATGAATTGCGGTCCGGAGAATAACCGGTGGTTGCATTGGGGTGCCCGTTCCATTTGAGAAATTCGGGGTCACCATTGTCGGCACCAGACCATGAGCCTGGCTCAACATGAATTACGTCGTTTTCCGCCGGCGGAAACTGATCGAGATAATCCTGAATGGTGGTGGCCGCGAAACGGTCCGGGTTAGCCTGAACCCATTCGACGAAGCGGCTGAAATTTGAATGGTAATAGCTTTCGGTGCCGCCGCCATAATTATCGCCATCGTGGTGCAGCACCAGCAGAATCGGGTGCTTCGGGTCAGTATTATACTTTTCAAACTGTGACATGACCATTTCATAATTCAAGGCACCGAAACCACCTCTTCCATCTTCGTTGCCGAGATAACGCTCGGTTGGTACCGCGATCATTCTGGCTTTCTTGCCGTCTGGAGTGGTGGCAACCTTTCCGGTTTTGTGGTCAATTGCTTCTACCCAGTGAGGTCTGACGCCCCAGACCGATACTTTGGATGGAGCCCACAGGCCGTTGAGCTGTAGCCAGTGCTCGGGCTCGGGGTTGACCTGGTCGGCAGGATTAGGCGGATAAAGGTTTTCACCTTTGACCCATGGGTAATTTTTACAGGCCCGGTTGAAATGAATGTTATCTACCATTACCCATTCAAGGCCAGAATCTACCAGGCCGGGAATCATCCAGTTCGCAAAAGCGTTTTCCGGCGGGAAAATGCCCTTTGAATAAGCAACGTCTTTGCCGAATGTTTCGAGAAGAATCTTTTTGTGAGCATCGATCTGCCGTCTGATGTCTTCGTAGCCGATTAATGCCATCAATGGGTGATGATAGCCGAAAGCAACCAGGTCAAGGCGGGGGTTGCCCAGCTTTGTTTTAAGGCGGCGCCCGGCAGCGTAATGCTCTTTCCAGTTGTGAAAGCCACCGGTTGCGGCGTTGATGTTGTTGAGGTTTTCGATCAGTGACCCGGAAAAGCTTACCTGGGCACCACCGTGGGGCAGGCCCGCCGAATGCATTGCATTCACCGCGTTGAAAGGCCACGATGTATAGGCCCCGCTGCGCGAGAAAAAGACTTCATACAGGCTGAAAGAATAAACATTCTTTCTTTCTGTTTCTGCAATGTTTTCATAGGGCCAGTAAACCGGCTGGTGCATGTGCCACTGAAAGGCTATGTAAATCGGCACCTGGTTGCGGGTCGGTTTTTTGTCTGCGGGCTTCTTGACCAGTGTGAGAGTGCCTTTGTTTGCCGCCAGGAATTCAATGCGTTCGGTAATTTCTTCGGCGGGAATCTGCTTATTGGTTATGCTGATAAAAACCAGCTTCGAACGCAATGATCGGGAAAAGGGCAGCAGCTGGTTTCTTGCCGGATCGTTTTCTGGGAGGTCGTCGATAAAGGAAATATAATCGTCGATCAGTGAAAAATCGCTGCGCTCGAGCTGCTGTTCTATGTCGCGAAACAGGCTGGTTCTGACAAATTCCAGGCGGTTGAGCACTTCGTCGTATTCCTGCTGAAACCGGCCCAGATCGGGCGAAATTCCACGGCTGTCCGGGTTCAGACTGCGTGCCAGCGACTCAGCCTGGGTAAGCAAAACTCTGAGTTCGTTGAACGAGGGTTCAGAGTTGCCAGCAGCGAAAATCGAGGTGGAAAAACCGGTGGTAAGAATTACGAAAAGCGCTATCAGTCTAAAAAAGCGATTTGCAGCCATAGGGTACCAACCTTTTTAAAAAACTTTACCCTGAAAGGTTACCCCAAAAATAACCTGAAAAACAACGAATCAATTTAGCCGTTTTACTGGCAGCAGCTCAAAAACCTGGCCATCGGCAAAAAATGAAAGATCAGAAAATTTTGACCAATCTGCCAGCAGGCTGAGAGAAAGTTGGGGGCCGGTTATCACAAGGCACTCCCCCTGTCTTTTTGTCTCGCATGGGTATTTTTCTTCATTGAAATTAACTTCCCATTTAGCTGTTTCTGAACTTTCTGAAACCAATTCTGAAAAAATGTGCATTTGATGTCTGAAGGAACCGGATTTGTTAACCAGTCTGCAGGTGTAACCGTTGAGATATATTCGAATGTCGGTCTGGTGTTCTTTTTGAATGTCTGGCTTGAAAACCCTGTCACAGGATTTAATAATAAGCTGAATCATTTTGGCGAAAGCGGTGCTGTCGATTTTATCTGCTTTCAGCAGCTGTACCAGTGCAACGAGAAAATCGTTGCCGGGTCTGCAGTTGATGTAGGTTCTATCTTCGTTAACCACCCAGGCCTTTACCATTAATTGTCGCCATTTTTCAGGATGTCGGCAACGAAATTTCTGCATCATCGAATGCAGAGTATCGACAAACCATCGGGCCTTTCTGGTTGTTGCTCTTTTTTTATGACTGGACTCGACACAAAAAAACTGCTTGAGATGTTTTTCCACATCCACTGTCATTTCTGCCAGGCTGCCGGGTCTTAGGGCTGGATTTTTCAAAAGCTTCATTGCTTCATCGCAGTTGAATTCATGGCCATCAAGCCAGATTGGGAAAAAACGAAACAGCCTCGAAAAATCAAAAACTGCCAGTTCAGAATTGTGCTCGTGCCAGGGGGCGGTTGCGGCAAAATCAGGGTGCATCAGGGCAGAAAGTTCGATAAAGGTATCTACCAGCTTGAAATATTCGTTTGAATTATTCGTGACGGATTGAACCTCATCAATATTGTTGAAGCCCATCAAATCAGGCATGCGTTTGCAAATCTGCCGATATCTTTCCTGGTCAAAGGCTTGCCAGAGTTTCTTTTCTGAAACTGCATCACGGTTGATCGGGTGGTCTGACATTGCTTTCAGCAGTTTCTTTTGCCCATCGCCTTCAAGCCCAAAAAAATTGCTTAGCCAGTTGGCGCGGTATGACCACTGGGGAGCCCGGGTGCGCAGGGCCAAAACAGTGTCGTAATCGATAAAGTGACCATTCATTGAAACATTGCCGGCAGACCAGCAGCCATGCAATATCCTTTCGATGAATTTTTCTCCATCCTGACGGCCCAGGTTTGCTGCGAACTTCAGAAATTCATTCTCGGAAATCGGCTGGTTTCTGAAAAATGCATGGGTTGGTCGGTCAAGCTGCCCATCGGTATCGATTCTGATAATGGAGCCACCGGGATAAAGCCCGTCACGCCAGGGAACCTTGATTTGCTGACCGGTGTCAATTACGGCAAGAACAGGAGCAGACCCTGTCTGCAGATTGGTTGCGATAACGTTCGAACAGATCGCCTCCCACAGGGCGCTGACCAGGTCGAGTCTGCCGTTGGAATGGTTCGGGTCTCCTGAGGTTGCCAGAACCGTTTTACCGATGCCTTTCAGATTAAAACAGGAGCCATGGTAAAAAGCCCTGCCAGAGCCCTGGTTTCCATTCAGAGACATATTCATCGGGTCGGCCTGCCGGTCGACGAAAACTTCAACTTCCTCGTTAGACCGATTGGGATTTTCCGGGTCAACCGTCAACAACAGACAACTGTTGACCAGAAGTTCGGTTTCATCATGGGTTAGAGTCCTACCCTTGGCATCTTTAAGCAGGCCATAGCCGAAATACACAATACTTGTCTTTTCCGGCATCAGCCGCCAGGCTTTCATTCTTACAAAGGTTTTTTCGCCAAGTCGGCTGATGGCGGTTGGTGGGCAATCGATTAACTGGTTTTTATTTTTCATTCTGCACGAGTGTACCGCAAAAACTTGTTCAAGTTATTCTTTCATAGTATAAAGGTTTTATTCTGGCTTTTAAAAGCCAAAAAAGGGAGAAATTTACATGAAAAGATCGATCTGGTTGTTTGTTCTTGTGATGGCTCTTTTTGCCGGGATGGCTTTTGCTGAAGAAGCAGCCAAAGAACCGGAAAAGGAAGGAACTGTTTTTACTGCCTGCAAACTCGAATGGAAGCTTGGCAAAGTAGATCTTGACTGGAATCAGACCCAGGAGTGGATCAAGGGCCTTGGTGAAGGCTGGCGCGCCCCGACCAAAGTTGACCTTATCGCTCTTTTTGCAGAACTGGGTCAGAAAAGCCCGCTTGAACAGGATTTTGTCTGGGCTGAAGCCAGAGATGGCCATTCTGCCTGGTATTTCAGTTTCTATTTCCAGGAAATCCGCTGGTCCTATTACGATGATCACAGCAAATGGGGCCGAGCCGTAGCTGTTCGCCCGGTCAAGTAATGCAATTCTGCGCAGAATAGGGCAGGTTTGATGGAAGAGTTGCTGCTGCTGGCTCCGCCGCTCCATTTTGAGCGTCATCTGCGTCGCAGCTTTCAGCCGCCGCTCAACCTGCTCTATCTGTGCAGTTTTCTCAGGCATCGAGGTGTTTCTTCCTCTTTGCATGAAGCTTTATCCGTAGATGATGCGGTAAAAGTCATCGTAGACCGTTCGCCACTTCTGGTTGGTATTCCCCTTTATTACGCGTCTTTGCCAACCTCTTTCGCCATAGTTAAAAAGGTAAAAGAGATTTGTCCGGGCATCAGATTCGTTGCCGGCGGCCCATGCCTGACCATGGAGCCTGATCGCATGATGAGCAGCGGCGGTTTCGATTTCGGCATCAGAGGGGAAGGCGAAGAGACCCTGTTTGAGCTTTACCGTGCTTTGAAGCAAGACTCTGTTTTTGCTGCGATCGAGGGGCTTGTTTATGTTGAAGAAGGCTGTCTGCAGATAAACGAGCTTAGAAGCCCGATAAAAAACCTCGATGATCTGCCTTTTCTTGATTTTTCTCTGATCGAAAATGATTACTATTTTGATTTTCAGCAAAGATCAGGGGTTCCCAGGACGATTTTTCTCAATACGTCAAGAGGCTGCAGCTTTCGCTGCAGTTATTGTTGCACTCCTGTTTTGTGGCCTGGGCCGGTTAGACGGTATTCGCCTGAACGCATGATGAATGAAATCATTTTCCAGCTGCAGCGGTTTCCTGGGGTTGAAATAGGTTTCTGCGACGATTCTTTTTTTTCAGATCATCGTTGGCTCGACAGATTCCTGCAGCTGGTGAAACCGATTGGTTTGAAATTTCAATGCATCGGCCGGGCTGATCATCTCGATTCGGAATACATTGAAAAACTTGCAGCTGCGGGTATGACATATATAGCATTTGGGGTTGAGACTGGTAATCAGAACCGGCAGGCGCGGTTGCGAAAGCATCTTGATTTCAAGCGGATGTTTGAGACTATGGCCTGCCTGCAGCGATTTGACGTAAAGACCAAGTGCTTTTTTATGCTTGGGTTTCCCGATGAAACACCCGAGGAAATGGTTGAGACCATCAATCTTGCTGCCGAATTGAAAAAGGCCGGCATGGACTATTTCAGTATTTTCCCGGTGACGGTTTATCCTGGTACCGAGCTTGCACAGCAATTTTCCTGTGATTCTTTTCAATGTGGCCTTGATGCTCATATGCCGGAGATTATAAGGGATGGCCTTGAAATAACTTCCGGCAATGAATTTCTCGATTCACGTTACAATGACTTTTTGACCCAGAGGCAGATGGCTGAAGTCGTTTCATTTGCCTGGCAGACGGTTGAACTGGGGCAAAGCATTACGCTTTCAGAACTTTTGAGTATAATGAATAAATCAGGCGGTCATACAACTTTTTGAATCTGGCCTGATTCAGGAGATAAAAAATGGTTTCACCAGCAGTGGTTAAGAATATCCGGTTCGATACCGTTGATTCAAGATTTCCGCGCAGCATCAATCTGTATTTTGATCATTACAAGGGTGAACCGATTTACCGTGTGGTTGCTTATCTTGCAAATTCCGGATGCGAATGGAGCAGGCGCACCGGCGGCTGCACCATGTGTGGTACGAAAAACACCGCGCTGCGCCGACCGATTTCCGATGATGATTTTTTTGCCCAGTTCAAGCTGATAAAAGACCAGGTGCAAAAGTTCAACGCATCGCTTGATGCGCCGGTAAAATCTCTACATATTTACAACGACGGTTTTTTCTTCAACGACAACGAGATTTCACCCGAGGCACGCGAAGGCATTTTTGCCATGGCCGTCGATCTTGGCATGAAAAAGCTGGTCGTGGAGACCAATGGCCTCGATATTGTTAAAGATGGCCGGGGCCCCGATTACCTTGGAAAAGCGGTTAAAAGGCTTGGCGAAACCGAATTTGAGATTACTCTGGGTATTGAATCTGCCAATCCTCTGGTTCGACAGCTTTATAACAAACCCGACAGTGCTGATGATATGAGACGAAGTCTTGATATTATCAGGCGAAAAGGTGCCATTGCCAAAGGTTACGTTCTGATTAAGGGGCCTATGATGACCGAAGCTGAGGCTTACGATGATTGTGTAAATACGATTCGCAGCCTTAGAGAGTGGAGTGACGGCAAGCGCTTCAGAGTCGAGTTTCAACCCGTATGCCTGCTGCCTGATACGCTTCACGAATATTTGATGCTGTTACCGGAGTCAGACCCATATTTCTGGGAACCCCCTCTGTTAAGCACATTGTTTCGTATTCTGGCTAATTTTCCCGATATGGGTGAAGATCTTTACACTGCTCTTTTTGCCCGGATCGACCAGGATTCGCCATGGGAATTCTGGCAGACCAGGCCGCATGATGACCCCGAAACAACTTATCAGCTGTATCTCAAACTGGTAGATCATTATCTTTATCGTGGTCAGGATTCGATCAAAGCGGCTCTGGCAATGGCTAAAGATCAGCTCTGGCAACAAAGATGCAGTCGCAAAATTCCACAATCTCTAGAGGAAAGAGTTGGACTGGTAAAACAACTGCTTGAGCAAAGCCGAAAAAACAACATGAGTTTAAGCAAATATTTGAAGAGCAACGTAAAGCCTTCTGGAGACTTTTTCGCCGACTGCAATAACCATCTGGCAAGTTTAAAATGAGCGGCAGCCTTGAACTTCTGTTGGTTGCCCCGCCGTTAATCTGGTCAGAGAAACGTGCTGAAATGAAGCAACCGCTCAATCTGCTTTATCTTGCCAGCTGGCTGAATGAAAAGGGATTGTCTGCACAAATTATTGATGCTGCTTTTGTGGGCTGGTCAATTGACCAGGTTTTAAACAGAATTAAAGAAAAGCGACCTCGATTTGTGGGTTTACCGTTTTATCAGGCCACCATTGCAACGGCACTGCAGCTTTGCCGGGCAATTCGCAGCGATTTCCCAGATATCTGGCTGGTCGCCGGTGGGCCTGCGGCTACGACTTCTGCAGAAATACTGCTGCAGCAAGATACAATTGACTTTTGCGTCGTCGGTGAAGGGGAAAAAACACTCGAAGAATTGCTGCGGGCTTCTTTGGGAAGACGGGCCACAGAAAAAAGATGCTCAGAGCTTTTTTCGATTAAAGGGCTGGCTTTCAGAGAAGGTAACGGGCCAGTTTTTACCGGTAATAGAGAACCAATAGGCAGTCTTGACATACTTCCTTTTTTAGATTTCGATCTGATCGATATAAAAGGTTATTTTGCCTATCATTCTTCAATTGACATGTCGGACTGGCTGTTTCTAACCACGTCACGGGGTTGTCATGCGCGCTGTTCCTACTGTGCGACTCCGGTGTTGTGGCCCGACGGGCTGCGCCGTCAGTCAGCCGCAAGGGTTCTGGCTGAAATTGAATGGCAAAGGCAGCGTTATCCCACCGCCCAGATTGGCTTCATGGATGATTCTTTTTTTTCTGACAAGGCCTGGCTCAAAAAATTCTGCCAGGGAGTTAAAACGATGGATGTGAAATACTGCTGCATAGGCAGAGCCGATCATTTGACCGAGAATGACGTGAAGCTTCTTGCAGAGAGTGGCTGCATCTATGTTGCCTTTGGCATCGAAACGGGAAGCAGCGATCGTCAGAAAAAGATTTTGAAGTTTCTCGACCTTGACCGGGTACGAAACACTGTCTGTCTGCTGAAAAAATTTGAAATCTGTGCCAAAGGTTTCTTCATGCTCGGTTTTCCCGATGAAACCCCGGAAGAAATTCTGCAGACCATTAATTTTGCCGTTGAGTTGAAAGCTTTGGGAATGGAAGAATTCAATTTTTTTCCCGTGTCGATCTACCCCGGAACCGAACTGGCCAAACAGTTTTCGCCAGACCATTGTGTTTCAACCATTTATCAGGCAGATGGCGCTGAAAAAAAAGATCATGATTCGGCAGAGGCAAAGTTGCTGCGCTATGCAAACATCCCTGATGCAGACATAAATCGCAGTTTTAATTCAGCTCAGATTTTGAGACTGGTAAAACTGGCTTATAAGAAGTTGGAGGAAAGTAAAATGACTGATTTAAGTGAAATTTTTACGGCAGCAGGTTCAGCAGATTGATTTCAGGTTGCCTGGGGAAGCTTTTCGGGCATCGAACCGTCATCAGTATTGTGCTTGTCCATTTCTCTCAGCAGTTCTTTGGTCCTTGCTATGGCCGCCCCAAGATTCGGGTTCACGTTCTCTTTGCCAATTACATCAACAAATCCAGATTTGATGATTACTTTCATCGGTTGAGGCTGAACTCCTGAAAGAACTATTTTTGGTCCGCCTGATTCAGAATTTTTTTGCAGGGTTTCAAGGACTCGAAGCCCGGTCGCATCAAGGGCTCCAACGTTACGCATTCTCAAAATAAGAATTTTGGGTGCGCTGTCTGAGAGCATTGATGTGAATTTGTGTGCCGCACCGAAGAAAAACGGGCCGTTGATTTCATATACCGTTACATCGCCAGGCAATTCAGAAAGAGCGGCTGCATCTGCAGCACAGATATCCTGCCCGGTTTCCTCGCTGGGGGCCAGTGAATGAACTTCAGCAAGATCAACCATGCGTTTCATGAAAAGAACGGCAGCCAATACTATGCCAAGCTGAATAGCAACTGTAAGGTCGATTAAAACAGTAAAAGCAAAGGTGACCAGAAGAACACTGGCATCACTTTTGGTCGTACTTTGCAAAATTCGTTTGAAAAGGTGTATTTCACTCATATTGTATGAAACAACCAGAAGAATACCGGCCAGAACTGACATGGGAACCAGACTGGCGAGATTGCCGGCGGCCAGAAGAATAATCAACAGGGTTATCGCATGAATTATACCCGCAAAAGGTGAGCGCCCGCCGTTTTTGATGTTGGTTGCAGTTCTGGCAATGGCACCGGTTGCCGGAATGCCTAGAAAAATCGGCGACGCGATATTGGCTACGCCCTGAGCAATAAGCTCTGCATTGGAACGGTGCCGGCCTCCGGTCATACCATCCGCAACTACCGCCGATAACAGGCTTTCAATCGCAGCAAGCAGAGCTATTGAGATTGCCGGAGACATGAGATCGGGAAGCATTTTCCAGTTGATGTTCGGCAGAGCCGGCATTGGCAGACTGCTGGGAATTGAGCCGAAGCGACTGCCAATTGTCTCTACCGGCAGGGCGAAAACTTTTACGGCAGCGGTAACCAGAAACAGAGCAAGAACTGAGCCTGGTATTCTCGGCATAAAGCGGGGCGTTATCACGACTATCAGAACCGTAATCAATGTCAGCAAGGCTGCCCATGGGTTATAAGTGCCGATTGTTTCTGAATAGGCGTGAATTTTGTGCAGGAATTCCGATGGAACTGATGCCATTTTCAGGCCAAGAGCATCGCGAATCTGACCAGAGGCGATAACCACCGCAATACCGCTGGTAAACCCAACGGTTACCGGGTATGGGATAAACTGTATTATGGAGCCCATTCGGGCAAGCCCAAGCACAATCAGGATTACCCCTGAAATCATTGTCGCAACCGCCAGACCTTCATAACCGAATTTGGCAACGATTTCATAAACCAGAACAATGAAAGCGCCGGTGGGTCCACCGATCTGAACCCGGCTGCCGCTCAGCAGAGAAATGATGAACCCGGCAACGATAGCGGTGTAAAGCCCCTGTTCAGGCTTTACTCCTGATGCGATTGCAAATGCGATTGCAAGAGGCAGGGCAACGATGCCGACCACGACCCCAGCAAGCAGGTCTTTTACGAACTGGCTGCCTGTGTAGCCTTCTCTGAGGACAGTGATAAGTTTGGGTTCCAGTGAATTCATGGGTGTTTTCCTGCGACGACGAAGTAAGTGTCTGGTAGAAGCAATACTGGTGCTTGATTCTATGCCTGACTGAAATAAGAGTCAAAAGCAAACTGGGGGGCTGCTAAATCGTATGACAGGATAATACTTCGAGGTTATGCGGCAAACCTGTTTTCTTAAACAGTTCGTGAAATAGCGGGTTCTTTCTTGAAATTTCTTTCAAATCTGTCGGAAAACTTCAAATTCAAGGCTTATTTTCAGACTGCGGCCAAAGTATAATGCCATTGAAGCATAAAAGTGATTGAATGGGAGCAGAACAACATGAAATTGCCTGTTATTCCCGATTGCAGCTCAAACAGCTATTTTCAACAACTTAAAGACTTTGGGAAATTTATCGAAGATCAATGTCGACCATCTTGCATCTTTGATTTTGCCATTAATCCCAACCCTCTTTGGCAGATGGTTGAAGACAGAATGCTTGAAGGCCTGGATAAATTCAGTAATTCAAGGCTACCTGAACCACAGGTTGCAATGCTGCAGTGGTATAATTCCGGGGTTTTGCTGAAGTGTGAAGATACGGTGCTGGGCTTCGACCTGCTTCCCATTCCAAGATATTATGGCTGGGCAGACAGGCATGGTTTTACGGCCAGGCTAGCAGAACAAATCGATTTTTTAATGATAACCCACAACCATGCCGATCATTGCGACTCTGAACTGATCAATTTATGTCTGGAAAAAGGTCGACCGGTGTTCATGCATCCAGAAGCGGCTTTGAACAAGGCAATTCCGGTAAATTTTCTTGCTGATGGTGAGTCGGTCAAGGTAAAAGGCGTATCGGTTAAAGCTCATCATGGCTGCCATGTCTGGCGCAATAATCCCGAAGAAGTTTTCACAACGGCTTTTGAAGTTGAATTTCCAGAGGGTTTTCGGGCGGTATTCTGCGGAGATCTCGACTATACCAGAGGGCTTGATCAGGTGAAATCTTTTCCCGATCTGCTTTTTATAACCTGGCGAAATCCCGGTCCGCTTTTTGAAGACGGACACCCGCAACAGAAAGCCAAAACTCTTGATGCGGTAAATATGGTTGTCGACAGACTTAAACCAGAGCGCATCATTCTTCAGCATTATGCGGAGCTGGATCACGTCTATAAAGGCTTTTCCTCAAGCTATGAAATGGCAATCAGCCTTATTGAAAGTCTTTCTGTGCCAACTGAGATATACTTCTGGGGCGACTCGACGGTTTTTAAAGAAAAATCAGGTCTTTAAGTCTTCGATCAGCTTCTTTACTGCAATTTCTTTCGCCTTAGCTTCTATTTCAACGGTAATATCGAGCTTTTTCCAGAATGCGGGAAAATCATCCGCGGCGATAAAATCATGATGGTTGCTGGGTTTGGGCCCTTGCCAGCCATCGCGGGGGCTGGAAACATGAAACATCGGTTCCCGGTTCCAGGTGGCAATTGCTGCTTCGGTGGCCTGTTTTTCGGTTAATGAATCGGGCAGGCAGCGATGATGATGAACGTCGTAAACCAGTGGAATTTTAAGCTTTTTGCATAGTGGCAGCAGGTCTGATGGGGTGTAGATCTTATCGTCGTTCTCAAGGGTAAGCCTGGAACGGGCTTCTGGTGACAGCTTCCGGAAATTTCCAGCAAATCTTTCCAGCGCTGAAGATTTGTCGCCGTATGCCCCGCCTCCGTGAATATTTATTACATCGGCCCCAGTCAATTGGGCGATCTCGGTCTGATACTCGATCTCCGCCAGTGAATTGGCAACCACTTTCTGGTCAGGTGAGCTCAGGATAACGAACTGATCCGGGTGCAACGATGACCTGAAGTTGTTTTTACGGCTGAAGTCGCCGCAGGATCTGAACGTGGCAACAATTTCATCGTAATCAGGAAGATCTCTGATTTCATATCCCGCTTCGGGGTGGGTTTTTAGGGGCAGAATCTGGCTGACAATTCTAAAATCCCCGATTCCGTTCTCATGGCACCATTTGAAGGCCTGTAAAAGAGAACGGGCGTTGTTCAGACAAAGCAGAGACAGCTTCTTCAGATTCTCTGAGCGAGGTTTACCAGATAGACTTCTGGCGGTAGTAATTGAAAACTTGATTGGCTGCTCTTTGAACATGCAGCATAGGCCGAATCTCATGATTTTTTTGGATCTTTTGCTTTGCTTTTTGCTTCTGAAACAATCGTTTCAATCGAACTTTTGAAAGTATCGTCCATGCTTCTGATGTGCAGATCTGATTGAGGAAAGGGGATTTCAATGTTGTTTTCCCGGAACATACGGTCAATTTCACGGTTAATCTCATTGCGGACCTTCAGCATGTTGTCAAGGTCTGATACAAAAACCCGCAGTTCAAAATCAAGAGAACTGTTGCCAAAGTTCATGAAGATTACCGATGGTTCGGGAAACTTCATGACAAAAGCGTTTTCGTCAGCAATTCGTCGCAGAATCGAGGTGACCAGCTGTACGTCGCTGCCGTATGCAACTCCGATTGGTATGATCACTCTTGTTTGGCGGTTGGTGAGGGTCCAGTTAGTTACTGTGGTCGATACAAGATCGCTGTTGGGAACAATCAGTTCGGAGCGGTCATAAGTTTCTACCACCGTGGCTCTTAACCCAAGGTTTTTTATTTGACCCCAGACCCCGTTAATCTGCACAACATCCCCAACTTTGATAGATCTTTCAAAGAGTAGAATCAGGCCGCTGGCAAAATTATTGACAATATTCTGCAACCCGAAACCGATACCGATACCAAATGCCCCCATAAGCACTGCAAGGCTTTGCAGTCCAATTCCGATGGTTGATAAAGCAAAAACGGTGCCGATAATAACGAAGGCATAATTAATCAAGCGATTGATTGAAATTCCAACACCAGGTTCGACTTTTTTTCTTGGGTAAACTTCCTCATCGAGAATTCTTTGAATGAGCCAGGAAGAAAAGATTGCCACATACCAGAAAACGATGGCGGTAGCAATGGTGCCCAGGGTAACTCGCTGATCCTGCAGGCTTATTCCAAGGTGGAGAATTGCATTTGCACCCTCGTAAATTGAATCTTTGATTCCCCATACCGATAAAAGACCAGACAGACCTAGAAAAACAGCCAGAATATCCACTATCAGCTTCAGTCTTTCAATGATTCGCTGCGAATGTTTTCGAATGATAGTGCTTTGATTTACGTAGTTGTTATCCAGCGCTGCTTCAAAGGCGCCACGCAGAATCAGGTCAATGATCCAGACGATAAGAATGAAAAAGACACTTTTAATCGCAACTTCAAGCAGATGGTTCGAAAGACCGGCAAAACCAGCAACCTGAGCCAAAAAAACGATTAACATTGTTACTCCACCCGTTTTTACCGTGAGAATGAACCAGATTGATGCATTGATCATGCGATTAACCCTGGCACGCCAGAAACATATTGCTGAACCGATAAACCCGACCAGTGCCACATATATTCTGAACAGAGGTGAAGGAAGGTTGATCAGATAACAGAACTGGGTTGCCAGAAACAGACCGGCAAGAAGATAGATAAGTCGCCGGCGCCAGGGAGTTTCGATCACGCCTGCCACCATTCTGGCCCCGGCGATTGTCATGATTGCCCAGAGAAAAACTCTGACAATGTTCGGCAGATCTTCGTATAAGGGGTAAAAGAGGGCCAGGCCCGCAAAAAAGGAAGCGGAAAATCGTCGATTGATCAGAAAATCCAGTTTTATTTTTTTTGCTTTTTCAATGTCGAAATTGCCCAACAGCCAGATGAAAAGTAAAATTGCGAAAATCTGTAAAGTCAAAACCCAGCCTTGGGTTGAAAAAAAGTCGGTTCCCGGAAGGCTTAGACTGGCAACACCTGCCCAGAATTCCGTCCATTGAGAACGATCGAATTGCCGTAAAAAAGATGGAGTGAACATGGCCGGTCTCGATCTGCGGAAAAGATCTTTGCGCATATTGGTCAGAAGCAGATCGATTTCGGTTAAAAGCTTTTGATGCCCGGTTGCAGTTTCGCTGGTCTTTTTCTGAATCTCTACCAGCGGGGCTTCTATTCCTTCCAGTTTTTTCTGAGCCCTCACGATTTTGATTTCAGCCTCTTTTAAAATGTTCTTCAGAGCTTCTGATTCTCCGGGGGCGGTGCTTTTAAGAGTTGACCAGCTGACTTTCTGGTTTTCCCAGGTTTGTCTTAATTGTTCTATGGATTTTATATGAAGAGTGATTTTTTGCTGAAGCTTGTTGCAGAGCAGCAGGCTTTCTTTGGCCTGAATGCGTATTTCAGAAATCTTGTCGAAGCTGTAGGAGTCGGTAGATTTGAGCTCGACCAGTTTACTTCTAAAAGATGTCAAACGGTTCTTGCCATCGGTTGCTTCTTTATTCATGCTGTCTGAGGCAACCAGGTCGAGAATCAGCTTAGGAAGATTCTTATAATCCTCCTCAAGTGCCGAAGCTCTTGGAACAACCTGAGAAATCGAACTGTCGTCAAAACTGATTGGACTGGTAGCGAGAGGCAGACTGCCTGAAGATACCAATTCGGCGGTCTGTGCTGGTAACGAAGAAGTGTTTAACAGAAGAAAACTTAAAATGGTAAGAAGAATGAAAAAATGTTTGTTCATGGTTTTCCTGTCCCGTTTTTTATTGATCTTAACACCATTTTTACGGCTCGACAACCCTCAAGAACGCGATCAATGCTCAAAAGCTTGCCAGCTCAAGATTAAAGGCATATAATCCGCCTTGCGGAAAGGGGAGATAGCAATGCATGAAACTCTAATTGGCGAAACTCTGCGGCATCCTTATGCTGCCGGGATCATTTTTCTGTTGACTTTTATCATGATTTCCGTGCGGAAGTTGCAGCTGTTGCCGATTGGAAGACCTTCAGCCGCGATGCTTGGTGCGGTTTTGATGGTGCTGGCCGGAGTAATGAGCCCTGAAGAGGCCTATAAGGTAGTTAACTGGGATACTATCTGTCTGCTGCTTGGAATGATGATTATTGCAGAACATCTGCGCGCAGCCGGTCTGTTTCAACGCTTTACCCGGCTTGTGGCCCGAATCGATTCTCCGTTCGGCATGATGACCGCGGTTTCGATGGTTTCAGCCATTCTTTCTTCCATTCTGGTTAATGACCCGGTCTGTGTTGTTCTTACCCCACTTGTAATCGAGATCTGCCGCTATAAACGACTAAACCTTTTTCCCTACCTGGTTGTGCTTGCTACTTCTTCAAACATTGGTTCTGCCTTAACGCTGACAGGAAACCCTCAAAATATGATTATCGGGAGCCTTTCAGGACTGAATTATCTAAAATTTATGGCTTTAATGTCAGTTCCAGTGCTGGTTGCCATGCTGGTTAACCTGACTCTTGCCTGGTTGTTCTATGGAAAAAAGCTGGTTGCCGAAGAAACGACTGAACTATCTGGTTCACCGACTCTGCCGGAAGCAGATGACATTGCCAAAACGAGAAAACTGAGAATCGGTCTTCTGGGTCTTGGGTTGGCATGTCTTGGCTTTGTGACCGGTTTTTCCATGGCCTTTTCAGCTCTGGCCGGAGCAGTTGTGGTAATTACCTTTCATCGGAAAGATCCCGCCGAGCTGCTTGACCGGGTAGAATGGTCGCTGCTGCTGTTTTTTGCTTCACTATTCGTGGTTATCGGAGGTCTGCAGACGAGCGGACTGGCAAAACTGATGATTGATAAATCTCTGGCCATGATTGCCGGCGATCTGACTTCGCGGGTTTGGATTTTTTCAGGCTTCACCCTCGCTGGGTCGAACATTCTGTCAAATGTCCCCTATGTGCTTCTGGCATCTCAAAGCATTCCTTTGCTTGGAAACCCTGAGCTTTTCTGGAGTCTGCTTGCCTTCGTAAGCACGATAGCAGGAAACATGACCCTTTTCAGCTCGGTAGCCAATCTGATTGTTGCCGAAACGGCAAAAGACAGTTGTAACATTTCTTTCTGGGAATTCGCCAGGTTTGGAATTCCCACCACTCTCATTTCGATGATTCTGGGAATTTTTATTCTGCTGCAGATTTTTTCTGTTTCAGGTTTAACCGGAAATTGAATCTGACCGCCTTTTAGAAAAGCTGTATAAAAAGAGGGTTTGTAGCTGAAAAAAATTTTTTTCATGTACCTTGGAAAATGGAAGTTTTTTCAGTAGAATTAAATCTACAGGTTGAGATTTGCTGCGATCTGTCAAAAGGTCATTGTATTGATTAGCGAATAACTGACAGAAAGCCTGATTTCAGCGGTGTGATAAGAGAGTTACCCATCCAGGAAAGGCGTATCGAGTAGTGGATAAGAACAGGCAAACCTGCTTATATAGAAATTTACCTCTTCTGCTGACTGTATTTTTTGCATTATTTTTATCAGTCGGCCCCCTTAAAGCTGAGCTTCAGCTGGTCAAAGAGATTGAAGGCCGCGATTCCTCCCCCTGGGAAAGAATAGAGCTGTTTCAAGATACCGATAGAAACTTCGTTTACGAAGAATTTCATTACAAAGGCCGACAGACTCACAGTATTACCCAGAAAGCCTTTGGCACTCAGACTCCCCATTCTCGCCAGTTCCTTCTGCATTTTGCACCCGACTGGCAGAAGGCTATCCATCCCGTGCCAGTTTTGCTGGTGCATGGCGCCGGTGATAATGCGACCAGGGGCTTTGCCCATCCATGGTCATTCGACATTCCCGAAAACGGTCAAATCGACAAGCCCGGAATCATGCAGGATCTTTCCCGCCGGGGATTTGCTGTTTTTGCGATTACCTATTCTCACCCCCATGGCGATAATTTTCTTCAGGCACATCAGCTGGCTAACGCAATCAGCCGCATCAAACAACTGACCGGATCACAAAAGGTCGATGTCTTGTGTCACAGCAAGGGTGCCATGTCAGTCCGAATTTATGCCTCTGATCTTGGCAAAGAATATCCAAAATACAGCTGGATTCACTCGTTCAACAAAGACATTCGAAAAGTTCTTTTCGTCGCTTCACCATTGAGGGGAATCGACACTGCATTCAGGTATTACGCATACAACTTTACCGTAATGTATAAAGATATGGCTGCTCCGGTTGGCCCTAACCACATGACCTGGCAGGGAAAATGGATGGATACGGACAGGCATAATGAACTTTTCCCCGGTCAGTTTCAAATGCTGCATAACTGGGTAAAAGACGGAATA
>JBMOKV010000587.1:0-6095 GCA_049325495.1 Candidatus Rifleibacteriota bacterium | reverse complement strand
AAAGAAGCCAGCAAAACTTTTTCGCTCCTTTCCGGCGGTCTGGGAATGTTTCTCTATGGCATGAACATGATGAGTTCGAGTCTGCAGAGAATTGCAGGAAACCGGCTGAAGGCGATAGTAGCATCTCTTACCGGCAATCCAATCGCCGGTATGTTGACCGGGCTGGGAGTGACCGCTTTAATCCAGAGCTCATCTGCAACCACGGTAATGACAGTCGGTTTTGTTAATGCCGGTATCATGACTCTTAAACAGGCGGTTGGCATAATTCTTGGGGCCAACATCGGTACAACTGTTACTGCTCAATTGATCGCCTTTAAGCTGACCGATCTGGCGTGGCCAATTCTGGCAATTGGCAGTGCCATGATCATGTTCAGCAAATCAAGGAAAAACCGGTCATGGGGTGAAACCATGCTTGGTTTTTCCCTGCTCTTTCTAGGCATGGAATTCATGGGAAGCAGTCTCAAGGCTTATCGTGAACATGAATCTTTCAAACAGATTTTTATTCTGCTTTCGCACAACCGTTTTTACGGCGTTGTGGCAGGACTTCTGGTAACTTTGATCGTTCAGAGCAGTTCTGCGACCGTTGGTTTGACGATGAGCCTGATGGCCAGCGGGGCATTTGGTGAAGATCCTTACCTGGCATTGAAGGCAGCGGTTCCCATTATTCTTGGCGATAATATCGGAACCTGTATAACTGCAGTTCTTGCGGCTATCGGTACAACTCGAAATGCTCAGCGTGCTGCTCTGGTCCACACTCTTTTCAACGTATTTGGCACAATAATCGTTTTGCCGATTCTTGACCCTTACGCAAGCCTGATAATGAAAACTTCTGGCGATTCGGTTCGTCAGGTGGCAAACTCGCATACATTTTTCAATATTGCCAATGCCCTTTTGTTTTTGCCTTTGACCGGTATGCTCGAAAGGGCTTCAATGTTGATTTTGCCCAAAAACGAAGAAGACGTTCAGATGGTTACCAACCTCGATAAGCGTCTGCTTGCCACGCCACCGATCGCAATTGCTCAGGCTGAACAACAGCTGAATTATGCCATCGATATCGTAAAAAAGAAGTTTTTAGAAATAGACGAGTTGCTTGCCGGCGACGAGCAGAGCGTCGATGAGATTGCTGCTACTATCGGCAAAGTTGATTCTCTTCATCGTCAGCGAGACCAGATTAATAAAGATTTAAACAAATTTTTGATCGCTCTGGCTCAGAAAGACCTTTCTGAAGATTTGAGCCGTCAGATAACCAGGTCGATTTATCTTAACAAAGATCTTGAAATTATTTCTTCACAATTACATAAGCTGCTGGCTGGTTTTCTCGACATGGCTGAAGATAACCTGAAATTCACCAGAGAGGTTCGCGAAGAGCTTCATATCTGCCTGAATAAGACGGCAGAGGTTTTTTCGCACCTTACTGGAAAGCTCAACATAGGTGAAAAAGAGGCAGAGCAGATCAGGCAGATAATTTACAGTCAGACTCTTGTCGATCATGCTGCCCGAGACAATCATCTTGAAAGAATCAAGTCTGGCCAGCATGATCCAATTGAAGGAATTGCTTTTCTCGATGCTTTGCGCAGCATCAGCAGCATGCTTTCTTCGATGCAGTATTTCTGTGAACATTTGCAGTATCGCTTCTGATTGATGTCTATCGTTAACTTTGCCCGACACCCGCAGGGAAGAATTCAAAAAATTCCAGTCGATGCGGGTTTTTCGTGCCCAAACCGTGATGGTACTTTATCTGAGAACGGTTGTTTTTTCTGTTCGCCTGAAAGTTATCAGCCTTTTTACTGTTCTCGCGAAAAATCGGTTACCCGACAGCTTGAAGAAGGAATTGCCTTCTATTCAAAACGTTATCGCTGTGCCGGTTTTCTTGCCTACTTTCAGAGTCATACCGGTACGTATTCTTCAGTCGACCGGCTTGAAAAACTTTTGCAGGAGACTGCCAGCCATGAAGCAATCAGTGGCATAGTAATTTCTACCAGACCCGATTGCATGGCTGATGATCTGCTTTTACGGTTGAAAGAGCTTGGCAGAAAAAAAACAATAATGCTTGAAGTAGGCGTTGAGTCGCTGCATGACGCATCATTAAAAGCGGTTAACCGCTGTCATACTGCAGATGTGGCGATAGATGCAGTTTCTCGGGCGGTCAAAATGGATTTCAAGGTTTGCGTTCATTTAATTTTTGGTTTGCCCTTTGAAACCGTTGAAACTTTAACAGAAACTGCCAGGAAACTTACATTGATAAAACCTGCTTCTTTAAAAATTCACCACCTGCAGATTGTAAAGGGAGCGCAATTCGGCCACGAGCTTGCATCTGGCCGGCTTGATTTTAAGCTGCTAGACCCAGACCAGTATATCAAACTGCTCTCTTGTTTCCTGATCAATCTGGGCAAGGAAATCCAGATTGAGAGGTTGATCAGCCGGGTTCCGGAGAAGTATCTGCTGGGGCCTTTCTGGAATAAGCTGGGTGAATCGGAATTGCGTAAAGCGCTGGTTGATTATATGGCCAAATCCGGCTTTTATCAGGGGATGTGAGGTTAATTGACGGTTTTCTGGCAATCATCTGACAGAATTTTGACCACCTGTAAGAAGCCAAAGAATTAAATTCACGGAAATCGGTCATTTTCAGCGGGATTTCAGGGTACCGACATCCTGGCATGGATAATGCTATGAATTTTGTTATCAGAAGGAAGTCAGGAGATAAGTGAATGAATGTGTCAAAAAGATGCCTGCTTGGACTGATATTGCTGATGTCGATACTGGTTTTTTCCAGCCTTGGATTTTCGGAAGACAAGCTCAGCCCGGAAAAAGCTTTTCGCTATTTTGCTTCTCTTTATGTTCCTTATGACGCTGGTCGAACTGCCAGCTTTTCGATGACTTTTGGAAACGAACTGGCCGAGCCGGTGAAGTCTGCGATTAAAACCGTGCAGGAGCTTCCGGCAAGAACATTCCTGAAGTAAATATCTAACCTCATATAACCTCTCTCTCTCAACAGAAACTGCCTGAACAAGGCAGTTTACTGTTTTTGCGCCTTCTTGAGGTTATCTCGGATCAAAGCCAGCATTTCATCGGGCTTGAATGGCTTTTGCAGAATGCTGCATTCGATCGGTACCTTTTCCAGCATTTGATCGGTATAGGCTGTGCAATAAACCAGAGGTACTTTGCAGCCGAGAGTCTTCAATTCTTTTCCGACCTCGATGCCGTTCATTTGTGGCAAACCGAGATCAAGCATGACCAGGTTTATTTTTTCAGAATGCTTTTTGAAAATTTCAACTGCTTCAGTGCCTGTTTTAGCCTCAATTATTCTGTAGCCATGATTCTCAAGAACCTTTTTTTCGAGAAACAGGACATTTTCTTCATCTTCGGCGAGAAGAATCAACTCATCATTTCCATAAAGAGTTTTTCCTGATTCAGTTTCGTCGAACATTTTTTCTTCTTTATGCTCTTCAGGATCACTCAGGGGAAGGTATATCCGACAGCTGGTGCCTTCTTTGGGGGTGCTTTCCAGCTCGATAATGCCGTCGAGCCTTTTAATTGTTGATTTAACCAGGTTAAGGCCCAGCCCAAGACTTGATTTCTGGCGGAAGGAGACGAAGGGCTCAAATACGGTTTCAAGCTGGTTTTTGGTCATTCCAATGCCATTGTCATTAACTTCTATCAAGGCATAATCAGAGTTTTGCTGCAAACCGTGTTTTTCAACCAGATCATTTTCCGGCCTGACTTTTTCCAGGGAGACGGTTATCTGCCCATTCTGCAGAATTGCTTCAGAAGCATTGAGAAAAAGATTAACCAGAACCTGGGTTAATTCAGCCTTGTTTGTATTAACGGGAAGCCAGTCATCTAAAATTTTAAATGAAAATTTGATGTTTTCCGGGAATATGCTGCGAAATAAAGATTCACGATCTTTGATAAATTCAGCCAGGTTGATTTTTTCCTGCTTTTTGCTTGCCTGGCAATTAGAAAAATCGGTCA
This sequence comes from Candidatus Rifleibacteriota bacterium, assembly GCA_049325495.1. Taxonomy (GTDB): domain Bacteria; phylum Muiribacteriota; class Ozemobacteria; order Ozemobacterales; family Ozemobacteraceae; genus DYKG01. The sequence goes on along the minus strand of JBMOKV010000587.1, from coordinate 2,123 downwards.
ATTGTCTAACCATATTTGAAGCTTTTCTTGCTGCATCAAGTATGGTGCTCTGGTGCTGAGCCAATTCTGTTTTTTCCGGGAGCTCACGGGCTACCAGTTCGCCATAGCCCAGAATAATCTGCAGAAGGTTGTTGAATTCATGTGATATTCCGTCAACCAGAACATTCATGAAACGGTTCTTTTCAAAATCGATCAGATCCTGCTCTCTTTGCTTGCGCAGCCTTATTTCATCGAGAAGTTTGCGATTTTTAGTGCGCAACATTTCCTGAAGCTTAACCAGTTCCAGCTGTGCTTTAACTCGTGCCAGCAGTTCTTTGTCGTTGAATGGTTTGGTAAGATAGTCTGCTCCGCCAAGTTCAAAGCCTTTGATAATATCTTCAATCTGAGCTTTGGCGGTCAAAAATATAACTGGAATGAAACGGGTTTCCAGATTATCTTTCAGATATTGGCAAACCCTGAAACCGTCCATGTCTGGCATCATGATGTCAAGAAGAATAAGATCCGGTTTTTGCTGGTCGAGAAATTTAATGGCGTCGGCCCCGCTCTGAGCAAGTGCAATACGGTATTTTTCCCGGCTCAGTACCTCACCGGCTATTTGAAGATTATGCGAAGTGTCATCGACAATGAGAATCAAAGGACTTTTTTCGGAATTCATCAAATTAAAGATCCTGTTTGAAATTGTCTGTAAATTTGCTTTGAAAAAAATAGGTAAAAGTTGTTTACTGAATGATTATAACACGTCAAATTATTGCAGGGGTTATTATGAAAAAAAATCTGCTTACATTGCTTATTGCGCTGTTTTGGGCTTCTTTGGCCTATGCTTCTGAACGACCGATTGTCGGCATTACCCCATCATATGATTCAGAACAATTGAATCTGCATTACGATTATATCGAGGCTGTTCTTGAAAACGGAGGAACCCCGGTAGTACTTGCCCCGACCACCGATGAAGAAGTGATCAGACGCTATGTTGAAATGCTCGATGCGGCTGTTTTCAGCGGCGGTATGGATATTTATCCGGAGTTATATGGGCAGAAGGCCCATTCAACCACAAAAGTCATGGACCCTTTGCGTTCTGCCTTCGAGCAGAAGTTTATTACTGCTTTTCTACAGAGCGGCAAACCCGTTTTGGGCATTTGTCTTGGCATGCAATTTTCCAATGTGGTTCAGGGTGGCACGATGTATCAGGATATTCCTTCGCTGATCGGTGAGCGGGTCAGACATCGCAATGGTGAAAGATATACGAATTTTCACGCAGTCGGCATCGCCCGCGGCAGTCGTCTCGAAAAGATTCTTGGAAAAACTTCAGCCAGAGTTATTTCCCGGCATCATCAGGCGGTTGACCGGCTGGGAAAAAATCTGGCGGTGTCGGCCAGAAGCAGCGATGGGGTCATCGAAGCGCTTGAAAGAACCGATGGGCCTTTTGGCATTTTCGTTCAATGGCATCCTGAGAGCCTTAAAAATGCAGACCCTGAGCATCGAAACCGGCTGCTTAAAGCTCTGATTGAAGCTGCAGCAGCCCGTTAATCTGCACTTCCAGGGCATTCCTCTGCTTCCACTTTGATCCAGAGAGGTGGCAATGTCTGGCCAGTCTCGTATTTTGCTGCGGCAATAATTTCTTCAAGTCTGGCAACCCGGTTCTTTGAAGCGGGGTGGGTGGAAAGGTAATGCGCCAGCTGTGGCAGCATTTCCTGCCCTGCCATACGTTTGAAGAAATCTGTGGCCCCGCCGGCATGTCCGTATTTTTTTACCAGCAGATCGAGGGCAAAGCGATCTGCATTGTTTTCCTGGACGCGAGAATAGGTATTGGTCAGAATTCCTGATGAATTCATGAAAGACCTGACTGCCGAGTTGTCGCCACCCAGCAATGCGGTTGAAACGATAAAGAAAAGAAAACTGCGGCCCAGTCCGCGCAAATGATCTCGATTGGCGAAATGCCCAAGTTCGTGGGCAAGAATCATTGCCAGTTCATTTTCCGATTTTATTCCCTTAAGCAGTTCCGTGAATACGACAATGTTACCCCCGGGCAGGGCGAGGGCATTTGCCTCATTCTTTTCGACGATGAAAACCTTGAAGGGGCGTTGCTGTTCTTTCGGCATCAAGGTCGAAAGAGAATCGAGCAA
>JBMOKV010000586.1:0-6100 GCA_049325495.1 Candidatus Rifleibacteriota bacterium | reverse complement strand
TATAACTGATTCTGGAAGTACCGAACTTGGCGATCCCGGAGAAGAGGCTTTTGATGGAAGTGTTGGGTCAGGTTATCTTTGGGCTTGTACTTCAAATAGTCAATGGGTTGAATATAATTCCGGAAATTCAAGCTTGAGATTCGTAGTAAACAAAATCTGGGTTGATAATACTATTTCGGACACAACAATGGGTGTTAATGGGTTCACTATTTCAGGGAGCAACGACAACTTTTCCACCACCCCATATTCAGAAAGCCTTAACGTCATCCAAAATAGCAGCGGTTGGACATCACCCTTAACCAATAGCAGTGCCTTCCAATACTACAAATTTCAAATTACCTCTAATCACGGGGGAACACGTTGGGCAGCAAGAGAGATTAAGTTTTTTCTTACTGGACTAAGAAAAGTGCCGAGCGTCACCTTAACTACCAACTCAACCCCATCACCATATCAGGTTTATGCATCTTCCAATATAACAGACGGTTACAAGGCATTTGATAACAATACCGGCACCAACTGGTATTCCTCTTCTGACGCAAATGAATGGATAGGCCTCTACACAGGCACCACAGCTGGTGAAATTGTAAAATACGTGAGAATTTTTGCTGGAGATAGTGGGGCCGACGATTTACCGGTTAAGTTTTGGGTTGAAGGGGCAAACCTCAGCAATTTCTCCGACAAAACTCCGATTCCTTTTGCTGATGGCACAGCTTCCGGAACCTTCCCCGCCAGGGAAGACACTTACTGGCTCTTTACCCTGAACAACAGCACTTCCTACAAATACTATCGAGTATTTTTCGAAGATTGTACCGGCGACGATTTTGAAATGGATGAAATCGAATTTTATACCGACCAACCGGCGGTTACCACTCCATCCGAACCAATCATGACGAAAATGATGAATGATGTGCGCAGCCCAATGGCGCTGCAGCAGGGCGCGGCCTGCACGACCCCGTTCGGCATAATGGTGGCGGGCGGAGTTTATGCCGCCAGCCAGGCTACCGGCACCGCAATGATTTACTGGCCCCACGCCATTGATTATTATAACTCGGCCACCGACATGAGCTTCGGCATCAGCCGGTCGTTGCCGCTTCTGCCGCAGATAGTGGGTAACCATAATCTGGTCTGGCATAAAGGCAAGGTTTACCGGGTCGGCGGCAATGATACCGGCAACACTAATGCCGGCGCGCTCGATAACATAAACATTTTTGATTTTTCTACCAACAGCTGGGCAACCATGACATCAAATGTCGGTGGCTTCGATACCTCGTATGATTTTACCAGACGAAATGCCGCCGCCGCCTGTTCGCTGGGCGATGAAATATTCATCTTCGGCGGACTTGATGCGGCAGGCATAAGACGCATTGATGGCGCAGCATGGAACCCGACGACCAACCAGGTGCGAAAACTGGGCAATCTGCCCAAAACCTCCGGTTCCGGCGGAACCTATTATCATACCGTCGGAATGAGCGCGGTACCATACGGCTCATTCATTTACCTGATCGGCGGCGCAGGAATAAGCACATCCGCGGGTTCAATAGGAGAAAACAACAGCGTCGGCAAAGAAATAATCAAGTTCTCGCCGTGATTTTAATCAATCATTTGCTTAAATTATGAAGGTATTTAATAAAATAATCAAGAACAGGTCCGCATTCACCATGATGGAAGTCATGGCGGGGCTGGCCATCATTTCTATCGTTACCAGCATCGGCCTGCCGGCCATTGATAATTTCTATTCATCCACCCGGGTAAAAGCGGAAGCGGAAATCTTCGTATCTAACCTGCGAACCGCCAGATATAGCGCGATGAGCACCCAGGCAATGCACCGACTTATTCTTCACCCCGAGGGTGGCTATTACAAAATCCAGGCTTTTGCCCCTGATTTTGAAGAAGATTACGCGGGGGCAACCGCTTCTTCAACCGCCGGAGTTACCATCGATGGCGATGCAATGACCGAATATGACAGTCCTGACTGGTTGAGCATCATCGACGGCGAAGAACATGAAGTGGATGCGGGTGTTTCTATTTATCGCAGTGCTTCGATGCCTCAAATAGTTTTCTTTCAGCCCAACGGTTATCTGAGCTACGATTCCGACGGTTCAAACGTATTCGACGTTTCCGATCAGGCGCCACTGCCTGAAACACATGTGACATTCGTCTATGGCAGCTCGGCAATCAGGGTCATCATCAACGCATTCGGTGTGATGAGTTCCGAGGCCTATCAGGTCGATGAAGACTTTAACCCTGACAACGATGGTGTAATATGGTAATTTTAAACAATCATTCAATTGAATCCAGACGCAAAGGTTTTTCTTTGACGGAGATCATGATTTCCACTATTGTTATGACAATGATACTGGCTTCGGTCATCGGTTTCATTCACTCCGGTTCAGAACTCTGGCGCAAAGGCTACGGCAAAATTGACGCCCAGAACTATAAGCGTGCAACCTTCGAGCTGATCAAGGCCGATCTGATGAAAGCCTACCGAATTGAAGGCCCGTTGGCATCGACTACCGCCCAGATTACCGAACATGCACTCCATTACTCCATGACTATCCACAGCAACGAACGCTGCGATTTTAGAATTAGCCTCGATTCAGACAATTCTCTGATTAGGGAAATTGGTTCAGCTGCCTACGAAACCAATTACAACATTCGTATCGCCCGCAATGTGGCCAGTTTTTCCGTAACCCGCATTTCGACCTGGACTGTTCAGGTATTCCTGGAAATCGGCACCGATCCGGATGATTACGGCGACCGCGAAACCATTTCGAGTGACACCATGGTTTTTACCGCCCCGATGGCAGGCTAAGGAGCATCACATGAAAGAACGCAAAGGCAATGCCGGTACCATCATGGTAGTGATGATCATGAGTTTTCTGATGACCGTCACCACTGCCTATATGAAAATGGTACAGACTGAAAACCTTGTCAGAGGGATGATCGACCATTCAGACCGTGCCCTTGACGCGGCCTTTTCTGGCGTTCAATACGCAATGTCGGTTGCCCAGGCGAAACAGGACATGTTTATAAACAGCACCAATGCTATAAAACAAAGATTTTATTTCATAAGCTCAACTCACACAACCGATTGGGATTATACAGCCTCCTCACCACTTTCTTACCCTTATAAACTTGAATCAGACTGGTTTTTCAATGATGGCACCTTCAATCTGATGGAAATTCATAACGACATCAACAAACCCTATGTTTTCAGGGTTACATCCTATGCTTCGCATACCGCCTCGCTTCTGATTCCCTCAGAATATATCATCAAATCGCAGGGAAAATTCATCGAGTATTCCGATGACAACTCAACCGTTATCAACGAATACAAAGCCCAGGTCATCGCCCTGGTTCAAATTAACTTCACCCGGAAAGTTTTAAAGCTGAAAGCCTGGCGCCAGATGCAGTTTCAGGACGACACCAATTTCTTCGGCATCGACCATTTTTAACCCCGGTTTAATTTGTGCTTTGTGGCTTTTTTAATTCAAGAATCCGTATATAACGTATTTGAATTCTGGGAGAATTCTGGGGACACCTTACTTAATTAATCTTGCCGCTTGCTCCTGGTATTAAGCAAACACACGAAGGCATCAATTGAGTTTAAAAACTTTTTGTTATACTTTTGGCGATGAAAGATGAAATCTGTGGCTTTTTGAGTTTAAGAATCTTTATATAGCGTAATATTTGTAATGCTATTCTGGAATTATGTTACGGAGGTGCGGCGATGGCGGGAGCGGTGAAAAAGAAGCGGGAGCGTTATTCTTATGCTGATTATCTGAGCTGGGGCGATGACCTGCGCTGTAAGGTTTTTGCGGCTTTTTCGCAGTTATGATAGACTAACTCAGGTTTTCTTCATCCGGTTAATCTGATTTTGAAGGAGTTTTTTATGGCAGCAAGAACCCTTTACGAAAAACGGATACTTAAAGAACTTGAGGGCCTTCCCGAATCCGCTCTCAAAAAGATTGAAAAAGTTATCCGAATCCTGAAAAACGACTTTCTTGACGCAGAAACAGTCGATAAAGATCCTACCGAAAAACTCCTTTCTCTGTGCGGTTCGTGGAAAGATAAGCGGACAGTGCAAGAGCAGATAGAAGACGTCTATTCTTCGCGGGTCTCGAGCGAAGACCGTGAGGTAATGCGATGAAGTATCTTCTCGATACAAACATCTGCATTCATTTTCTCAACGGCAATCAGAAAATAGCGCAGCATTTCAGAAAAACAGGAGCCGCCAATCTGACTGTCTCTGGAATTGTACTTGCTGAGCTCTTTTTTGGCGCTTACAAATCATTAAAAGTAAATGAAAATCTTGAGAAAATAGAGCTTTTCAGGCATGAAATCGAAGTCATATTCGATTCAGCGGAATCTGCCAGAGTTTTTGGCAAACTGAAAGCTGATCTTAAAAAAATGGGCCGACCGACTCAGGATTTCGACCTGCTGGTCGCTTCACTGGCAATAAGCAACAAGCTCACTCTTGTTTCAGTCAATACTCGTCACTTTGAAAATATACCAGGCTTGAAGTTTGTAAACTGGCTGACAGACTGAAATGGAGGTGCGGCGATGGCGGGAGCGGTGAAAAAGAAGCGGGAGCGTTATTCTTATGCTGATTATCTGAGCTGGGGCGATGAAAAGCGTTACGAAATCATAGATGGTGAAATCTATGATATGAACTCGCCAAGCTTTACTCACCAGAGAATCAGCCTTGAACTCAGCATGCAGCTTGCAACTTTTTTTGACGACAAACCATGTCAGGTAATCTGTGCGCCATTTGACGTCGTATTGTCAAAGGCAACCAGTAGAAATGATGAGATTTTTACAGTGGTGCAGCCTGATATCATGGTTGTCTGTGATGAGAAAAAAATCGAAGAACAACGCATTGTTGGCGCGCCTGATCTGATTATTGAGATTATCTCACCTTCAACTGCCGCCAGAGACAATATCTCCAAGAAAGCCCTTTATGAAAAGGCTGGCGTCAGAGAATTCTGGCTGGTCAGCCCGACAGATCGCCTCATCAGAGTCTACCGGCTCGAAAAAGACGGCCTGTTTGGCCGCGATGATGTTTATGACGAAACAGCACAGATTGACATTGCGCTGTTTGAAGGTCTGAGCATCGACTGCCGCAGGGTTTTTCCCAGACTGCCTGAAATTAAACGGGTTAAAGAACCAAAAATGCAGTATATATAAAGCCAGGAAGAGAGATAACGACGGGCGGAAAATCTTTCGATCTTACACGCCCTGTATTTAAGCTTACTGCCAGAGTGAAGAAAAGGGAATGGCCCATAGATCAGAGCCGAAGGGCACAATTTGCGAGCCCTGATAAAAAACAAAGCCGCGTTTAAATTTGTTTCCGATATCATTGCGCAGCGCTTCAAGGTGTCGGAAATCATGAGCTGTTACTTTGGCAGCAGACTTGACTTCAATGGCTGCAACCGTATTTTCTGGGCCTTCCAGAATAAAATCCACTTCCTGACCCGAGGTCGTTCGATAATGGTAAAGCCGGGCCCGGATTTTTGAAAATGTAAGTTGCTTTGTAAGTTCCACAGCCACAAAGTTTTCCAGAAAGCTGCCAAAAAGCTTTCTATCAAGACCTGGCAGATTGTTCATATCAATATTATTCAGGTATGCAAGAAGATTCAGATCGCTGATGTAAATTTTTGGCGATTTCACGAGTCTTTTGCCAGGATTCAGTGACCAGGCCGGAATTGAGAGGGTTAAAAAAAGGTTTTCCAGCAGGATGCGGTATTTTTTAAGCGTAATATGATTCAGTTCGCAATCTCTGGTTAAAGAGGCTTCATTAAGCAGGCCACCGGTTCTACTGGCCATCAGACGAAGCAGATCGGGCAAAGCGGCAATTTTTTCAATTTCAAGCAGCAGTCTGACATCGCGCTGCAAAATGGTGTTCATATAACCGTTACACCATTCATAAAGAACCGCAGGGTCAGAAAAATTCAGTAATTCCGGAAATGAAGCCCGGCGCATGACTTCTGTCCAAGATTCCTCTTTTCTTCCGGTATAACTCCAGTCTTCACCAAAAGCTCTGTCAATAAAGCTGGCTGCATGGCTTTTCTGGATTTCCTGCGACGAAAACGTTAACAGC
>JBMOKV010000585.1:0-44203 GCA_049325495.1 Candidatus Rifleibacteriota bacterium | reverse complement strand
ACCCGTTCTGACTGATCTGTCGAATTATAATGAGGCGGGTAATACTGGATCCTGGGCTGGTGGCAGGGGCTGACCGCTCATTGCGCCTGAGCTGCTGCCTGCTGAACTTGATCCACCGGAACTTCCCTTGCCCTTTTTGCTGACTTTGCGGAAGTGGCCTTTGGTGTGTCTTTTGTTGCCTTTTTTGTAATGACCCTTAACCCAGGTCTTTTTAGCTTTTTTGCCGGTGATTTTCGATTTGGCTTTCACTGCGCTGTCCATGATGGCATTGGTTACATTGGCGCCAGCTTTAACGAAAGCACGTCTGGTTTTCTTAACACCCTTTTTGATGTTTCTTTTGATGGTGCGGGTAGTTTTCTTGAGCCATGAAGTCTTTTTGCCTTTGGCGAAGACTTCGTTATTTTCACCAGTAGTAAGGAACAGTGCAAATGTAAGAAGAAGGACTGCGAGGATTCTATACGCTTTACTCATGACTTATGACCTCCAGTGGTTCTTGGTTTCGTTCACCTTGATGTTTATGATTATACGGAAATTTTTAAAACCCGGAAGACCCCTGGAAATATTTTTTTTGAGGTGGTGCGGCGCTTTTGGTGAGGCTTTTCTTAAATGGTGTTACAATTTTTAAGAAAATCTTTTAGTTTTTTTACTGCTAGTCCACGATGGCTGATCAGATTTTTCTCTTCTGCCGGCAACTGAGCAACTGTACAACTTCTGTCAGGCAGGAAAAATACAGGGTCGTAGCCAAATCCGCCCTTGCCGCTTCTTTCAGCAGTGATCACCCCGGGAAGAATGCCCTCAAAATTGTGGCTGGTGCCATTCTGGTCCAGGTAGACAATTACACAGCGAAACTTTGCGGTTCTCTGCTGGGCAGGAATATCAGCCAATTCTTTCAGCAGTTTATCGATGTTTTTCTGATGGCTGGCTTCTGGCCCTGAATATCTGGCAGAATGAAGGCCCGGGCGACCGCCCAGGGCATCGACTTCAAGGCCTGAATCGTCGGCAAAGACTGGTTGCTTGACTATTTCATACAGAGCCCTGGCTTTCAGGGTGGCATTTTCAAGATAGGTCTGACCGTTTTCTTCTACTTCAAAAGGCTTTTCGAGGTCTTTGAAGCTTTTTAGGGCAACCGATGGCCCGAGAATTTCGGAAATTTCTTCCAGCTTGTGGGCATTGGAAGTGGCAACCCAGATGGTTTTCATAGCTTTGCGATGGCCTGATCCTGAAGTTCAAATAGTTTTCTGATGCCATCTTCTCCCATGTCCAGCATCTGGTTGAGCTGCTGTCGGGTAAAAGTGGCCTCTTCGCCGGTTCCCTGGACTTCGATAAAACCGCCATCGCGGCACATAACCAGATTAAGATCGGTTTCGGCTTTGGAATCTTCCTTATAATCAAGATCAAGGCAGGGTTTTCCATCTACCAGGCCGATGCTTACTGCGGCAATTCTTTTGATGATAGGATTTTCCGTGAGCTTGCCTTCCTGCATCAATTTTTTTACCGCCATTTCAAGGGCAACCATGGCCCCAGTGATCGATGCGGTTCGGGTGCCGCCGTCAGCCTGGATTACATCGCAGTCGATCATCAGGGTGCGGGCTCCCAGTTTCTCCAGGTCGAGGGCGCAACGCATCGATCGGCCTATCAGTCGTTGAATTTCATAAACCCGTCCCTTAACCGAAGCTTTTCCGTAGCCTGCACGCTCATTGCGAACCAGACCCGCTGCCGGCATGAGGGCATACTCGGCGGTTATCCATCCCTGCGGTTTGGCGCGATTTTCAACGAATGATGGAACTTTTTCTTCAACCTGAACTGTACATAGCACTCTGGTGTCGCCAAAGCATATCAGAGCTGAGCCATGGGGGTACTTTACATAGCCAGTTTCTATGGTTACCGGTCTGAGCTGATTGTAGTCTCGTCCGTCATATCTTGTCATCTGCAGTCACTCCTTGCGGGCAGGCTTGATTTTTCGACAGAATATCATCAAATGTTGCCAAGAGCAATTTTTGCTTAACTTAGAAAATTTTTATCCATGCCTGTCGGGTTTCTTCGGGCATCCTGGCGTTGTTCAGCAGTTCACGGCAGAAAGTTACAGCAGAATCTCCCGCCGGCTCTTCGCCCTGCAGAAGCTGGGGCGGTATTTCCCAGTCCCCGGGAAAAACGATTCCTTCTTTTACCTGATGCTGAGTCAGGGTTTTCTGATGATACCTGATCAAAGTGTCCATGAACAGGATTCTTCCGGTGATCAGTTCGCCCTCACCATTGATCAGCGAGAGTATGTGGGTATTGTGCAGGCCAGTAAACAGTGAGGTTTGTGACCCGGGTGCGGCAAAAAAAGGCATTTCAATCGGGGCCGGCACTTTTTCGAGATATTGAGCCAGCAATCTTGGCGCAAGAAACTCTGAAAAGGCAGAGAGCTTTTCCGGGAAAATTTCCAGACTGCCCCCGCTGAACTGTTTCTCTATATAGACTGGGCAGAAAGATGCTGGTATATGTAATTTTCCAAGGCTTAGACTGCCTTTCACCATGGCTTTCGGCGAAAAAACAAGTTCCGGGCAATTCAAAATTGCCGCCCCGCTAAGACTGAGATTCAGTATGGGAATTTTCAACCCGGGGTTGCTTTCGGGGGCGAAAAAAGCCTCGTTTTCTTTGATCAGATAACGGTGGTAAAGGCGCTTTTCTTCTCCGGCTATTTCGAAAAGAAGTTTCTCTCTTGCCTCATCCGGCAGTCTTGAGCATGAAAGAATCGTCTGCCCAAGCTTTAATGCACGATATGAAGGAATTTTGAAGAAGGCAATGGCGTCGGGTGTCAGTCTGCCAAAAGTTTTTCTGGCGCTTTCCTTTACCATTCCGGTTTTTATGCCGGCGCTGTCCTTCTGCCAGCTGATGTAATAATCGAGGAAATAAAATTCCTGCATGACATTCTCGCCTGACACCGTCTGCCAGAGAAAAACCTGAGTGTTGTCTTCGCCCTGAAACCAGCGCATTTTCAGTTCGGGAGTGTCGTTTCTCAGGCGTGCGGTTTCGATTTCTCTAAGAGAAAAGCCAAGAATTCGGGGTTTGAGAAAATCCTTGAGTATCCGCGATTCAGTTATCGACATTCTTGAAAACGAGAAGCCAACCAGGTTTTTTTCAATGTTTCTTACGGTAAGCCGGTTATTGATCAGAATATTTTCCAGGAAAATGTCGCAGTTGATTTCCTGCCCCGTTTGCAGTGGTTGCTCATGCTGGCTCAGATCAGCCCTCATTCCACCATAGCTGAGATTGAGAATTGGAAAAGGACCGCTCTGGTTAATGAACAGCCGGCATTCCTTGAGATTCAGCCGTTGGAACCGGCGACGGTCGGCGGTGGCGGCCGGTACTGCCGTCTCGCTTTCAAGGGTACCCGAAAGCCAGTTGATTAAACGATAGAAATCAATCATTTTTACATCTCTATTCTTAAAGACTTCTATTTCAGAACCTGATTAGCGCGCACGACACGCTCGTTCAGATGCGTCTGTGGGTTTCTGATCCCACTCTATTCTCAGACGATCATGCATTTCCAGCCCTATTGTGGCTTCGGCGCGACTCGCGAAATGCCTGTCGCTCGAAATTGAATGAGCATTTGTCTCGCTAAGATAATAACTCTAAAAAAGTATTTTATCTAAAAGTTTTTTCTGGTAGTATCTAGCATACTATTTGGAGCCGCAGCTTCTGTTGGGCCGGGGCCCTGTTGTTATTGAGCGAAGCCCGTCTGAGACGGCTTGCCGCTTTGAGAAAACCACATGATGGAGTCAGAATGATGTCGCAGATTTTGCCGTTGATCAGACGAATAGCAGAGAACTCAAAGGTCAGAGATGGCGACGGCCGGCCCGAAAAATTTTTCCTTTTTAAATTTTCGACAAAAACTTTTGCGGTTCCTGCAGTCGACGTAACCGAAGTAGTAATGCCCGGTTCGTTGATTCAGGTGCCACAGCAGTCTGATCTGCTGATTGGCGTGATCAATATTCGCGGCACTGTAGTGCCGGTGCTAAATCTTCGAGACCGAATCGGTCTTGACCGTCATTATGAACTTTCTGATGATTCACGTTTAATGGTTTTTACCATTAAATCTGGATTGTATCTGGCCGTGACCGCCGATGATATCGAATATCGCCTGAAAGAGGGAGTTCTTGCTCCAGTTCCGCCAGAGCTGGCTGGATCTTCGGAAAAATCTTTCAGAAATGCCATGATCGACGATGTAAGATACCATGTGTTCATGATCGATCAGTGGTTGAGCAGTTCTGAGATTGAAATTCTGCAGAAAGTTGTGGAATCTTTCTAATAAAAATTGATACAGGAGTTTGGTAATGGAAAAATATGTTTGCTCTGTATGTGGTTATGAATATGATCCGGCAGCTGGAGATCCTGATAATGGCATAGCACCGGGAACCCCTTTTGATAAGCTTCCGGAAGACTGGGTTTGCCCGGCCTGTGGCGTTGGCAAGGATCAGTTCGAAAAAGCCTGATCGTTTCCTGCGCGTCTTTTTAAGTTTTGTTCCGGCTCGATCGGCCGACAAATTCACGGTTAAATCGAAGCCGGAGCATTTTTGATCGCGTTTTGCGACACCCTGTGCCGGTAAAATTTTTTCATCAGGGGTTTTATGTCGAGGATTTTGCTTGGAGCAGTTGCAGTTCTGGTTTTGTTGTTGCTCTTTTTTGGTCAGAGCGAAGAAATAGATCTTGAGAAAAAAATACCCGCCGAAACCATGGCGTCTTTTTTTAACGGTATGCAGACGCGCAGCGATGGAATTGCCTATCGTGTCGTGCGTGCGGGAACAGGCCGAAGCCCTCAGCTCACCGACCGTGTACAGGTTCACTACCGTGGATTTTTCAGGGATGGCAGGGTTTTTGACAGTTCTTACCGGTTGAAAGAGCCGGCAATCATGCAGGTTAACCAGGTGATTACAGGTTGGACAAGGATGTTGCAGGAAATGAAAGAGGGGGAGATCCGGGAAGTTTTTATTCCGGCGGACCTTGCTTACGGCAGTATGGGAGCGGGAAGGATTATTCCGCCCGATACCGATCTGTGTTTTCAGATCGAATACATAAAAATTTACAGCCGCTGATCTTTTATAAACAGCATTTTAAACTATTTTGCCATAACCATGAGAGCATGGCTGTTTTTGAGATGCCTTGGATTTATGTTGCAAAAGATGGATCCGGAAAAAGATTTTTTGCGGGTCCAATTACTTTTTGCTGCTATAATTCGTAAGATTATGACCTGAATAATTTTTATCTCTCATCAAGGGATCATCAGTTTTGTATCGCTTATGGCTGCTGAAATGGTTGGCTCGTATTGCTTACGGTGTTATGCTGCCGGCTTATCTTCTGTTTTTTTCGCTGAACAGCCACTACGAAGTTGAACGTGAGCGCCAGCGCCTCGCTCTGTTAGAAGAAATGAATCACCGGCTGGATCGCCCGGCCAGCTATTTTTCTGATGACAAATTTTTCCATGGACTGCTTCAGGAAAACTTTTCCCGGGCAGCCAGAAGTGATGATCCTGAGCTGGCAGCAAAAAAACTCATTGGCAGATTAAAGAAACGATTTAATCATTCTTTGAAATTCATTCTTGCCGATGCCGATGGAAAAATTGATCGTGAATTTACTGATGAAACCAGATTTTTTTATGTAATCAATACTTTTCTGGGGATTGTGGGGGACCTGACCCGGCGACGCAATTCGGGAGAGCAGGTTGTTCCTGATGCGGACCCGGTAGTCGTTGAAAAAATGTCATTGCTCAGAAGCTATTTCGGTCAGTTTCTTATGGAAAAGCATCTCTGTCTGCCTTTGAAATCAGGATATTTAGGATCATGTCTGCGTGCAAATCAGGAGCCGGATAAAGGGTTACTGTGGTATCAGAAGTATTCGAGTTTTTCAGTAATTGCTTTTGTCGGTCGCTCTCTTTTGGGCCAGAATCTTGGTCTCAAGCTGATTTCTTCGCAGATTAACCGGCAACAGAGAAGGGTTGTTTCAGGTTTCTATCACATACAGAAAAATCTGGTGGAAGGCGATGGTTTAAGCGAAGAAGAGAAAACTGAAATTGGTATGAGAGCGGGCGAATTTTCGCTTACCGCAGTTCCTGAAGTTGAAAGCAGAAACCTGCTGGTGGTTTTCCGTCAGGTTTCTGCCGATCTTATAGTTTTTATCTGTGCTCGAAAGGAAGAAGCGCTTTTAGACCCTTACGAAAAGACGTTGAAGGGGATTTTTACGGTAATCAAATGGTTTTTGTTGATTGTTTTTTTTATCTATTGTGCCGGTCTGCGTTTCAATTCTTTTGCTTTAAGCATTCAACAGAAACTGCTGCTGCTGTTTCTTTTTTCAAATGGCTTGCCGTTGCTGATTCTGGTTTCTACCGGCTATGAGTTTTTCGAACAGAAAAAACAGACGATGGTTAACGCGTTGAATAATCAGTCAGCGAGGTTCTTAAAGGATTTTGACAATCGCTTTCCTTCTTACGTTGCGGACTTGTCGGTGCGTTTGAACAGTTTTATTGCAAGCGAATCGGCGATTCTGGCTGATCTGCCGGATCGCAATACCATCAAAGGGATCGAGGCCTTTATCGCAGACCTTCGTCCCGATGAAAGTTATCTTTTTTCAAAGGATGGAAAACAGCTTCTTTATTTTGGTTCGGACGTGGTTACATCTGCGGGGTTTTTAAAAGATTTTTTTAAAAATACAATTGAAATATTCAATTATAGTGGATTCGAAACAATTCCGCGGAAAAAAACTTCGCTGGAATTGATTGCTGATGACACTTCTCTCTTCAGCGGTTTTCTGGAGAGTAATGACCGGATTTTCCTGCAGAATTTCGGCTCAGGGAACCGATTTACCTACGTAAGGCTGATGGGAGACCGGAAAAATTACCGCTCATGGGGTGTTCTGCTGGTCGCCTGGAAGCCAGAAACTCTAATGAAGCGGTTTTTTAAGGAAAAGATCGGTGCGGTGAACCGCTTAATCAGTCCAAGAAAGCTGATTCTAATGGAGGCGGATTCGGAGTCGATTTTTCCCCCGGAATTTGCTGGTGAGCGAAATGTTCGCAGAATCATGCATCGTACCAGGGCTCGAAAGATGATCGTCGAGCCGAATTTTTCTGTTGGCCGAAAGCTTTTTACTGCCAGTTCCATAACTGGGATGGAATTGACTGATGTGGTTTTGCTTTCACTGGTTCCACTGGATTCAGTTAATGCTGCCCTTGACGATTTATATTTTCAGGTTCAAATGGCTTTTCTGGCCAGCATGGTATTTATGCTGACTATTGTCAGACTTTATTCTGGAAGGTTTTCTCAGCCAGTGCAGCTTCTGGCAAAAGGGGTCAGGGAAATCAGAAAGAGAAATTTCAAATATCAGGTCGATTATCAGTCTCAGGATGAATTCGGGCAATTGATCAAGGGATTTAATGACGCGGTTGTGGGAATGGGTGAACTTGCGGTTGGCACGGCGGTTCAGGAAAGCCTGTTGCCGGAAGGGCAGGCCAATATAGGAAAAAGCAGGCTTTTTGCCCGGTCTATTTTCATGAACCGTATGGGTGGTGATTATTTTGACTATTATTCCGGCAACAACGGAAAACTGCATGTTTTTTTTGGCGACGTTGCCGGCCATGGAATTCCCGCAGCGATGATCATGGCAATGGCCAAAGCTGTGGTGGCAGTAAACCGCAATCTGGTAGACCGGCCGGGAGAGATGCTCGAGCGGGCCAATTCAATTTTCCTTCATCTCAAGTCTAAAGGTTGGCGTCGCATGATGACTGCTCTTTGTCTTGAAATCGACAATGAAAGTGGCGAATTGAGATGCGCCAATGCTGGTCAGTGCTTCCCGGTCGTCGTGTCAGATCATGGGTGTGATTTGCGCTATATTCGTGCAGTAGGGATGCCGCTGGGAAACATTCTTAAAAAAGGGTACAAAGAAACTGCCGATCGGCTGAGTCCAGGGGAGACTCTGGTGCTTTACACTGATGGAATAATTGAAGCAACTGATGTTCATGGTAATGTTTTTGATTTTGCCCGATTTGAGGAGTTATTGAAAAATGCCTGGCATGAAGATCTGGAAACTTACTGGCAGGGAGTAATTGCTGCTTATCGGGCCTGGTCACCGGTGCAGGATGACGATGTAACTTTTCTGATGGTGCGATATGAACGATAAAATACCATTGGGTGGCGGTGCAGATCTGGGCGCCTGGATAAAGTTTCTGTTTGTTGCCGTTTTTTTGCCGGTGGCGGCCGTGAGTGTTTCTCTTTATCACGTTTCGCATTTGCAGAAGGAAATGCGCCTGGCTCAATTTCAGGTTGAAGCCTCTGAAGAACTTGAATCCCTGGGGCGCTTCATCAACGCCGATGAATATATCTGCCGAAAGTTGTCGGATATTTTTAAATCAAGTCGTGATCTGGAAAGTTTGAAAGAAAACGTCATCAGTTTTTCCGAGAAATATCAGCTTGGTTTTAAAATACTTATCTGGGATAAGCAGGGAGAAGTTAACTGGAGCAATTTCTCCTGGAAAAATCCGGAAATTGACTGGAAAAAAGCTTTTAAAAATTTGTTTGAAATTTCCCGTGGTCAGAGAGATTTTTTAAGCAACAGTGAAGAAGCAAACCTGCGCCGAATATTTGGCCCGCATTTTTTTCCGAAATTT
The DNA here is from genome assembly GCA_049325495.1 of Candidatus Rifleibacteriota bacterium. Lineage (GTDB taxonomy): Bacteria > Muiribacteriota > Ozemobacteria > Ozemobacterales > Ozemobacteraceae > DYKG01. The sequence continues at coordinate 35,565 of JBMOKV010000585.1, read as the reverse complement.
CATTATCATGCCAGCTGGGAGATTAATCCAAGGCTTTCCCGGGGTGACAGTGGCGGAAATTTGCCATATTCATGGGTTAAGGCAAGTGCAAAATACGGTTTGATGGTGCTGGTTCCATCTGATCGACTATTGGATCTTTTCATGCTGCGCCGTGAAATCATGTTGCCTCGCCCGGAAGATTCCAGAAAAATGTGGGTTTTGATAGAAGGGAAAATTTACGGTTCCGATCAGTCTCTTCAGCTGCTCGGCCAGCAGCAGGTAAAAAAACTGGAACAAAGCTATGAGAGTGTTCATTTTCTTGAGGGGAGGTATTTTTACAAAGTATCATTCAGTGAAAAAGTTGCCGGGCTGTTGGCTGTTGACCAGTCCGAGATTTCAGGACTTAAACTTTCGCAGGCGGTTATATGGCTTTTGCGCGCAGGGGCTGCTTTCATGGTTCTGCTTTTTGTTGTCAGCTTTCTGGCTTTTTCAGGACGCCTGACCATTATATTGAATATCAGAAAACAGCTAATTTTCATGTTTCTGCTTTCAAGCATTTTTCCAATGCTCATTCTGACGGTTCTTGGCTATGATTATCTGATTCAACATGAAAACTTTTTAAAAATCGAGGCCTTTTCCAAAGGGATGGCTTATCTGCAGAATATAGACGAAATGTACATAGCTGAATTTTCCCATCAGCTTAAAATTATGGATAAGGTTTTCGAGTGGCTTCCTGACCGCCTGAAAAAAGAGCCACCCAGTCGGGAAATGATGATTGATCTGATAACTCATCAAAATGATGAGCCGTTTCGCATGGTTCTTATCGGCAGTCACACGGCCGAAACGGGTTCGGAAATTGGCATAATGAAAGATGGCCAGTTCGTTGATGCAATTAATCCGGATAGTGCCAGGCAGGAAACTTTACGAAATGTCATCGATTACCTTGGCAAAATTGGTAAATACTATTTATCCAGACTGAATAAAGAGCCAATATCCGAAAAAACCATGCTGCAGATTGAACTGATTGCAGAGTCGCTGGGACAGATAAAGCCCATCGAGATGCTTCAGGAATTTTTTGCTGCTACAGGTTATTTCTGGCAGTGGGGGATGGGAAAAAATTATTTCCCCGCTCACATCAGGGTTCTTTCTCTCTTCAACCCGAACCTGGTAGATTATGTGTTTTTATATCTCTACAAGCCTAATCTACTGCAGTATAATTACATGAAAAGAATAACCACTTCGATTAATCGTAACAGTCTGGGAATGAAAATTTTTGCTTTAAATGATCAATTGACATTTTCAATTCCTGTTGAAGCTGTGTCCAGTGATTTCATCAAACAATTCGTGGTTACAATGAGAAACAAAAGCGGCTCAGAGATTGAGTATTGTGATTGGGATGGGAAAAAACACATGATGATTGGCCTGAAATGTCTGGCCATGGATAGAGTCAGGCTGCTTGGACTTTTTCCTGTGGAGGAAATTACCCGCAAAGCCGGTGAAAAATACAATCTGTTCATGGCATCAGGATTTTTGAGCCTTCTTGTAGCTCTTTCTCTTGGTTTGCTGGTTTCACGCTCGTTTCTCAACCCTTTAAGTCAGTTGCATGCTGGTGTTGAGGCACTTAAAACTCAGAACTTTGCCTATCGTCTGCCGGCGATGGGCAAAGATGAATTTGGTAATCTGGCAGAAATTTTGAACTCGACTCTTGTTGATCTTGAAGAAATGCAGGTTGCCTCACAGGTTGAAGAAAAGATTTTTGCTGATTTTACGGTCAATCAGCAGGTGGGAAATTTCGTCTTTGCCGGGAAAACGATTACCTCACCCGGTTCAGGAAGTGATTTTGTTGACAGTTTCCCGGCCGGTTCTGAGAAAACTGCAATAGCAATAGGTGATGTTGCCGGAAAGGGTATCGCCACAGCCCTGGTAAAAGCCTATGTGAAAGCCAGCCTGCTGCAGCTCGAGACCTTTGCCGATGATCCGGGAAAAATCCTGCAAAGAATTTTTGAGGTTTTTTCTCAGGCAAATACCGGTCAGATAAAAAAATTCATGACAATTCAGTATCTTGTCGCTGACCAGAGCAGCAGAAAAATTTCCATTGCCAGTTGCGGCCATTGTTACCCGATTCTGGTCGATCTGAACCAAAAGACCTGCTCGCAGGTCGAGCTGCCCTCTGCTCCGCTTGGCGCAACTTCGCGCAGCAGTATTGCCAAATTTGAAATTGCACTTGCAAAGAATCAGATGCTGGTGCTTTATACCGGAGGGGTTTATCGCAACCCCGGACTTGCATTTGAAGATTTTAACCGAATGATAATCGAGGAATGTGAAAACGACCCCGCATCTTTTTGTGATGTAGTTTTGCAGAAAATTCTTGGCCAGGTAATCGATGGTAAAATAAATGATGATTTGACGGTGGTTGCCATTAAACAAATCGAACCATCTTTTGATAAAATTACGCAGGCCTGAGAATGGATATTTGATTTTGAAAAAGCTGACACTGTTTCTGGCAAAGTTGACATATGGGCTGATATTGCCGTTGTATCTGCTCTGGTTTGCCTTTTTAGGATATTATCAGAATAAGCTTGCCGAAATTACCGTCCGTTACCAGGAAAAAATGGAAGAATCACTGGACCTTCTGGCAGATTTTCACTCAGACGCAAGCTTTTTTCACGCTTTGTTACAAAAAAACCTGAAACTGGCCGATTTGCACGAAGATCCGTTTTCGGCTCTTGAAAACAGATTTGTCGCCCTGCGGCGGGCATTTCCCGACTCATTCAAGTTTATCGTATGGAATGCAGATGGGCAGGTTAACCAAAAACTTTCAGAAGAAAAGAGCTTTCAATATGTTCTGAAATCAATGTTTCAAATCAGTCGTGAAATTTTTGACCACTATCGTCAGGTTGTGCCACCAGATGCTGGGCAAATTCCCGCAGTTCAGCAGAAAATCAAGCTTTTGCGTGGTTACTTTGGGCAGTTCCTCATGCCCAATCTGATGCTTGAATTTTTCAAACCTTCTTATAGTGGTAAAGCGATTACCGTAAGTGAATCCATCGATAAGCGCAAGCTATGGTGTTATGTCGGCAGAAATTTTTCGGTCGCGGTTTTTATCAGCGCCAAGATCCTGAAACAAAGAACTGGCCCGCGCATGCTGGTGCGTAATTTTAATCGCCGCAGTTCCGATATTCGACTTGCTTACGTGACTACCATCGATTATCGCTCTGCCGGACTTCCGAGGGTTGCTGAAGAAATCAACCGCTTTAAGCTTGAGGTGAGAAAATTTGAGGAAAATGCGGTCAGCGTCAGGCAAAATGAAAAATACCTGTTGCAATTTCTCCAGGTTTCTCCCGAATTGATCGTTCTGGCCTATCTTCCAGTTCAGGGTAACCTATTCGATCCTGGACAGAAGGCTGGCTTTCTGCTGTCCTGGATCCTCAAATGGCTGATGATTACTGGCTTTGTTTTCAAAGTGGCCTTTTTGCGTTTCAGAGGACACTCTTTAAGTGTTCAGCAAAAATTCATGCTGTTGCTGTTTTTTGCCAATGGTTTGCCGGCCCTGGTCCTCTTTTCAACCGGTTACGAGTTTTTCAAGGAAAAGAAGGCGGCGATGATTCAAGCGCAGCAGCAGGAATCGATGAGGATTCTCAAGGAAATCGATGCCCGTTACCCGAAAATCAGAAACAGTTTTGCGGGTCGATTGAATGAATTTATCGACGAAAAAAACAGGAAATACAGTTCCGAAATCTGGCCAGACAAGGACATTGAGTTGCTTAATGACTATGCGAAAAGATTTGAACCAACAAAAATGTTTTTAGTCGATAGAGATAAAAAGCAAAAGCTTGCATACAGCTCGAGTAGAACTGGTCAGGAAGACGATTTTCTCAAGAACTTCGTTTATCGTTGTCTGTCTTTTTCTACCAACAATGATTTGCGTCGGCGGGGGGAGGAAGGAAAATCCGCTCTCGAGGCCATGGGTTCGGAAGATCTTCTTTTTCTTGGTTTTTTTAACTGGCTCGACAGAATTACCCTTCAGAACACCGGAGCAAATCAGCATTGGACATATTTCAAGCTGATTGGCGACAACCGTTCCTATGGCAGCTGGGGAATGTTCGCCGCTACCTGGAGACGTGAAGATTTATTACGAACATTTGTTTTAAATGAACTTAATAATTATTCTGCTTCTGTTTCCCCTCGCATTCTGGGCATTATGGATATCAATTCTCATATTGTGATGCCAGACAGCTTAATAACTAATGCAAAGCTAAAGAGACTTCTTTTCAAATCGATTTCAAGGCGTCTGATGTTTCACGAGAATCTGGAAATAAATGGAGAAACTTTTCTTTTTTGCGCGATTGCCGGCAGTGAAATCAGCGAAGGCATTCTGTTTGCGCTTTTTCCCAGAGCGTTGATTGAGAGCGAAATTTTCAGATTCAAGCTGTTGCTTGGTTTCATTGCCCTGATTATTCTTCTTGTTCTTTTTCAGCTGGTACGACTTTTCTCTGCCCGGCTTCTGAGACCAATTGAAGGTCTTGCAGGAGGCATAGAAGAATTGCGTCGCCGCAATTTTCGTTATCGGATTGACTTTTCTTCTGAAGACGAACTTGGTCGTCTCACTTCTGCATTTAATGGAACCATGGAAGGTCTTCAGGATCTTGCGCTGGGTACCGCAGTGCAGGAAAGTCTTTTGCCTGATGAAAACTTTTCTGATGGTCGCGTAAGAATTTTTGCCCGCTCATTATTTATGACCAAGATGGGCGGTGACTATTTTGATTATTTCAAAACCGGGCCTGATCGTATCGGAATTATTTTCGGTGACGTGGCGGGCCATGGAATTCCTGCCGCGATCATTATGGCAATGGCCAAAGCTCTGGTTGCATCGGCATCAGTCGCTTTCAAAAGCCCGGCCGATCTCCTGGAACAAGCCAATCAGGTGCTGCTGTTTCTCAAAGAGAAAAAACTTCGGCGAATGATGACCTGTCAGTGTCTCGAGCTGAATACGGGTACCGGAGAATTCAAAATCGCAAATGCCGGCCATTGTTATCCGGTTCTGATCAAGGCAGGCACTCGCGAATGCCGCTTTGTGGAAGTGAACGGCACCCCGCTTGGAAATAAAACCAGAAAACCCTATGATGAGATTTCCGGCTGTCTTGAAAAGGGTGACACCCTTATTCTTTATACTGATGGAATAATTGAAGCAGCAGGGCCAAATGGTGAAATGTTTGATTACGGTCGGTTTGTTGAGCTGGTAAAAAACAGCTGTGATTATGATCTTGAAACTTTCTGGGGAGGCATTATCGATGGGAATCGTCGCTGGGCAAAGCAGCAGGACGACGATCTCACCTTTATGTTGATCAGATATGACTGAGACAGGCAAAAGCAATTCCGGGTTGAAAATATGGTTAAAAATTGTTTTAACCATATTTCTGCCACCCATGATTTTGTTGGGTCTTGGGTATGGCTACCTGGCTGACTTGAGACTCAGCCAGGCTCAGCGTGAATTTGAGCGACAGGCGGGCAGAAAACTTGAACAAATGGGAATTTCAGCCCAGACCGAGAAATTTATCTGTGAAGAATTCAATGAAGTATTTGATTCAACAGCTGCGGTGCCCGATTTGTTTAAAACTGCGCGAAAAACCGCCGATAAAAACGGGCTGAGTGCCAGAGTTGTGGTTTGGAACCGCAAGGGTGAAGTTGAGTTTTCTGATATTGATCTCAAAAGTTGGGGTGGCGATTGGAAGCAGGCTTATCATGATCTTAACGATTTCAATCAGAAAAAATATGGGTCGGAATCAAAAGTTCCCGTAGAAGTATATGAGAATCTAAGAAGAATTTTTGGTCCGCAGTTTTTTCCCCGTTATTTTTACCGGTGTTATCGCGGAAATGAATTGCAGTTGCTGCGCAGTGATTCGGCAAAAGTTAAGCCCCTTTTGTGGCTGAAAGTTTCAAGAAAGAAGGGACTGGCGGTTTTTCTTGATTATTCGGTTTTAAATGGCTATCCGGGCTTGAATGCTTTTCTTAAAAATAAGGATGCGTCAGGCTTTAAGCTCGCGGCAATTGAGAATGAAAAGGTGTTGGCTGCAGATTCTGAAATTGTGGATCTGCTGACCAGATTTAAATTTGAGTTAAAGGATAATTTTACAGGAATCAGCTCAATACCTGGCTATTATGTGGTTTCTCATTCGATCAGCGATGATCTTACTGGTTTCTGTCTGGGGGAAAAGGCTGAATTGCAAAAAAGCCTTTTGAGTTCTCGTATTCGCCTTGCTTTTGTTCTCGGAGCTTTTGTCATTATGATTCTTATGGCAACAAGCTTTCGAGTTATGGTACTTCAGCGGAAGTTTACGGTTTTTCTTCGATCGCAGCTGGTACTTTTGTTCATTTTTTCAAATGCTTTGCCTGGGTACGTAATCGGTGTAATTTCCTACGATTATCTTCAGCAGTACCGCGAAGGTCTTTTGAATCAGGCTTATACCAGCGGTATGGATTATCTTGACGATATTGACGGGCTTTTTGAAAATGAATTTTCTTTTCAGTTGAACCGCTTGGAAAAATCGTTGCAGCTTATCGAAAAACGCTTGAAAAAAAGAGGAATAGATGGGGTGGCGATCCGTGAATTCATGGCGAATCAGGAGCCCAAACCCTATCGTCTTTTTCTCGTGGGCAGTGCTACTGCGATGGTTGCAAGTAATGAAGCGGTGATGAAGGGTGGAAAAATTGTCGATCTTATCGATCCTGACCATTTAAGGGGACCGCACAAGAAGCAGCAGATCGAAGCTCTTGAAAAAATTGGAAAATTCTTTCTTGCCCTGCTCAATCATAAGCCTATTTCAAGCAAAATGGGTACTGAAGTTGAAATGCTTACCGAAGCTCTTTCACAGCAGGATCCTGTGGAAATGATGCAGGAATTTCTGCACCGCGACGGCGGGTTCTGGAATTGGGGTATCGGCAGCAAAAAGCACCCGACTTTTATTCGAATGATCAAATTATTTTTTGAAAATGCCTATGACTATCTCTTCATTTACTTATGGACTGATTACGATCTTCAGCAGAACTTCATGCTCAGGTCGTTTACCCGGTTTTCAAGAAACGAAGAAGGAATAAGGATTCTTGCAATTAATGATTCCGATACCAGGGCCTGGCCACCTGAACTTCTTGCTCACGAGAAGTTGAGGGCTTTTGCTGAAAGATTGAAGCAGCAATCGACCAGAGAGCTCGAATACTGTAACTGGGAAGACCAGGAATATCTGATGGTAGGGCTTAAATGTAACCGCCTCACTCATTTCAGATTAATAGGCCTTCTTCCCCTTGAAAAAATAGACCGCCAGGTGGGAAAAACCGGGCAGCTGCTTGCCGGACTTGGACTTCTAAGCATTCTTGTCACCATGTCTCTCGGACTGTTCGTTGCCGGGTCAATTATTGAGCCTTTGAATGAATTGCAGAAAGGCATAGATGCCTTGCAGAAAAGAGAATTTTCGTATCGCCTGCCGGAGATCGGTCATGATGAATTTGGCCGCCTTGCTTCGATTTTCAATACAACCCTGGTTGATCTTGAAGAAATGCATACTGCAGCCATGTTTAAAGAGAAGATTTTTGGCAATTCGGGGGTCACTGAAAAGATTGGCAGTTATGAGATTTTTGGGCAGACCAGCTCATTTTCCGATACCGGTAGTGACTATCTTGAGATAATCAAAGACGGAGATAAAGTTAGAATAATGGTTGGAGATGTTGCGGGAAGCGGAATTGCGGCGACTCTCATTCTGGCATTTTTCAAGTCGGCTCTGATGCAGCTTGAGCACCTTCTTTCTACTCCTGATCGGCTGGTTCTTGAGCTTGACCGGCTTCTCAAGGCTGGCAGCAAAAAGAATCAGCGGCGCTTCATGGCGTTTCAGTATCTTTTACTGAATGAAAATTGTGATTTCATTCCCCTGGTCAATGCGGGTCTGTTTTTTCCGATTGTATTTGACTGCTCTTCGCGCAGCATCAGGCAGATAGAATTGCCTTCAGTTCCTTTAGGCACTGGAACTTCGTCGCGTAGAGAAATCTCTAATGTCAAACTCGCTGCTGGTGAAGCTCTGGTTTTATTTTCAAATGGAGTTCTGGCTGGTGGTAGGATCAACTACGAAGAGATTTTTGCAATTTTGCTTGAATCAGATTATTTCTCCGCTGAAAATTTGGCCGTGAGCTTCATGAAAATATTCAGTCAGCGCTTTGCCAAGATTTTAAATGATGATTTAACCATTGTGGTAATTAAAAAAAATGAGGTCGAAGGAATACAGAATGGAACAGAACCTGCTCGAGCTTGAAAAACGGGTAACCTATCTGGAAAAGTACATTGAGGAGCTCAATGAGGTGGTGATCGAACAATCACGCATGCTTGCCCTCCTTAAGAATGAATTTCAAATAATCCGGGATAAACAGGTAAATTCGCCGGTTGACCCAAGCCGCCCTGCTAACGAAAAACCGCCCCATTATTGAATCATTTTTTTCGAGTCAGATCATGCTTTTTCAGTTTGTAAATCAGATTGCGTTTGCTCATGCCGAGAAAGGCCGCGGTCTGTTCGCGATTTCCGTCGAATTTTTGCAGAGCTTCGATCAGTGCCTTTTTTTCGGCAAGCATTAGCGGCTCATCTTTTTCGCCGTTGTCTGGCGCGGTATTTATACCGTGGAGATGCGGAAGTTGAAGCCTGTCTGAATCGCATAAGAGAACTGATGCTTCAATGACGTTTGCCAGTTCTCTGACGTTGCCCGGCCACTCATATTTCAACAGCGCATTTTTGAAGTCTTGCCCCAATGCCGGCGCTGGCTTGGAAAATTTTCCTGCCGCTTCGCAGATGAAAGCTTCTGCAAGAAAGATTATGTCCTCGTGCCTTTCGCGCAGAGGTGGAATATGCAGAGTGAAGACTGAAATCCGATAAAAAAGATCTTCACGGAACAGACCCTCTGTTGCCTGCTGCTTGAGATTCCGGTTGGTTGCGGCAATCAGCCTGGCATTGCTGCGCACCAACTGGTTTCCTCCGACTCTTCGGAATTCTTTCTCCTGAAGAACCCGCAAAAGTTTGGGTTGCAGGGCCATTGACATTTCTCCTATTTCATCAAGAAAAAGGGTTGAATTATCGGCTTCTTCAAAACGCCCGGTTTTAGACCGGTCGGCACCCGTAAAAGCCCCTTTTTCATGACCGAACAGCTCGCTTTCGAGAAGTGTTTCAACGATGGCAGCGCAGTTAACCGCCACCATTTCATTTTGTGAGCGGTTGCTGTTCAGGTGTATGAATTGCGCCATTCGCTCTTTTCCGGTGCCCGATTCGCCGGTAATCAGCACGGTAACATCGGTAGCTGCAACCTTGGCGGCCATTTCGAGGATTTTTTTCATTGCCGGTGAAGCGCATGGAAAAGGATTCTTCACATTTTTTGCTGCCTGATGCAGTCGATTCTGCTGCTTCAAACGCTTCAACTCCAGAACCCGCTCGATGGTTATTACAAGATCATCTACATGAGGAAGCGGTTTGGTGAGATAATCGGCGGCTCCCTGCTTTATTGCTTCAACCGCAGATGGAATCGAACCGTGGGCCGTAAGAAAAACTATCGGAAGTTCAGGTTGCCTCGTCTTTAGCCGTGACATCAGTTCGCGGCCATCCATGCCGGGCATCATCAGGTCGAGAATTGCCAGATCGGCTTTTCGTCGGTTAACCATTTCGATGGCGGCTTTTCCCGAGTCGGCAGTCATGGTATCGTAACCCGCATCGTTCAACACGGCAGAAATCATCGAGCGATATGATTCTTCATCGTCAACGATTAAAATGGTTGCTTTAAATTCACCGGTCATTTTATTGATTCCTCGGCAGAATCAGTTCTGCGCATACTTTATCGGCATCGAGATTCTTCAGGGTTAATTTTCCATTGAGCTTTTCAGCCAGTTTTCTGCTGATCGAAAGGCCCAGCCCATATCCGCTTGTCTTAGTCGAAATGAACGGCTCGAAAAGATGTGGTAAAACTTCAGGGCTGATTTGTCCTGAGTTTATCACCCTTATGCAGAAATTTTCTTCAGAAGCTGTAACTTTAACTGTAACAGGGTGAATGCTCGAAGATTCAAATGCATTTTTCAATAAATTGATTAAAATCTGCTTGACTGCATTTCCGTCGCTGCTTATTTCAAGGTCTGTTTCAGGAAGATTAAGGATAATTTTCACGTCATTGTGATCGAGTCTGAAAATACAAATTGAATCAGAGACCACAGAATTGAGAAGTATTTTTTCAAACTTGATCTCGGTTGGTTTTGAGTAATCAAGAATGCTTCGGGTCAACTCTTCTAGGCGGAATGTTTCTTTCTCGATGGTCTGGGTCATAGCTTTTAAGGTCGGCTGGTCAACCAGCTTTTTTTCGAGAAACTGAGACATTCCCCGTATTGCACCAAGCGGGTTTTTAATTTCATGGGCCAGGCGTGCTGACATTTTGCCGATTGCAGCGAGATGTGATTCTTTCTGCATAACCTGCTGAAGTTCAGCCATTCGGCTTTGATTATAGAGTATGGTCAACCACAGCAATGAACCAATCAGCCAGACTACCGGCCACAAATACTTCTGATAAATCAGAGGGGCAATCAATTTTCTGTCGGGGCCTTTGAAAACCAGGTAAAAGCTTATTCTGTTTTCCGGATCAGGCGGTTCATCATTCTGACTTCTCATCCAGGGCGGACCCTGACCACCTCCATGCCACCTTCCCCCGCCACCAGATCCTGGCCCTGAATGTTTTCGGTAAAGAGTGAACTGATCGGTTAGAATTGTGGCCCCGATGGGAAGACTCTTCATTGCCGGATGCTGAACAATCTCACTAATTTTGCTGAAGCTTGCCAGAACGTTATGGCCCAGCATAATGCCGGCTGCGGCAATTTCACTGTCGCTGGCAATGGCATTTTCAAGCAGTTCTGGTGCCTGAAAAAGCATGCCCGGGCTCATTCCATTTTCATGAACGATTCTGGTAAAAGCCGCTTTTCCTTCACGCTCCGCAGCCCATTGAGTGAGCAGCGCTGCCTGATTCGAATTCCAGTTCGAAATGAAAAAAACCAGAATACCCGAAATGCTTATTAAGATTGCCGTGAGAACTTTTCTGCCGTCGGTTTCCATTTTTATAACCTGCGATTACCTTACAAGATATGATAAGACTTGAGATTAATTTGAGCAATTCTTATTCCAGAGTGGTACAAGGGCACCAGGATTCATCTCAAAAATCATGAACGCCAAGTCTGCGTAGGCAGGCATCCTGTCAGCATTTAAATCGTATTTTTGAGGCAATTATGAGATGTGTTCTACTGATAAATCAATAACGTTAATCTGTTTCAGCAAGTGCAACTCTTTGCATTTTTTCAGTGAAAGATCTTGCACTTTTGCCCTGCCTTTTTTAATCAAAACGGGATTATATTTTTGAAAATCGCCTTTTGATAATGGTTTTGATGTTTGCTTTCAAAGTTGGCACGACCGTTGCATTAACTTTTTGCAAGTTCAATAGTTAACTCTGGAGGAAAAGTTTGAAAAAGTTTGTAAGTCTGGTTCTCGCAGTATTGATGATGGCAGTTTTTACCGGTTGCGCAGGCACAAGTGGTGGTTCGGCGGATTTCACCGAAGCAGTTGCCACCAATGAAGAAGTGGCAGCGGTAGAAAGCAGTCTTTTACTCGATCGGGTTATGGCAGCTGAAACACTTGATGCAACTTCTGCTGAAGTTCTCGCATCCACCCTTGGTTCAACCGGGTCAATGCGCTACCGTAATCGACTCTACCGTGCCGAAAATCGCGGCACTGGCATGGGGCTCAGTCGCGGCACTGGCAGTTGCATGGTGGTGGCAGGTGATTCATCGATTCAGGTTGGAACCGAGCAGGCAGTGGTAGAAAAGCTCGAAAGCGGTGCCATTAAAATTACCAGGGGCAACGGCTCGATTATTGAAACTCCTGCCCCGGTTGCCGGCGAAATCGGCAGTTTCATCGTAGATGGAATCGAGTGGCAGGCTACTTTCGGAGCTGCGGCAGAAGATCCGCTGGTAACCTTGAGGAATACCCGTTCAGGTATGATTTTGCGGGTTTCTGAGGGCGATGACGGCAGTCTCACCGTTGTTCGAGACAATTCGGAAGTTTTTGCCGGTCGCTGGTCTGAAGATGGTTCTCTCGATCTTTCTGACAATCAGGGTAAAAAGTATCGTTATCGATACGGTCGCACAATTTAAACAAAAATTTAAGTAAGGAGTAGTGATTATGAAAAACGTCAGTATGCTGGTTCTTGCGGTCCTTCTTCTCAGTGTGTATGCAGTAATGGCTCAGGATGTGAATCCGGTTGATCAAGCATCAACAGTGGTTACCACCACTACCAGTTCCACAACTTCGACAACCGATTCAAGCCAGGTGCAGAAACCTGCCAACTGCGATGGAACCGGACGCGGTTATGGTGATGGCACAAAACCAAGACCTCAGAATGGGACGGGTTTCGGTGCAAAAGCCGGTGCTCGTAAAAATCGCAATGCGAATAATGGTCAGGGTTTGAGAAAAGGTCAGCAGAATGGCAGCGGGCAGAAGCTCAGACTGCGCAAGCGGGACGGTTCTTGTCTGAATGGCAGCAGCTCAGGCAGTTCTTCTTCAAGCCAGGCCGTGCCTTCAACTTCAGCCTCTCAACGGCCCTTCTGCCGCCGTGGTAACGTCACTCAGAAATAACAAGAGTTTTCATTTCTCATAAAATTGTTTAAAATAAAAACTGTGGGCAGCTGCATGATTTGCAGCTGCCCACAGAACTTTTATCAGGCGTGAGCCAGTTCGCGATATTTTTCGCTGGTCTGCATCAGTTCATCATGGGTACCGATTGCAGCTATTTGTCCGTTATCGAGAACGATTATGCGGTCGGCCATCATGGCGGTTGCCATTCGATGGGTGACGATCAGGCAGGTGATGCTGCCATACTCTTTTTCCAGATCGGCCCAGAGCCTTTTTTCGTTGGCCGCATCAAGGCTCGCGGTAATGTCATCCATCAGAAGCAGTTCCGGTTGTCCGACAAGGGCGCGGGCAATTGAAAGGCGCTGACGCTGGCCTCCTGAAAGGGTTACCCCTCTTTGCCCTACCGGTTCGGAATAACCGTTCGGGAAAGCGAGAACTTCGCCTTCAAACTGGGCAAGTCGGGCGCATGACTGAACCAGCGCTTCGGCATTTCCCCGCCAGAAATCGATATTGGTGTGAATCGTATCTGAGAAAATCACCGGCTCCTGTTGAATATAGCCGATTTTTTCGCGAAACGACTGCTTGTCGATTTCATCGAGGTTCACGTCGTTGATCAGAATTTTTCCTGAATCTGCCTTTAACATCCCTGAAATCAGGTTAAGCAAGGTTGTTTTGCCTGAACCGATTTTGCCGATGACCGCAATTTTTTCACCTTTTTTGAGCTTGAAACTCAAATTTTTGAAAGAGAACGGTTCTTTGTCATTGTCACCTTCATCGACCAGGCTGTGTTTGAAGCTCAAATCAACCAACTCGATGCCTGTTATCTCATTAACCGGGAGCTGGCCGTTTACATCATGCTCCTGCCAGCCGCGTTCGGCATTTTCCAGATCTTCGAGGCGGTCGATGGCCACGCAGGCCTGGGTAAGAGTCACCAGCATCATCGGAATATCCATCAGCGGGTAGATGATCATGCCGAGATAGCTGAAGAAAGCGTAATACGCCCCCAGCGAAAGCTCACCCCTGATCACCATGATGCCGCCGAAAATCAGAACGAGAACTTCTCCGGCATAGTTGAGGAATTCAAAGAAAACCATGAACATGCCCCAGAGTGAATCCACTCTGACTTCCTGGTCGATGCGCTTCTTCATCAGCTCAGCAAACAGCCTTTTTTGCGGCTGCTGGGCATTGAATGAGGTGATGATCTTGATGCCTGAATAGGCTGCTTCAAGAAAATCATTGCCGTCAGACATGCCGGTCTGCAGCTCTTTGAAGGTCTGACCGAACTGAGTTTCGAGTCTGATGAAGATGTACAACATTATCGGCATCGGAATACATGCGAGCAATGCAAGTTTCCAGTTCAGATACATCATGGTGCCAAGGCAGAAGAAGATGATGCTGGCCGAGTTGACCGCCCTGAAAATGCCGGAACAGCATAGCCAGGACAGGCCCGGGGGCCAGGTTCTGATATCTTCGGTCAGCCTGGTTACCAGATCTCCGGTTCTGAATTTCAGAAAGAATTTATGACCTTTTGCGAGAATTTCAGCGAAGAATTTTTCACGGAAATACATCTCGAAAAAAATATTCATTTTTGCCCGGAAAAATGGATACAGACCGCCGAAGATCGGGCCAAGCCCCATAGCCAGCAGCATCAGCAGCATTTTGTTGCGCTCTGATTTCGCGGCATCAATCGTTATTTGGCCGGCCTGAAACTGTTTCAGGCCTTCAACCAGATTGTCAATTATGTATTTGAAAACCATGGGAAACAGCACTGCCGTAACGGTTGACAGCACAGTCAAAGCCAGCAGAAAGAGAATCATCGTTTTATGGTTCCGGTATTCGTTCCAGATCCATTTTAGATAGTAGATTCTGCCGTGTCTGAGCTGTTTTTCGTCGGATTGCGTTTTCATGCTACAGCTCCTGTAATTTCTGCAGCGGCTTCATTATTCGCAAGTTCAGGAATAATGTTGCCGGTTGCCTGAATGAGAACGAGTTCTCGATAGGTGCCGGTCTGACGTATCAGTTCGTCGTGGCTGCCGCTCTGAATCAATCTTCCCTTTTCGAAAACCAGAATTTTGTCTGCTTTTCTAATGGTTGAAAGCCGGTGGGCAATCACGATCGAGGTTCGGCCCTGCATCAATTTTTCCATCGATGCCTGGAGCTCGCGCTCGGTTATGACGTCAACCGAAGAGGTTGCTTCGTCGAGAATCAGAAGATCGGGGTCTTTCACCAGTGCCCTGGTGTAAGACAACAGTTGTCGTTCGCCGTAGGACAGATTGGCACCACGCTCAGCCAGAACGGTTTCGTAGCCTTTTGGCTGCTTCATGATGAAATCATGGGCACCGATCTGTTTGGCCGCATTGATTACCGTTTCGTCGGAGACATCAGTGTGGAAAGCTTTAAGGTTTTCCATGATGGAACCGGGAAACAGGTAGATTTCCTGCAGTACCAGCGCAATGTTTCGGCGCCAGTCTTCAAGGCTGATTTCCCTGATATCCCTGCCGTCAACACAGATTTGCCCGCTCACCGGGTCGTAAAACCTGAGCAGCAGATTGATGCAGGTTGTCTTGCCGGAGCCGGAGGCCCCAACTATTGCAACCTGACTGCCTCTTTGAATGTCAAAGCAGGCATTCTGCAGAACGGTTTCACTGTCGTAAGCGAACGAAACGTCTCTGAATTCGATTCTGTCGCTCAGTTTCAGGTCAGGGGCAGGGTTGCCGCTATCAGTTACTGCCGGCTCGGTGTCGATGATGTCGAAAACGCGAATTCCGGCGGCGAGAGCGGTCTGCACCTGACCCAGCACTTCGACCAGGAATTCCAGGGGTCTGAAGAACTGACGTAGCAGTTCGACATACATGACCAGAGTTCCCACGGTCATGGTTCCCTGAAATACTCTGGTGCTGCAGTAGGCGAACAGAGCCAGGATCGCACCGATTTCGGTGCAGAACCGGAAGGTTGAAGAAAACAGGGTGTATTCGATGAACGCTGCCCTGGTTTCAAGATCAGCCTTTTCTTTGTTATAGTTGTGCATATTTCTGATGATATCCTGCTCGCGGCCATGCACCTTGATCAGCGGCACTCCCTGAATGAATTCGGTGAGATAGCCGGTGAGCTGGCTGTTTTTCTCGCGCACTTTGGTATAAAGGCCGCGAATATAGTTCAGATAGAAAAACAGCATGGTGCCGACGATCAGCATCGAAGCAACCGCGATCATGCCGATGGTATGATCTTCGCGGAACAGAACGATGATGGTGCCGGTAATCAGCATGCCACTCGCAAACAACTGGGCAGTTGACTGGGTGAACAGTGATTTGAGCTGGTTGGCATCAGATTCGGTGCGGGTAATGAGCTTTCCGGTCTGGTTCAGATCGAAAAACCGCATTCCCTGGCCGAGAATATGCCCGAACAGTTTTCTTTTTATTTCGGCAACGACTTCAGCGCCAAGAATTGCCATCAGCCTTACCCTGATATACATGGCCGAAGCTCCGACCAGCAAAAGCAGAATAAAGGCACCGGCAAGCCAGGCGGCCATTTCGATGTTCTTCTGTGGAATAGCAGAATCAATGATAGTTCTTAGAATCATTGGTCTGGCCAGATGAACACCGGTAACGACCACCATTGAAACCAGCGAGATCGCCAGTTTGCCAAGATGGGGGCGGAAGAACGGCAGAAGTCGTTTCAATACTGAGGTTTTGTCATTTTTCTGCATAATTTTGTTACCAAATGTTTCATTTAGGCCCAGGGCCCGGGTGACGGAGAGTGTTTCAGCTTTTTAGGGTTCCTTTTTTATTCATGGTTTTTCTCCTGTTCTATGATTCCGGGGCATGCATGCTCGGTTTTGCGGGAAAAGTAAAAGCGGGTTGCCTTTCGTAAGGCAACCCGCTTCTGAATTACAGATTCAGCGAAGAAAAGATGCGCAGACGAAGGCGAATGAATGGTCAAAAACAATAGTTTTATTAAGCATTTTCATTTCCTCCGTTTCTTAAATTCAAATCAATGGCAGAATTATATTGGTTGTTTGCTCAAATGTCAAGAGTTTAAATTAAATCAGTGTTTAAAAAAATCGAGGTTGCGATTTAAATGGTGCTGTGGGAAAATGGCTTTTGGCGGGCTGCAATCTTATTGCCGGCGGAGTTTTGATGGTAAAAATCGGTGGTTCCGGTCGCAGTGTTCCCGGTGGTTTTGTTTCATTGCCGGGGGCAACTTACGTTGGCGACTCAAAATTTCTCGACCTTGCCATTTTTCTTGATGGAACTTATTCTTCAAAAGTTTTATTGAAATTTTCGACTAAAAAGCCGGTAAAAATTGAGTTTTGCGAATTTGAGAGGGTTGTGGATTTTCTTGAGGGTTTCAGCCATGGAGAAACGGGGCAGTATGATTCTTCTGTTCCTGGCTCAACCAGAATTTCAGTCGCTTACCTTGAGAGTAACCGGGTTGCCCTGCACTGGGAAGACACTCATGCCGTGCTTTTTCCTCTTGATTTCATGCTGGTTCTGAATGTTCTGCAGTCCACCCGAAAAAAGATGAAGACGATGATTTTGCGCCGAACGGAAAAAAGAAAACTTATGGGAGGCGATGCTTTTCTTGAGAGTCTCCGCCCATGGTGGGGCATGATTGTTTTCTTACTGCTGCTGCTCGTCGATATCGTTATGCTTGTCGGAATTTTTTTCAGACCTGCCTTTTTCTGGAGTTTTTCGGGTTTAACTGTTTTTTTGACTTCATGGTTGTTGTTTCTGCGTCCCGACTGGGGTCCCAGGCTTCTGCCGATGGCCTGGAGCTATCTTAACGAGGGTTTGCTCGCCGACCTTTCGAATTTGAAAAGCTCGCAGAAAAACCTTGGGATTGTTCTGGCTCTTCTTGTTCTTATTGGTTTTTACATCTATTTCGGCTGGGAATTTTTCAGCCTGGTCGTGAGTTTTTTCAAAGGCAACCTCTCGCTGTAACCCTTTGAATAATAACCTTTGATCAAAACGTTTCGTAGGGGCGGTTCTTCGCGCCCGCCCTATTAAACAGAAATTGTTGCGGCGAAAACATTTGTTTTAATTGCCGGTTATTTATCCGGCTGCAATTTAAAATTAAATTTAAAATATTCTTTTTCATTAAAAACCGGGCGCATCACCATAAGGCCTTTAACCGATTCATGATCTTTAAGATACTGGTTGAAATCCTGATCGACGATTCGGTTGAGCTTTAGAGATGCGTGTCTTAACCACTTTTTCTTGTTTTTAACAATGAAAAAAGCCATGTGGGTTACGTCGAGGCCTTCTTTGTCGGTAACCAGTGCCAGAATGTCGCCAGACTGCAGATCAGCTTTGCCGGCCAATACTGTTTTGCGATCGAAATACCAGACCGTTTTTGGCTGGGTTGAGATCATGAAGCGGTCTTCAACGTAAAAGGTTCTATTGTTTCCTACTTTGTTGAGAAGCAGGGTTCTGCTTGTGGCCATGGGATGGTTTCTGGCAACATTTTTCAGGTAGCCTTTCTGCTCGTTCACGTCAGCCCAATGGGAGGTGAAGTGGCTGCGCTGGTGGTTATAGAGCGGGCCTCCGTCAGAGTTGAACATGACGTCGATGAGCCGGCAGAGAAATTCATCGCGGTAAGCGGGTCTGCTGCTGTTTGCCAGGGCCAGAACATGTTCGACATAGGTCATGCAGTCGAGATACTGCATGCTGGTTCTGAGAAATTCTACGGAAAGCGGTTTTTCATTGGTAGCTTCAGTTTTTTTAACTTTCTTCGAAGGCTTGCCTGTCTGTTGTTTTATGCGCTTTTTCGTTTCAGGGTGATAGTGACGTCCGAGCAGATATCTGGATGCGGATTCGATGCGTCGTTCTCCAGTCATTGGCAGCAGGTGTTTGATCAGACGCTCGATTTCAAAACGGTCATCATCGCTTTTAAGAAGAATCGTTGGTTTTTCGCTGGCTGAAACGGTGAGCATGGTGCAAAATACCAGCAGAGTTGACAAAAGGAGGGCAGATGACAAAAATTTCGAGTGAAGAATCAAGTTTTTACCTCGGCAATGATGAACTTTTAATTTTGAGAACCAGAATAATCTTTCTGCCAATCTTAGAGCAAGATCGCCGAAAAAAAAATTTTGCCTGTTTAACCTCCCTGCTGATAAGCATTGAAAGCAGATCCCGCAACCGGGGCTAGTTGCGGCAGCGTCAGCATCATGATATTATTGGGCTTGAAAACTTTAGATTTTTTCGGCAACTGCCGATGTTACAGTCGCAAAATTAAATTAAGGAAATCTGTTATGGACGAAAATTACGATAAAAACGAAAACGGCGAATCGAACGAATCACAGCCTCCAAAATACGATCCCGCCGGTGAATTCAAGCAAAAAATAATTTTTATGGTGGTAGCCATTGCGATTTTGCTGGCAGTGAAATTTCTGGGCGTTTAAGGGAATCAGACCTCAAATCTGAACTTTTTGCCCGGTCAGGTTTTTGCAATTCTGGAAACTCCCCGGTTCATGTGTTAAACTTTTTTCAATAATGCATGAATTCGCAGGAGGTTCGAGATGCCGGTTGTTGGCAAGTCAGTTCCCAGAAAAGACGCCTGGGATAAAGTACAGGGCAAGGCACGTTACGTAGATGATTACAGTTTTTCAGATATTCTTTACGCTACCACGGTAAGGTCTGAATTTGCATTCGCACGATTGAATCGTGTCGATACCGCAAAAGCCCTTTCCATGCCAGGAGTCAAAGCGGTTCTTACCCATGCAGATGTACAGGGCAAAAACGCCGTCCCGCTGGTTTTTGAAGACGAGCCTTTTCTTGCTCAGGATTACCTGCGTTTTCACGGCGAACCGGTAGCTCTGGTCATTGCGGAATCTTATGAAGAAGCCTTGGCAGCCGCCGCCGAAGTTAAGGTGGATGCGGAACCATTGAAACCGGTATTGAGTATCCGCGAAGCGATTGCGGAAAATGCCCCGAAAATTTACAAGGATGACAACTGCTTCAGCCGCTATAACATAAAAAAAGGCGATGCCGAGACAGCCATGAAAAGCGCCCGGCACATTTTTGAACGCGAATATGAAACCCCTTATCAGGAGCACGCTTATCTTGAGACCAACGGGGTTATCGCAGTTCCGGGACTGGAAGATTCGATGACGGTTTATGGCACGATGCAATGCCCCTTCTACGTGCATGATGCGGTTGCTCAGGCGATTGGCATTGACCGCAACAAGGTTCGAATCGTGCAAACCACTACCGGTGGTGGCTTTGGTGGCAAAGAGGATTTCCCCTCAGTGGTTGCCGGGCAGGCAGCAATTGCCGCAAAATTGACCGGCAGGCCGGTTAAGCTTATTTATAAGCGCGAAGAAGATATAATTGCCAGCTCAAAAAGGCATCCTGGGCTGATAAAAATGAAGATCGGTACCGATGAGCGTGGAAAAATCGTGGCGGCAATTATCGACTACTATGTTGACGGCGGTGCTTACTCAACTCTTACTCCGATCGTTCTCTGGCGTGGCACCGTTCATGCCCTCGGGCCTTATGAATGCCAGGATATTCATATTAAATCTTACGGAGTGGCGACCAACAAGGTGCCCTGCGGTGCATACCGAGGGTTTGGCTCGCCTCAGGTAATCTTTGCGGGCGAATCGATGATTGATGAGATAGCTGATGAGCTTAAGATAGATCCTCTTGAAATCCGTCGGCTGAACGGCTACAAAGTCGGTTCCAGCACTGCTACCAGCCAGATTATCGACCAGTCATGCGGCCTGATGGAAACTATCGAACGGGCAGCAGCAAAAGCAGATTGGAAAGGCAAATGGCAGGCTCCTTCCAGCAAAAAAGGCGTTACCAGAACTGGCCTGGGGATTTCGACCGTTTATTACGGCGTGGGCCTGGGTGCGGGTGGCAAACATCTTGACCGGGTTGGAACCAGCATGACCATCATGAAAGATGGTTCGGTACATTGTGCGATCGGCAATGTTGAAATGGGTCAGGGGGCCAGAACGGTTCTGGCGCAGATCGCCGCCGATGCTCTGGGCGCTCCTTATGAACTGGTGAATGTGGTTGAAACCGATACCGCTCTGGTTCCTGATTCGGGGCCGACGGTTGCGAGCCGAACCACCTTCATGTCGGGAAATTCTTTGATGGTTGCCGCTGCAGAACTGCGTCCAAGGTTGCTGCACGTTGCCAAAGACATGCTGGGTGAAGCCCGGGATGAAGATGTGGAGCTTATTGACGGCTGGGCTTTTTCGAAGAAAAATGTCAACGGGCAGAGAATTCATTTCAAGGAACTGGCGCAGAAACTTTATGCATATCGCCTGATGCCAAGCGCTTTTGGCTGGTATATCGCTCCCGATTCTTCTTACGACAAAGATACGGGGCAGGGCAACGCCTACTTTGTTTACAGCTATTGTACCAACATCGCTGAAGTCGAAGTGGATATGGAGACCGGCGAATTTCAGGTCAAGCGCATTACCTGCGCTCATGATATGGGCAAAGCCATTAACCCTCAGCAGGTCGAAGGCCAGATCGAGGGCGGAACATTGCAGGGCATGGGCTATGCGACCATGGAAGAAATCAGGCACGACGCCAATGGCAAAATGCTCAACAACGCTTTCGCCACATATATTCTGCCGACTACTGAAGACACGCCGATAATCGATCCGATAATCGTCGAACATGCCTATGACCGTGGGCCTTACGGGGCCAAAGGCTTTGGCGAAGTTCCGCTGATGGGCATTGCCCCTGCGATTGCCAATGCGGTTTACAACGCAACCGGCAAGAGAATACGCATTCTTCCAGTAAAGCCTGAGAAAATACTGGGTCTGGAATGATTGGTGTGCTGGTCTTGTAAGTTGCTGATGTTTGTATTATCTTGTGGCAAACATCAGCGGGATTTCTGGAGAGAGTATGACTGAGCCGAGGCAGATCGAATGGAATCGGGTTGCAGCTCTGGTTGCAACGGTTGCGGTTCTGTTTTTCTTTACCCGTGCTGCGCCTTTTCCCGCCACCACATACTGGGAACTGATGCTGGCGCGTGATTTTGATTTAAGCCTTGGCTCAGTCTTTCTGCCTGAAACCATTGCCCTTGATATCGTTAATTCTTCAGCCTCTTTATTGGGTTTGAAGGCGGTTTATCATATCGCCTATTTTCTGCTGGGCTGCGTTTTATGTATCTGGGTTTTCAGGAATCGTGAAATTCTGCCCGGGCTTCTGGCACTGGCCATTTTTGCCTTGTCGATGCAGTCTTTTCTGAGTCTTCGCATGCTGTTGCAGCTGATTTTTGTGCTTGGTCTGCTGACCATTCTCGATCAGGACCGCCTGAAAGGCCATTTCGGCATATTTCTGATTCCAATTACGGCGGCAGCCAGTGCCCTAACCCTCAACAGCTGGCTGATGCTGGTTTTGATCGCCTGCCATGCTATTTTCAACAAGAATTACAGTTTAAGTCTGATTGTCTGTGGGCTTCTGGGAGTTCTGTTTTTTCCAGAAGGTGCGGCAGAAGCGGTTAATCCCGGGTCGGTTCTTGCCTGGCAGTTTTTACCGCCCGCCGACCAGAAAATTATGTATCTGCTGGCCGGAATTTTTCTCTTGATCAATTTGATTACTCTGGGGCGCCTGAGTTACGAGGATTTTCCCGATCTGGTTTTTTATGCCATTGCCGGCCTGATTGCCCTGATCAACCCGGGAAGTCTGCCGGTATTCATCATGATGGGAGTGATCATGGTGCTTAAAAGCATGTCAGATCTCGATCCGATGCCTTTAAACATGCATCTTGCCGGAATTGTCGTGCTGACGGCCATAATTCATCTATTTCTTTTTGTGAACCCGTTCGGGCTAAAATTGAACCCGACTATTCGCGGTCAGCTGGGCAAGAATCTTTCGCCAATTCTCGACGGTTATACCAACGAGCAGGAGCTGTTCAATCATGAGCTTGGGGAAATTGCCTGGAAAGGCATGATCAGCATAGAAATGCAGGATCTCGAAGCCATATCCAGATTTCGCAACTGGCGGCTTGTGCGCCTCGATAATGGCGAATTTGAAATCCATCCCAAGGTTGCACAGCTGGCCGATTCTGTTCCTGAAGTAACTGCGCCGGATCAGATGTAAATGCGGATTGTACTGATCGTTTTCGCCGTATTAATAGCTATTCTTGCGGCTCTTATTCTGCTTGCTCTCGTTTTTGCCGTCATTGCGATTATCGCGGAAAAGATCCGCCAGATGCTGCTAAAGCCCTGTCATGATGATCGTATTGGTGATTATCTTTTTCGTAATGGTTTTGCGGAAGCCAATTTACGCATACTCGGCAATGATTCGGTGTTTTCGTCGTTTCCCGTAAGTGAAGACGGGAAACTGGCAGATTCAACGGCAGATTTACTGGTGCGATTGCGTGAATTCGACGATGGTTTGAAAGCCATGATCGGGAAAGAAGCTGTTGAAGATTTTAAACAGATTTTTGACCCTGAAGACGTGTCTGATGATGAATACAGCAAAGCAATGCGGGAAATGCAGACCCTGGTCGATGACCCCGAAAAATTCATCAGTCAGTTTGAGGTTTTACGTCTGAATTTTGCCGATGATTCCGAAGAAATTACCATTGATTTTCTGACCCCCTGGGATCCGGAACACAGTGTAAGTGCGGTTTTAAACTTTGAGCTGCAGCTGAAAAAATACGCCCTGACCTGTTCGATGTAAAAAGAACGGTCGCTGAGCCTCTTCAAGAGGTCGAAGCGCCCAGCCGCCTGAAGCCCAATAGAAATCCTGATACGAATCAAAGAATAAATATTCGTAGGGGCCGGCCACTGTGCCGGCCCGCTTCAGAAAACCGCACACTGTTCTGACTGGCTAAAAAAAATGATCGCCCGATTTTAATCGGGCGATCATTTTTATCTGCAGGTCAGTCAGTTGATCAGATCAGGGGGCGCAGCCACTGCAGCTTGCGCATTTTGTTCATTTTGTTAACGGTTTTGCTGTTAACATGATCTTCGGGGCCATAAGCCTTGATTATACGGCCTTCTGAATCAAGCTGAATTTTATATTCAATGACTTTTTTCATATCGGGGCCAAGAATTCTCAGTCTCACTCTGGTGGCGAAGCTCTTGTCGAGAACCGCAGCCACAACTTCGGAGTTAACGTCTTCGCTGAGCGGATCCATGTTATAGGAGCCGATGACGGTGATCAGACTGTCGAAAACGAAGGTTTTGGAATGCAGTCTTTCATTCTGACTCGGGGCAACTAGGATTCTTGAACCGGGCATATCTTTGAGAATGCGTTTCCAGTCATTCATCAGGAATGCCTGGGGAAACAGCGAATCGGTTGATTCGGCGCTGTTGGTGTGGAAAATGATTTTAACGCCACGGGCGGCAGCGCGTTTCAGTGCTGCTTCAGCTTCTTCGGTAATTACCAGATAGGGGTTCTGAATGATGATTTCTTCTTTGCAGGCATCGATCATCTTGAGAAGATTGGGAGTGATGCCGTTGAGGGCTCCGATATAGGAATGTTTATCGAGGATCTTGACCGGCATGGGTCTTTCACCTCTGAAGAGCTGGTATCCTGAATAAGAAGAGATGTTTTTGTAACTGCTGATTTCTTTATTCATTTCGGTCAGAGTCTTTTTCAGTTTTTCTGACATTCGGCTTTCTTCGGGGTTGAAAAGGCCTCGACCCTGCATGTAGCGTGACATTACCCGGTAAGCAAGATCTACTGATGCCAGCTGGTCTTTGAAATTGATGGCATCTGCTTTAACGACTGAATTTTTCAGGTGGTTCCATTCGTCTTCAAATGCTTTTTTGAGCTGCTGGGCAACATGGCGACCCTGCATGAGAATGTCGGTGTCACGGTAAACGATGTCGTTTTCGCCGTTCTGGGCGAAATAATCGGCACCGATATTTCTTCCGCCGATAATGCTGGTGAAGCCATCGACGATGATGATTTTGTCATGATTTGAAGCGGCAACTTTTTTGATGTCGCTGAACAGACCGGTCAATGATTTGCCGACCGAATTAAAAAGTTTGATCTGAACGTTGGGGAAAGCGGCCAGTTCTTCGATTTTATCGGGCATCTTGCTCATGTAGGGCATGCGATACACGCGACCATCGATCATCAGTCTGATTTTTACGCCGCTGCGGGCTTTGTTGAGCAGAAGACCAATGTAAGCCTGACCGAACATGTCTTTGTCGATGATATAGTAGGTGCAGTCGATTGTTTCTTTGGCGTCTTCGATCATTTTCCAGCGACAATACAGGGCATCGTCATTGTTGGCGATGAATCTGACTCTGGTAAGGTCACGGCTGTCAACCTTGATGCTGTTGAAAATTTCACTCAGGTTGCGGTTGTCGGGAACCGGTCGATAAGCCGCCCAGGCTGTAGAAGCCAGCAGTGCGAAGATGAAAAACAGAGCCGATAATCTAAAACAATTTTTCATAATGCTCTCCATCAAGAGTTTTAGCTAATTTTAGGCATTTTATCGCTTTTCGTCAAGGTACATCGATCTTTTGCCAAATTTATTGCTATTTAGTCAGTTGTGGGTTTGCCAGATGAGTCTTATAATTATGCGTACATCTTTAAGTGGGGTGACTTAACTTTGACCAGAATTGTCTTTGCGATTTTACTGATCATGCTGTGCGGCCTGCTGATGCCGGCATGGGCAGACCAGACCAGATACATTTTTCCCCAGAACATAAGAATGTCTTTTGCGGATGAAATAAAGAAAACCGAAGGCAAAATAAGCCTTACCGCGGTTATTGAAAGCCTGGTCGGTGAATTGAAGAATATCGAGGTTTATTTTTCAAGTTCAAAAGATTTGAAAATTTTGAGTAATACAACCACTTTGCCAAAGATTAAGAAGGGTTCTCTCAGAAAAGTTAAGATTCTGGCAGTGAGGACCGGTGAAAAGACCGATGAAATGGGATCATGGATCAAAATGGGCGTGCGTTATCAGCCGGATTATGCGGCAATTCTGGCCGCGGTCGGTGATACTGGCGTTTACCCCGATCAGAATGAACGGCAGAGGTTGATTGATATTGTTAATCGCAATTCTCAGAGCAAAGAGCCTTATCACGAAATGATCAGATTTTTCATCGATTCTGAAAGAAGGTAACTCATGAATTCACTGCGGCGCGCCGGTTTTTCGTGTCTGTTCGTGTTTTTCGTCACCGCGTTGGTCTGGGCCGGCGATGTCAGCTTGAGCTTTCAGTATTCGACCATCAAAAATTACGGCACTATTGAAGAAATGCAAAGACGCGCTTCGGGAGAAGACCGTCTGATAAAAAGTGAAGATGGCAAACATGCCTATCTGGTAAGATCAGTTTCCGTGAGAGATGAAGCACACCTGCTGCAGCTGATGGGGGCAGTCAATGAGAATGACTTGAGCGACCTGCAGAAGGGTTTGCTTGCCAGCTATCGATTTTCAGCCAATCAGCAGCTTGTCGAGCTCAAGCAGCGCTTTCCCGGCAAGGAGGGCAACATTTTTGTAGATTTGATTGATATTAACGGTTATACCGATACTGCCAAGTATCCTGATATCGTTGAAGATTTCTGGCCAAACAATTCCCGACTGGTTTCGTATGGTGAAGACGGGGCAAGTGTTGAGTCACGCATTCGCATCACCGGATCGGACCTGATTGGCCATGGGCCATCGACCGCACAGGCAATGCAGAAGACTTTTGCCCATGAATTCGGGCATTCGCTCGATCTGACCGAAGTTGCAGCCAATTCTTATGGCCACGACGGGTCGCATTATATCAATGAAAAAATTGATGAGCCCGCTTCTTTTGCCGAGGGTTTTGCCAATTTCATCATGATGCTTTTCTTTCCCGAAGAAGAAGAAACTTACCGGTATAACCTGCGCACAATCAAGATTGAAAAGCCCGAAGGGGGCTATGATGAATATAAGATTTCTGAAAAAATGCTGAAAGGTGAAGAGTATCTGAATGTCGAAGCGGTCAACGCCCTGATTTTCACCAAAATGGCCGCTGAATTGCCCAATGGCCGCAATCTGGTTCTCGATTCTTTCGAACGGCACAACAATCGCAGCAATCGCATGGCATCCTTTCTGAAAAATTTCATCGGCGATCATCCGCAGCACGCTGAAAAAGTTGCGGCAATTCTCGATCGTGAAACGTTCGGGCATTTAACCGCCGAGCAGATGACCGGCATTCTCGGCAACAGTTCAGGCGTTCAGAGCTATCTGCAAAAACGATCGGAAAGTGGTTCTGCTCAGGTTTCTTCGGTTGAGCCTGCTCAGCCACCGGTTGCCAGAGAGGTTCCCGAAACTTCAGGAAAAACCAGGGTTTACAAATGGTATGACGAAGACGGCAACGTGCATTTCTCCGGCCAGCCGCCGACCGATGGCCGTGAATATACCATCATCACATCGCAGCCGCAGAAGCCGGTGAAAATCGAGAATGTGGGCAGCGACAACCCCTTCGATCTGCGCTGATCGTTTTAATTAAACATTTTAAAATGACATGCGGCAGTTCTGCCGGCTAAATCAAGTTGCTTTTACATGGTTTCGCGGCTAAAATTGGCAGAACTCAACAATGCGAATATTACAGATAATCAATGCTTTGACTTTCGGCGGCGCCCAGATGATCATGCTCGATCTGGTCAGAAAACTGCTGTCAGAAGGGCATGAAGTAGAAGTTCTGGCATTTAGAGACGGGCCGGTTAAGCGTAAGCTGATCGATGCCGGGTGTCGGGTCCAGATTCTCGGTGAAAGCTTTTTAGATCTGCCGGCATACGCTCGAATCAGAAAAGTTCTGGCTGAATTCAAGCCCGATCTGGTCCATTCCCACCTGTTCAGGGCTACTTTTCTGGCCCGCATGGCCTGTGGAAGAGAGATTCCGGTCGTTACTTCGATTCACGGCAGCGAAACTCTTATTTATCATTATTGCGAGCGCTTTACCGCTGGCCTGTCACGGCATCTGATTTTTCCGAGCCGATTTTTGCGCAGCTGGTATCAGAAAAATGTCCGCAATTTTCCAGCGTGCTGTACCAGCATTATTTACCCGGGCGTCGAAATAGCCGGGGAGTGCGAGAGTAAGAATGGCAGTGATTTACCTGTTGTCGGAACTCTTTCGCGTCTGCACCCGGTAAAAGGAGTCGATTTGCTGATCAGGGCTGCCGGGTTGTTGAAAGATCAGCAGTTTCGGCTGTTGATCGGCGGTGACGGCCGGCAGAAAGAGCAGCTTCTTGGCCTGGTTAAGGAGCTGGGGCTGGCCGAAAAAAGCAGTTTCGTCGGCGAAGTTGATGATGTTAAGGGTTTTATCAGCCAGATGGATATTTTTGTTGCTGCATCCCGGCAGGAAGCTTTTGGAATTCATGTCTGCGAGGCAATGGAGCGGGAAATTCCGGTAATAGCTGCGAAAACCGGCGGCCTGCCTGAAATAGTAAAAGAAGGCGAGACGGGGCTGCTTTTTCCGACTGATGATTGTGAGCAGCTGGCAAAATCTATTAAAAAAATGCTTGAAGATAAAGGTCTTCGAGATACTTTCGGAAAAGCGGCAAGAAAAAGAATCATCAGTGGGTTCAATCGAAAAATCGCGCTTGAAAAGCATCTAGAACTCTATGAAAAGATTGTGTCGAGAAAAATGAAGGTGCATTTTGCCATTTCCTCATCGGAACTGGGCGGTGGTGAACGTCTGGCGCTGAGTCTGATGAAACGTTTCGTAGGCCTTGGCTGGCAGATAACCGCGACCTGTGCCGGCGAACCTCTGGCCGAAGAAATCAGAAAGTTTGGAATTGCGGTTTCGGTGGCATCTCAAAGGGCCGGTGGCATATTTTTTGCCCGCCGGCTGCTGCGCGATCTGCGGGTTCACAAGCCGGATATGATCAGCTCTCATCTCAACAAGGCCAGCCTGTTTGCTGGATTTTTCGGGCGTTTGCAGGGTGTGCCGGTTGTTTCGCACGTGCATGGTCTGAACCGGCTTTCTTACTACTCCGGCAGTTCGCATATGATCGCAGTTTCTCAGGCGGTAGCGACCCACCTGATCGAGCAGGGGGCCGAAATAAAGCGTCTTTCGACGGTAAAAAACTGCATCGAACTACCGGCTGGGGTTGCGGGCCGGCAACCAGGGCAGCCCATGAAAATTGTCATTCTGGCCAAACTGCATCGAAACAAGGGCCATGAATGGGCTTTGAAGGCAATCATTGGAAATATCAGCGCCTTGCCTGAGTTTGAATTGCATATAGTCGGTGATGGTCCTGAGAAAAACAGGCTTGAAGATCTTTGCCGACAAGGCCGCGCGGGTAACCGGATTGTTTTTTATGGTTTTCAGAATGATCCGGCTCCGATTCTTGATCAGATGCATGTTGCTCTGCTGCCTTCGCTGGGCGAGGGAATCCCGTTGAGTCTGCTGGAGGCCATGAGTTTTGGGTTGCCGGTAATTGCAACCAGAGTTGGCGGAATTCCCGAGATTATTACTGAAAATGAAAACGGTTTTCTCATTACACCAGAAAGCCCGCAGGATCTGGTTGCCGCAATAAAGGAAGTTGCCCGCCCGGAGATTTATCAGAAACTCAGCGACGGGGCTTTGCGAAAATTCGCTGAATTGAACGATTTCGATGAAATGTTCAGGCAGACGCATGATATATTTTGCCGGGTGGTTAAAGAAGCGCAATGAGACTGTTTTTTGCTGCGCCGGCTGATTTTTCGGCGCTGAGTCAGCGTCACCAGGCATTTGCCCGACTTCTTGCCGATCGCGGGTTTTTGGTTTTTTATTTAGAACCTTTGCGAAGCCCGGGGTTCGGTTGCCGTATTTCATCTGCCGGCAATTGTTTGCGGGTGGTTTCTTTGAGAATGCCGTTCAGAGCGGCAAATAGCGATTTTTTCCATAATGCGGTCGTGGGTTTAAGTCTGGCTTTGTTGAAACGAAAATTTAAAATAAACGATTCAGATGTTCTGTGGATGGCTGAGCCTTCGATGGCTGCGCTTGCAGCTTGCAGCTGGTCGAAAATCATTTATGACCGTTGCGATCTGCACGGCTTTTTCCCGGGGCAGACTCCATCGGCCTGGCAGAGGTATGAATCGGTTCTTTTTTCGCGGGCGGATCATATTCTGGCAAGTCATCAACGATTGTTGCAGGATATTCCATCTGATTTCAGAGCGAAGGGCATTCTGGTCGGCAATGCCTGCGCCGATGAGATAAGGGCGGTTGCCGGTGGCCGGTCTGAAGGTCGTTTGCGTCTGGTCTCCTCAGGGGCCCATTTTGACTGGGTTGATTGCGATTGGCTGGCTATGCTGGCTCAGCACGCAGGCGTCGAGCTGCACGTTGCCGGCAGCGGTAGAGGTCAGGCTTTTGAACGGCTGATTGCTCTTGATTCGGTGAAGTTTCATGGCAAATTGAATCAATCCGAGCTTTTTGAATTATACCGGCATTCTGACGTTGGTCTGGTGCCTTTTGCGGATATTGAGCTGATTTCTGCAGTTGATCCAATCAAGGTTTACGAATTTGCCGCTGCGGGCTTGCGGGTCTGGGCAAAACCTGTGGCAGGTTTGCGGGAAAATGTCTTTATTGATAGGTTTATCGGGTCTTATACGGACCTTGAAGAGGCGGTAGCGGGTTTTCACCCGGTTTTACAGGCAAAGCCGGTGCCGCGCTGGTCGGAAAGATTGCAGACAATTCTTGACAAGACCGGTCTGCTTCGGTCAGATTAAGGTATGAAAATTTTAGTAACCGGTTTTTTTGGCGAAAGAAATTTTGGCGATGAGGCAATTCTCAGCGCCATAATTGGCAATCTTGGTGAAAAGCACCGGTTAACTCTGACCTGTGGGCGGTATCCTTCGGTTTCGGGGCCGCGTTTCATTACCCGCCGGGGCTTAAGTGCCTGGCCTGAATATCTTTACAGTCTCACCCAGAATGACCGGGTTATTTTTTCCGGTGGCATTCTTCAGGACTGGAGCTATGAAGGCATCACCTTTTTTGCACTGCGTATTCTCGCCGCTTCGATCTTTGATGCAGAACCATCGCTTTGGGGTGCAGGGCTTGGTCCGATCAGGCGCCTGGCGGCCAGAAGAGTAGCGGCCAAAGCGCTGAGCCGGGTTAAGACGGCCTGGGTTCGCGACCTGAAATCTTTCGAGCTTTTTTCTGAACTTACCGGCAGAAGCTGCAATTACGGAGCTGACTGGAGCTGGTTTTTTCCGGTTCGCCAGGCCCGGCAGGCTTTCGGCAATGCTCCGGTCGGCGTGAATCTAAGGCAGTGGCCCGCCGGGGATTGGCAGAACGCGGTTGAACTGCAGCAGAAGCATATCGATCGTCATGTAATCGGTTTACCGGCGCGGCCCTCTGATCGTCAGGTCATAAAGCAGTATTTTCAGGGTGCCACTCTTGCCGGGCTGGGAAGTTTTTCTGAGGCTGCCGAGCTTTGCGACAATCTGAGTTTTGCGATTGCCATGCGGTTTCATGTTGCTTTGCTGGTTCTCAGGGCCGGTTTACCGAGCAAGCTTATTGCCTACGATGAAAAAGTGGCGAGTCTGGCCGCAGAAGCCGGGATTACTCTGCTCAACCAGAATCATGTGGCCGATTTCCGGGTAGCGGTTCCTGGTTTTGTTTCTGCAAATGAAGCAAGATTTGCGGTAATGCAGGCTGCTTTTAAAGAATATTTCAAATGAAATTTTTGTTGAAATTGTTGCAATTGCCTTATCTGGCCGTAGTAACCATCGACCGGCTTTTTTTTCAGCTTTTTCCATCGCTGGTTTATCGCCCCAATGCCAGAGTGGTTTCGATTGGCAATCTCAGTATGGGCGGCACCGGTAAAACCCCGGTTCTTTTTGCCCTGTTAAATGAAATTTTGAACACTGGCATCGACGTGGGTGTCTGTGTCATTACCAGAGGTTATCGAAGCCCATGGGAAAACAGCCTTTATCTGCTGCAGGGCCCGGGCCCGCATCCCGAAGAACTTACCGACGAAGCTCTGCTTTTCAATCAAAGATTTGAATGGTTGCCGCTGCTGATCGGTAAAAGGCGGTATCGTTCAGCCAAAATTGGTGACCGGCAATATAAACCAGATCTTTTTCTTCTCGACGATGGCTTTCAATATCGCCGTCTTGAGAAAGACTACGACATCGTTCTGTGGGATAGCCACTGCCAGCCATGGGAGGCCGAGCTGATTCCATTCGGGCGTCTGCGTGAGCCGATTTCGCGGCTCAGCGATGCTAATGCAATTTTGCTGACCCGCTGTGAATCAGCGGCGGAAAAAGATGTGGATTTCTGGTGCCAGTGGCTTGCCCGACATGCCCCCGGCAAAAAAATCGTAAAAATGCAGACGGTCTGCGAGGGTCTGTTTGATGTGGCAGGTAATCAGATCGAAGAAAATCCCGCAGAGGTTATCGCGCTTTCGGCAATCGGGCGTCCCGCCAGTTTTTATCAGCTGCTCGAACAGCTGGGCATCAAAGTCGTTCACCAGACAGAATTTCGCGATCACCACCGCTTTTCTGCGGAAGAGATCGAAAAGCTGGCCGCACTGCATCGCCAGAGCGGGCTCCCGGCTGTGTGTACTGAAAAAGACCGGGTAAAGCTGAAACAGTCGGATGCTGAAAAACTTGGGTTACTGACCCTGAGGATAAGAATGCAGACCCTTTCCGGTAAAGCCCTTCTCGAAGAGCTGCCCGAACTCGCAAAGCTCATATTCAACCCTTAGGCTTCGAATAGTGGGCTGATTCGCTCGAATTCCTCGGCTTAAGTTTCTTGATTCTGCTTATTATTCAGAAATTTGGGGATTATCGGGGTTTTTGCAGGTTTCCGGCTCGTTTTCTGAAAGTTCGTTGATCGGCTGCTGCAGGATTTCTTTCTGTTTGCCGCTGATTTGCTGCTGGTCTTTTCTGCGAAGGTCTTCCAGTTCTTTTTTCATCACCTTGTGGGCTTCGATCTCGTCGAGGGTCTGGCAGTTCTGAAAGTAACTGACCAGATTTTCTTCGAGGCGCTGGGCATTTTTTCTCATGCCCCAAAGCATGATCTGGGAGGTAAAAAGGAAGACGAAAAACATGGGCAGCAGAGGGAGAAATGCAAGACCTTGAAACAATGCCGAAATGGCAATGAAGGCAAAAATGGCGAAGGGCCAGCCTCCGACCAGAATTTTTGTGGTGGTGCCAAGGTCGCTGTTGCCGCTCCAGGAAACATTGGTGCCGCCACTGCCGTCATCGGAGAATTCAACGAAAGCTTCTATGGAAGAAGCATGTGGATGGAAGACTCTGATGGCACTGTTAGAACCAATTTTTATCGTATTGTGATCGATGCGCATTGGCTGGTGCTGCGGTGAAGCATTGCTTTCCTGCATGAGAAAATGTTTAAGAAAGGCTTCTCTAACATCGTCTGGAGATGCGGTCAGATGAAATTTCTTGAATTTATGGCCGGTTTCAGAGATGGCTTTTTCAAGAATATCGTCGGCGATTCCCAGTCTTGTGGCTGCCGACTGAAGGTCTTCGGTCGTGTAAGTATTATCACTGACTGCGCTCTGCTTTTTCTGCAGACTCTGCAGTTCAAGTGCTCGTTTAAGTATCTGTTCAAATTCTTTTCTTTCCATCAGCCGGGCCACCTTGAAGCGGGCCGACACATGGGTCGGTCCCTACTTAAATTTCTTCTGTGATACGTATTATAACAGCAATTTTGAGAATGCCTAAAGCTCAATTTTTTGCCCAGGAATAATGAAATTGGTCTAAAAAAAGTCAGGCGGCTTCTTCTACAGCTGGTTGATCGGGCTGATTGGGCGGGGTGACGAACCTTAGAAAGAAGCGGGCGGAAAGATAGCCGAGCATTGCGCCTGCCAGCCAGCCGGCCACAACATCGACGGGAAAATGCACGCCGCAGTAGACCCGGGAATAGCCAATCAGAAAAGCCAGCAGCACAAAGGGAAAAGCTGCTTTCACGCCGACGAAAAAAAGGACGGCAGCCGCAAACGCTGCAGTATTTGCCGAGTGGTTCGAAGGGAATGACTTGCTCGATTTTTTGGGCAGCAGCAGGCGGCATTGAAAGTTAGGCCCTGTTTCAAGCGAGCAGGGCCTCTGGCGCCCGACCAGTGGTTTGATGAGACGCGCGCAGACCAGGTCGGAAAGGCCTACCGAGACCAGCAGAGCCAGGCCGAGCAGACGCAGACGGCGATCGCCGGCAATCAGCAGCACCAGCCATGATAAAACGATGATCGGTACCCAGGTTTTGGCATTGGTGATGAAAGGCATGAACCAGTCGAGAAAAGAAAAGGTGATGCCGCTGTTGAACAGCATGAAGAGATAGTGGTCCAGCGAGATCAATGCTTCGAACATGATTTAGTCTTCGTGATAGCGGGTTTCGAGGTTGTCGAAACGGGCAAAATTTTCGATGAATGCCAGTTCAGCGCTGCCGACCGGGCCGTTGCGCTGTTTGGCGATGATGACTTCGCCTTTTCCCCGGCTTTCTTCTTTCTTGGTGTAGTAGTGATCTCGGTACAGAAACATTACTACGTCGGCATCCTGTTCGATAGCACCAGATTCACGCAGGTCTGAAAGCATCGGGCGTTTGTCATTGCGGCTTTCTACTGCGCGGGAAAGCTGGGAAAGGCAGATTACCGGGATGTTGAGTTCACGGGCCAGTCCTTTCAGACTGCGGGAAATGGCCGAGACTTCCTGTTGTCTGCTTTCGGGCTTCTCGTTTCCTGACCATGAAATCAGCTGGAGATAGTCGATGATGATCATGCCGATTTTATCCTGGGCGTAGGCGCGGCGGGCTTTGCTGCGAATTTCGAGCAGGCTGGCGTTGGCGGTATCGTCGATCAGAAGAGGTGTTTCCTGCAGGTGCCCGGCGGTAAGCATGAGCTTGCCCCAGTCTTCGTCGCCGAGATAGCCTCTTCTCACTTTCGAGCCGTCAATTCTTGCTTCAGAGCAGAGAAGACGGGTTACCAGCTGGGTGTGCGACATTTCGAGGCTGAACAGCATCACCGGCACCCGGGCCTGGTGGGCCGCATAATGGGCGATGTTGAGACAAAAGGCGGTTTTACCCATCGAGGGACGGGCGGCAAGAATGATCAGATCAGATTTCTGAAAGCCGGCGGTCATTTCATCGAGCTTGGTAAATCCGCTGGGAACGCCGGTAACCGGTTGCTTGTTGGCATAAAGCTGCTCAAGATAGTTGAAAGTTGGTCCGACCAGGTCTTTCAGCCGGTGATAGGGCTTGGTTACCTTGAACTTGCTGAGCTGGAGAATTTTCTTTTCAGCTTCGTCGATCAGCAGTTCGGCCTGGGACTGGGGGTCATAAGCACTGGTCGAGAGGTCGCCTGAAAGACTGATCAGTCGGCGCAGCATGGATTTTTCCTTGACGATGCGGGCGTAGTGCTCGGCGTTTCTCGATGTAGGTACGACGTTGAGCAGCTGAGAAAGATAGGTAACGCCACCGACTTCGCTGAGCTTTTCCTTGCTGCGCAGTTCTTCCTGAAGGGTGATCAGATCGCAGGGCTTCTGATTCTTGTAAAGATCGACGAGCGCCTGAAAAATGTTTTTGTGGGCCGACTGGTAGAAATCTTCGCCTTCAGCGATTTCGAGGGCGACGACCACGGCTTCGTCGCTGAGCATCATGGAGCCAAGCAGGCTCTGTTCAGCTTCAAGACTGTGTGGGGGAACCTTCTGAAAGAATTCTGACATGGCGATTCTCCAATGGGTACCTTAAACAAAGTGTAGTGAACAGAAAATTCTGTTCACTACACTCGAGGTTTCACAAGAAACAGCCGGAAATTACTTCTTTTCGGCTTCTTCGGGATCTACAACGACTTTGAGATGGGCTTTCACTTCGCCGGTGAAGCGGATAGTGATGCTGTGTTCGCCGATTTCTTTGATGTGGTCGGCAACAACCAGTTTTTTGTCGATATCGAGGCCGGCCTGGCGCTTGATCTGGTCAGAGAGTTCCTGGCTGGTGACTGAACCGAACAGGCGGCCCTTGTCGCCGGCTCTTTTGGTAATCTTGAGCAGCATGCCTTCGAGCTTGGTG
>JBMOKV010000584.1:0-6115 GCA_049325495.1 Candidatus Rifleibacteriota bacterium | reverse complement strand
TGCGGTGTCGGCAGGCTGTTCAACAACTTCTTCGGAGGGTTGCTCTTCTGAAGTCTCTTCTGGCGTAGACACTGGCGGATTTTCCTGAGAGTCGCTGTCGTTTCCGGGCTGAGAACTGTCAGCAGTTTGTTCACCGTCTTCATTTCCAGACTGCCTTGCCAGGTATTCCTGAGAATTCAAAATCGACTCACGAACCGAAGCCAGGCTGTGATTGCCATTTTTGATTTCCGAAAGCCACATTTCAACACCGTCACGCTCGGGGTTTCGACCGAGAAGTTCGCGGTACATTTCGCCGATCTGGTATTCATCTGACTTTTTAATCGCTTCTTCCACTGATTCGACGCCGTTCTGGCGCATATGCTCAAGCCAGTCTTTGAGACCCTGTCCGTCGGGGTTTCTACCAAGAAGGCGTCGATAGATTTCGTAAATGGGTTTTTCTTCTTCAGACAGTCCGGGAGGCATCGGTGGCAATGATTCAACGTCGCCATCAGGAGTGCTCAGCATCGTTTCCAGGTCGATCATTCCACCGCCGGCTTCTTCAGAGAAAACAGAAGAACAGGGCATAAGCAGCATAAATAACGTGATCGAACCGGCAACCATAGTTTTTATGCGATTTCTCATAATGAATAATCCTCCTGTGCAAAAGTAACGACATTTTTTAAGACAATAAGAAGCCGAAATCTGTGACAGAGGATACAACAAATTTTCATTAAACATCGGCGCGGTTTACGTGAAGTATATTTAACCTTGTTGCAAACGGCATAAAATGCATCTATCATGAAATCAGAAATATAGATTGAGTTTGCCTTAAGCCACCTAAAATGGGCAATTGGCATGAAACTTTTCAATCAGGCGTGAAATGAAACTAATATTTGAAAAACTGAACCCGAAGCTTCTTGCGGCCCTGGTGGTCACAGTTCTGGCCATTTATGTCGCTGTAAGCTTTATCATGCTTGCCCGGCCCCGCGGCCTGATCATTCATGCCCCGAAACCAGGGGAATCAGCGGAAAAATCGAGCAATTCATCTACCAATCGGCAAATTTTTGCGGGGCTGAATCCCGAGGCTTTTTCCGCGTCTTTTGGCCTTGATTTTCAGAAAAAGATTTTATCTCAGGCAGAAAAGCCCGCTGAAGAAACGGTTGCGACCCGCCCGGCAATAATCGAAGCACCGCTGGCGACTGGTCCGAAAACTCTGGATCTTTTCGCGTCCGGTTACCGTCTGAAAGGTATTGTGCTCGAAAAAGACGGAAACAGCGCGGCTTTTGTTTATGAACCGACCAGCAAAAAAGTTCTGGTGGTAAGGGAAAAAGCCGGCGGTGAAGAAAATATGCGCATCGTTAGCGCCACGATGCGCTCTGTTCAGATTGCAACTCCGCAGGGTGTTGGTATGCTTGAACTTGAAGACGGAACAGGCGGCAAGACTGGTGGTGGTTCTTTGGCAGCTCCGACCGGATACTACAAGCCTGCGGCTGCATTTTCCCAGCAGACTGCCGCAAATCTGGCGAAGAGTGAAAAACTGCTTCGTGAGGCTAATACCAGTGCCAATTCAATTGCTGATATGATTTCTGCCGGGCATTTTCAGGTCAGGCCTGAGCAGGGAAACTTCAAAGTTGATGTAAAAAAAATTCCCGATTCTTTCGCGGGTTACGGGCTAAGGGCCGGTGACACCATAATTGGTACCGCTGACGGCGATTTCAAACAGTCGGCAGAGGTGGCAAACAAGCTTGGCAGTTTGAGTGAACGCCCTTCTGCCCTGAAAATTCAGCGGGGTCGTCAGATCATCTACTTGAAGCCCCCGCCACCAACGCCCCAAAAAGACGCGCCGGTAAAACAACCCTGAAATTCGGCCTTTGATGCGTTATACATGAAAGTTGGTACCAACGGCAAGGTACGGTATAATAGCTTATTCTTAATCAGAGGAACAAAAAATGATTTCGCCAAAGTTGCCGTTGCGACCGGTTTTTGTCTGTGTCGCTCTGCTTTTTTATATTGTCTGGCCTTTTGTGCAGGCCGAAGGACAGACCAAGGTCATTGAATCCCAGAAAAATCCTTTTGCCAAGCCCCAGCTTATTCGTAATACCCCCGGTTCGGTAATGCATAATCGGCAACCAGGGGCCAGTCGGCCAGCCCAGCCCGTCGGAATGCCTTCAGTTATCCGGGTTAATCCCGGGCAGCCTTCAGGGGTCGACAATGATTCAAATATTAATGCGGCGGAAGTTATTGAGCCATCCGCCGGCAATCCCACCGACGAAATTGCGATCAATTTTGAGTCGGTTGACCTGATGAGCCTGGTTCGCTATCTGAGCCAGGAAACCGGCCGTGGATTTATCATCAACCAGGCATTGCAGGGTGATGTAACCATCATTTCACCAGTTACTCTCAACCGTGAAGAAGCTCTAGCCATGCTTGAATCTATTTTGCAGGTGCGTGGTTATACGGCGGTGCCTTCGGGAAAAATGTTTAAAATAGTGGCGCTGAGCGATGCCAAGGTTGCCGGCACCGAAACCCGTACATCTAATGAGCTTGGCGATTTAAGCGAAGATGACACGCTTATTACCCAGATTGTGCCTCTCGAACGCACTTCTGTCGATGAAGCCAGCAAACTACTGACCAACCTTCTGCCCCGCGATGCCTCGATGCTGCTTTTTCCACCATCGAACACCATTGTTCTTACCGGCCGGTCGGTCAGTATTAAACGGGCGCTTGAAGTGGTTATCGAGCTGGAAAAGGGGCTGATGAAGCCGGGGCTCGATATCGTGCCGCTTAAGTTTTCCGGTGCTGAAGAAATGAAAACCCAGCTCGAACGCATCATTTCGGAAGGTGGCGTACAGCGCGATGAGATTCGCGGCGGCGTAACTTTCATTGCCGACAAGCGCAGCAACAGCTTGCTGATGCTGACGTCGCCCGACAATTTCCAGAAGATCAGAGAGCTTATCGACCGTCTTGATACTGGAACCACCGACGCAAGACCGGAACTTACCAGGTTTTTCAATCTGAAATATGCTGATGAGACTGAAACTGTTAAAGAAATTGAAGATATTCTGGGGTTCAGTAAAAAGGATAAGGTTATGACCGCTTCAGAATCGGTAGCCATTGAAACCACCAGGCTGGTTGCAATAAAACGCACCAGATCGATAATGGTTACCACCAGATCAGAAGACATCATGAAGCGCATCGAAGCTCTGCTCGAATACCTCGATTCGCCGCCGGCCCAGGATGCCAGCGAAGTTAAAGTGGTAAAAGTCGTTAATGCCGATGCAAAGACGCTGGCCGAGACGCTTTCACGTCTGGTGCAACAGCGGGCCCAGGACAATGCCGACCCAAATGCGGTCAAAACTTCGAGAATAAGCTTTGTTGCCGAAGAGCATACCAACTCGATTATCATGACCGGGCCGCCGCAGCTTTTTTCCCATTACGAAACCATTCTCAAATCCCTCGATGTAATGCGCCCTCAGATTCTGGTCGAAGTGCTGATTACCGAAGTCAGCGGCAATCTGACCCATAACCTAGGCATCGAATGGAATGTTTTTGATTTCAATTCTTCGAAGTGGCGTGCTTTTGGCGGCACCGATTATGGCCTTACGGGCAACCCGCTTACCAACAGCGGCTTTCAGGTCGGTCTGGTTAATGAGCCGATTTCGGCGGCCAAACTGGCCACCGGCGATTTGACCGAATTGACCAAGATTAAAGCGATGGTGAAGGCTTACCAGAACAATTCGAATTTCAAAATTCTTTCAGCGCCCCAGATTCTCGCCACCGACAATGAAGAGGCCAATATTTCCGTTGGTGAAGTTGTGGCACTGCCCCAGGGGTTCACCCAGGATCGCGATACCGGTCGCTTCGACCTGACCAACTTCAAATATGAAGACGTTGGTATTGTGCTGAAGCTGACTCCGAGAGTTAATTCGAATGAGCTGGTAACCCTTAAAATCAACCAGGAGATCAAAAAGCGCCAGGAAGAAAATCTTTATGAATTCAACGTACCGGTTTTGACCAAGCGCCAGATGGATACCACCATTTCGGTGCCGAACCATAAGACCATCGTAATCGGCGGCCTGATGCGGGAAGACAAGACAAAGGTCATTGAGCGGGTACCGTTGCTTTCAAATATTCCTTTTGTTGGCGAGGCTTTTAAAAACAGGCGCACCGTTACCCAGAAAACTAATTTGCTGGTGTTTTTGACCCCGCACATTCTTTCCAGCCCCGAAGAGCTGGTGAGATTTGACGATGAGCGCAGCCGAAAGCCAGAAAAAGAGCGGCTGGAAGAAGCCAATGTCAGTTCTGAGCCCGCTCTTGACAATGCTGACCAGCGTCTTGAAAATACCGACAAACAAAAGGCACCGGTGCTGGAAAATGAGCGCAATCGTCTTCGCGAAAAAGCCCGATCGGCCTTCGACCGGCTTAAGGCCGACTGATCTCACCTTATGGCCTCGATTGCAGCGATTGAAATTCAAACAAAAACCTGGGCTGGCAGAGTCGAGCCCCCGTGCTCGCCCGCATTAATGGTCGCAGAAAATATATTCGTAGGGGCCGACCACCGTGTCGGCCCGCATAAAACGGTATTTTGCTTCAGGTTAAATTCACATGGTTAAATGGAAAAAACTCGGTGAGATTCTCGTTGAAACCGGCCTGATCGACCAGGCTGCGCTTGACGAAGCACTGATTCAGCAGCAGAAAGACAACCCCCGGCGTCGCCTCGGTGAAATTCTGTGCGATGGTGGCCTGATCGATGAACCGCAGCTTTATCAGGCTCTGGCTCAGCAGTGGGGCCTTGAATTCGTCGGTCATGTCGATCTTGCCGATGTCGATACCGCTTTGCTCGAAGAGTTCCCTCTCGAACATCTGCGCCGTATCAATACGGTGCCAGTACACCATAGCCCCGAAAGCATTTACGTTATTTCTGCCGACCCTTTTCGTCCCGGCATTATTGAAGAATTGAACAGACATTTTAAAAAAACTATTAAATTTGTCGTAACTCCCCCGGTGCAGATTCAGCATGTTCTCAACGAAACCTATGGTCGTGGCCGTGATTCAAGCGAACTTATCGAAACCATTTCGGTAGAAGACGGTTTCGACGGCGATCTTGGCCAGTTTGCCGTCGAAGACGTGCTCGAATCGGCAAACAAAGCCCCGATTGTTAAATTTGTCAACACTCTGATTTTTCAATCGCTGCGCGAACGGGCTTCTGATATTCATTTAGAGCTTTCGCCCGATTCTTTCAAAATTCGTTACCGAATTGATGGGGTGCTGGTGAACCGGTTCTCGCCGCCAAGAAAGCTGCATGCACCGGTTACCTCACGCATAAAAATCATGGCCGGGCTCGACATCGCCGAGCGCCGCCTGCCCCAGGACGGTAAAATCAGGGTGCGCTTCGGTGACCGTGAAGTCGATATTCGCGTCAGTTCCGTTCCCTGCGCACACGGAGAACGGGTGGTAATGCGATTGCTCGACCGCAAGACCGAGCTGCTTAGCCTTGAACAGATGGGTATGTCTGCCGATATTTTAACTCAGTTTGACCGCCTGATTCGCCGACCGAATGGCATTCTGCTGGTTACCGGGCCAACCGGGTCAGGTAAAACGACGACGCTTTATGGCGCAATCATGCGCATTGTTAGCCCCGATGTAAATGTAATAACTCTCGAAGACCCGGTAGAATACGAATTGCCGGGGGCAAGCCAGATACCGGTAAAACCAAAAATCGGTTTTACTTTCGCTTCAGGATTACGTTCGATTCTGCGTCAGGACCCGGATGTCATTCTCGTCGGTGAAATTCGCGATGATGAAACGGCAGGAATGGCGATTCAGGCCAGCCTGACCGGTCATCTGGTTTTTTCAACTCTGCATACTAACGATTCTGCCTCGGCTGCGGTTCGCCTCATGGATATGAATGTGGAGCCTTATCTGGTGGCTTCGACCCTGATCGGGGTTTTGGCCCAGCGCCTTGTTCGCCGGCTCTGCTCGAATTGTGTCAAAAAACTTGCCGATGGAACCTGGCAGGCTTCTGGTTGCGCTGTTTGTTCGCAAACTGGCTTCAAAGGCCGAACCGGAGTTTATGAGCTGTTGAACGTCGATGAAGAAATTGCGGCACTTATTGGCAGAAGCGCTTCGCTCGACG
>JBMOKV010000583.1:0-6142 GCA_049325495.1 Candidatus Rifleibacteriota bacterium | reverse complement strand
CTATCAATGAGGAGCCCATTATAGATTTAGCCGGGCCGGTAAAATTCTGAAACATTGCCGAAGCAAGCCGCGCCATTCCCGCACGGGTGCCAACCCAGAGCTGGTTCTTCGAGTCGTATAGAACCTGAGTCACTTCATCGTTGACCAGGCCTGCGCCTTCTTTTCCCATGGCCTGATAAGAACCGCCAGAGGAAAATTCAACTCCGTGGGCCGTGGCAACCGCAACCTGACTGCCCGAACCGCTGGCTGACCGGGCCCGGCCGCCAGTGAAAACTGAACTCCAGTTGCGACCGTCGAAGCGGGCCGCACCGTTGTCGGTGGCGATCCACAGAGCATTGTCGCTCACTTTAAGATCTTCGATAATGTCTGATCCCAGAACGTTGGTATTTTTGCGAACATGCAGCTTCCAGTTGACTCCATCGAAAGTGAAAAGGCCTTTGGCAGACCCGGCCCAGACCTGGTTGGCAAAACCTGCCATGCAGGTAATCGCCTCTTCAGGCAAACCTTTGGCCCGGGTAAAATGTTCGACAACCAGTTCTTTCGCTTTTGGAGCTTCTTTTTTGCCGCCGCAGCCGGTGCAGATTACAAGCAGAGATAATGTTACCAGCAGAAATAGATATGTGGTTCGGCGGTTCATTTTCAGCTCCTTCACGGTCGATTATTTGGGGTAAACTTTAAGAATGTTCTGAATTTCAACGGTTCCCGAAGAAACGCTGGTTCGATGAGTCACCCCATGAACCACGATTTTTTGTCCGTGCATGGCCTTGAGCTTTTCATACCAGCTGTCGTCGGTAACGTCGAGTCCTTTGTCTTTTTTGCCCATGCGCTCTTCTTTGATATACAGGCGCTTTTCTTTTTCGCGCAGATTGATCGTGCCTCTTATCGTTTCTTCCTGGGTCCAGACCTTGACCGGCTCTTCAGGCTTTTTGTCTTTTTTGCGATCTTTTTTGCCACGTTTTCGGGTTTTCTTTTCTTCTTTTTCTTTTTCAGTCAAATAATCGTTTGGATTCTTGACCTTAACCACAGACTGAGCAGTCCAGAGAAGAATAGGTGCTTTGTCTTCTTTTTCTTTTTCCTGGGCACTGGTGCCGTCTTCCTTAACTTCGTATTCAGTTGCGACACCACCAATCAGGGCTGCTTCAACAATATGCCCATAGCCCACATCGCTGCGGCGATTGCGACTTTTTCCGGGCAGGGAAGGCATGTCGAAACTGACCCAGCTTCCCGGGCCTACCGGCAGATTCTGGGTATCTGACCCAACCAGCTGGATAATTCGCATGGTGATGCGATCACGGTATATCGATTCGACCTTCCCAATTGCGGTAAGCTCGACAACCGATGCATGGGCAATTGCCATGCTGAGCAGCACAAAAACCACGGCCAGGGCGAAGGTTCTGCAATTTGTCCGCCCGATGTTAACGTTAAGCATTGATATCTCCTGCTTGATATTCTATAAGTTCCTGAAATTTATAACATAACTTGCCACGCCACGCAAAAATAATCGTTTACCATCAGTTCATCGGGGTCAAAAATCAAAACACGGCATTTCTTGACGCGGTATAGGGCAGAGTGCTAGACTTCGGCCATAATTTCAAGGGCCGGCCCGATGAATGCAGCAGGCTTCCTCAGGCTGATTCCGACCGGCAAATTAAGGATATTTCAGCATGCAACGCAACCAGATTGAAAATATATTGAAAAGATTCGCCCAGTCCAACATTGCCGTACTCGGCGATGTAATGCTCGATGAATTCTGCTGGGGAAAAGTGGATCGCATCTCGCCCGAAGCGCCGGTTCCGATTGTTCAGGTTAAAAAAGAAACCTGGCGCCCCGGCGGTGCGGCCAACGTGGCCACCAACCTGGTGGCAATGGGGGCCCGCGCCCACATTTTCGGCATCGTCGGTGATGATGGGGCCGGACGCCGGCTCGCCGAAGAACTGGAAAGGGAAAAGATCGGCACATCTGGCCTGGTAATCGATTCGGGCCGACGAACCTCGGTAAAAACCAGAATAATCGGGCAGAAACAGCAGATGATCAGAGTTGACCGCGAAAACACTGAACCAATCGATTATGAGCGCCAGAAAGCCATTTTAAACAGTCTTTTTCACCACATTGACGAACTGGATGGCGTCATTGTTTCCGATTATGCAAAGGGCGTCATCGTTGAAAGCCTGCTCAAAGAAGTAACCGAGCGCTTCAAAAAACTGGGAAAATTTGTGGCGATCGACCCGAAGCTGAAAAATTTCGGCATCTATAAAAAACCCACCATCATCACTCCCAACACCAAAGAAGCAGAATCCACGCTGGGCCGCGTGTTTGAAAACGAAGACGACGTTTTGAAAGGCGGACAGGACCTGCTGAAAGTTACCGGGTCAGACGCTATCCTGATTACCCGAAGTGAACAGGGCATGAGCCTTTTCGAAAAGGGTCGCAAACCCGTAACCATTCCGACCCGTGCCCTTGACGTTTACGACGTTACCGGTGCCGGTGATACGGTTATCGCCACTTTCAGCCTTGCTCTCGCTTCGGGGTGTGAAATGCCAGAAGCCGCTGAAATAGCCAATCTCGCTGCCGGTGTGGTAGTCGGCCTGGTCGGAACCGCAGCGGCCACCGCTGAGCAGGTACTGGATCACTACGACCGCATCCATTACAAAACGGGCAGCCATTGAAAATTATGAAGAATTTCCTTTTTGAAGATCTCAGTCAGCTGCGCTTTACGCTTTATTCGGCAGATTCAGGGCTCGCAAACTGTTTTTCCCAGGCGGTTAATCTGACCTTCTCTTGCCTGAAAGCCGGCAATAAGCTCATGGTCTGTGGCAACGGCGGTTCAGCTGCCGACGCCGAGCATCTTGCCGGGGAAATCGTCG
The DNA here is from genome assembly GCA_049325495.1 of Candidatus Rifleibacteriota bacterium. Lineage (GTDB taxonomy): Bacteria > Muiribacteriota > Ozemobacteria > Ozemobacterales > Ozemobacteraceae > DYKG01. Next base: position 3,278 of record JBMOKV010000583.1, on the reverse strand, counting down.
GGCGCTTCGGCTTTGACCGCCCTTCCCTGCCCTGTGTATCTTTCTGCACACCTTCAGCAACCTTTACCGCCATCGCCAATGATTACGGCTACGATGAGGTTTTTCGCCGCCAACTGCAGGGTTTTGCCCGGCCCGGCGATGTACTGATCGGCATTTCGACCAGCGGAAACTCGCCAAACGTGGTTGCTGCTTTTGAACTGGCCCGGCAAATGGGCATCAAAACCATCGCCATGACCGGAAGCCGCGATTCTAAGCTTTCAGCCCTCGCCGACATCTGCCTGCGCTCGCCGTCGGAAAAAACTCCGCGAATTCAGGAAATTCATGCAGTCATGGTTCACAGCCTGTGCCGCGCCGTCGAAGAACTGATGTTTCCTGAAAAAGCGCAACCCACCCTGCCCCCCGAAAAAATTGTCAGCCACGATCAGCTCGATCAACTGGCCAAGGCCATTAAACCCTGGCGCTCGGTATTTACCAACGGTTGCTTCGACGTTCTGCACCCCGGCCACGTATATGTTCTCGAAAAAGCCAGACGTCTTGGCGATTTGCTGATACTCGGCCTGAATTCGGACAACTCGATTTCAAGACTGAAAGGGCCGTCTCGCCCCTACCACCGCTTTGCCGACCGGGCTGCGGTGCTGGCTGCCCTGAGTATGGTCGATTACGTAATCGAATTCGACGAAGACACACCGGCGCGCCTTATCGAAACCCTGACCCCGAAAATCCTGGTAAAGGGCGGGGATTACCGCATCGAAACCATTGTCGGAGCTGATCATGTCATCGCCAATGGCGGTGAAGTTATCGTCATTCCCCTACTTGAAGGACATTCAACCACAGGAATTTTAAATGCCCACCAGTCGAAATTATAAGGTTCTCGGAGTCGTTCCCGCCCGCCTGGCCTCGGTCAGACTGCCCGAAAAAATGCTGGCCGACCTGCATGGCACGCCGTTGATTGCGGTCACTGCCCGAACCGCCCTCGCCAGTGAGGCTTTTGACCAGGTTATTGTCGCAACCGATTCGCAAAAAATTGCCGACGCGGTTGAAAAAGCAGGATTCACAGCAATTCTCACCGACCCCGACCTGCCGTCGGGAACGGCAAGAGTGGCCGAAATCGCCCGTCAGATCGAAGCTGACGTCTATGTCAATATTCAGGGTGACGAGCCCCTGATCGATGGAGAAGGCCTGCGCCGCGTCGCCGACGCCTTCTCAGACACGGCCGTCGAAATGGCGACCCTTTCTTTTCCGCTGTTGCCCGAAGATGAGAAAAACCATAACGCCGTCAAACTCGTTCTCGACGCCCAGAATAACGCCTTGTATTTTTCCCGCAGCCTTATTCCTTATCCCCGAAATTATGATAAATTCGCACCACTCAAGCATCTTGGCGTCTATGGCTACCGCCGCGCCACCCTGCTGAGGCTGATGCAGCTTCCCCCCTGCGATCTTGAAAAAATCGAAAGCCTCGAACAGCTCAGGGCCCTTTATCACGGCATTAAGATCAGGGTTCTGCCCGCCGCCCGCGATTCAATCGGTGTCGATACCCACGCTGACCTCGAAAGAGTCAGACAGGAACTGCTTAAGCGCGGTTCTTCCCAAAGCTAAGGAGATTTTCTGATGTCGCGTTTCGTTTTTATCACCGGAGGAGTTCTTTCGTCGCTTGGAAAAGGCATTACCGCGTCGTCGCTCGGCATGCTTCTCAAAGCCCGCGGCCTGAATGTGACGATCATGAAATGCGACCCCTATCTTAACGTCGATCCCGGCACCATGAGCCCTTATCAGCATGGCGAAGTTTTCGTCACCGAAGACGGAGCGGAAACCGACCTCGACCTGGGCCATTACGAGCGTTTCATCGACACCAATCTGACACGCTACAACAGTGTCACCACCGGGCAGATTTATTCCACCGTCATTGCCAAAGAACGGCGGGGTGATTATCTCGGGGCTACCGTGCAGGTTATTCCCCATATTACCAACTGCATCAAGGAAAGCATCGTGCGGGTAGGCAATATCAACGATGCCGAAGTGACCATTGTCGAAGTGGGCGGCACCGTCGGTGATATCGAAAGTCTGCCCTACCTCGAAGCGATTAGACAGATGCGCGGTGATGTGGGCCGAGACAACGTCTGTTATATTCACGTAACCTATATTCCTTTCTCCAAGACCATCGGAGAAATGAAAAGCAAACCGACCCAGCATTCGGTGAAGGAAATGCGGGCCATCGGCCTGGCACCCGACCTGATCGTCTGCCGCACCGCCCGCTCGCTGACCCGCGAAGTGCGCGACAAAATTTCACTTTTCTGTGATATCGACCCCGAATGTGTGCTCGAAGCCCGCGACGTCGAATGCATTTACGAAATTCCCATTGAAATGGAGCGCCAGGGTCTGGCGGAAAGCGTGTTGAAACGTCTCAACATGCAGGCACCGACCCCCGACCTCGAGCATCAAAAACAGATCGTTAAAAATTTCCGTACCAATCACCCTGATAAAGTGCGCATCGGCGTCATTGGCAAGTATATCAAGGTTCAGGATGCCTATCTCAGCATAATGGAATCGCTGAATCACTCTTCTATCGGCCACAATGCCAATCTTGAAATCGTCTGGGTCGCTTCTGAACAGATCGAACGCGAAGGAGCAGAGGCGGTAATCAAAGACCTCGATGGCGTTCTGGTGCCCGGCGGCTTTGGTGATCGAGGCATCGAGGGTAAAATCATGGCCATCAAATACTGCCGCGAAAACCAGATGCCATTTTTAGGAATCTGCCTCGGCATGCAATGTGCCGTTATCGAGTTCGCCCGCAACCAGGCCGACATGCCCGACGCCCACTCAAGTGAATTTTCACCGACCACCCAATACCCGGTAATCAGCCTGATGCCCGATCAAAGCGGCGTGGTCAAAGGTGGAACCATGCGCCTGGGGGCTTACCCCTGTCGAATCACCGAAGATACGCTTGCAGCAAGACTTTACAATTCAAGTTTGATTTATGAACGACACCGACACCGCTTCGAAGTAAACAACGAATTCAGGGCCCGACTGGCACGCAAGGGACTGGTAATCAGCGGCACCAGCCCGGACCAGCAGCTCGTCGAGATCGTCGAGCTTCCCGACCACCCGTTCTTTATCGGGTGCCAGTTCCACCCCGAATTCAAATCGCGCCTCAATCGCCCCCACCCGCTGTTTGCAGGTCTGTTCGTTGCCGCCCACGCCCGCATGAAAGCAAAACAGCAACCCTGAAATATCAGTCGGCTCCATACGGCCGTGTTTGCCGGGCGCATTTTCACAACGGC
>JBMOKV010000582.1:0-6170 GCA_049325495.1 Candidatus Rifleibacteriota bacterium | reverse complement strand
TATGCTGACCGACTCCCAGTTCGACCTTGAAGAGTTCGAACGGGAAAGACGGGTGATTCTCGAAGAAATCAAAATGTACGAAGATTCTCCCGATGAGATGATTCACGAATTACTGGGCCAGAACCTCTGGAAAAATTCCCGCCTGGGAAACCCGATTCTCGGAACCGGTGAAACGGTGGCTGAAATGCCCCGCGACCGGGTCGTCGAGATTTTCAGACGGCAATATCTGACCGGCAACCTGGCGGTTTGCGTCGCGGGAAATTTCGACTGGGATCTGCTCACCAAAACGCTCACCGCAAAACTTTCAGGCATGCGCAGCGGTGAACTGCCGGCACCAGACCATGTTCCAGAGGCCAGTTTCGCCAGTTCGGTTTTTCAAAAGGATATCGAACAGGTGCACCTGACTCTTGGCACCGTCGGCATTCCGTTCGGTGACCCGCGCCGTTTTGCTTTGACCGTTCTCAATGCCGCTTTTGGCGGTGGCATGAGCAGTCGCCTGTTTCAGGAAATTCGCGAGAAGCGCGGCATGGCTTACACCGTTTATTCCTATCACACCTCATTCAAAAGCACCGGCCTGTTTGGCATTTATGCTGGAACCTCGATGCAGCATCTTGGTGAAGTTCTCAATCTGTTTCACCAGGAGCTGATTAAAGTGGCCCAGGAAGGACTTTCTGAGGTAGAACTGGAAGAAACCAAAGAACAACTTAAAGGCAACATGCTGATTGCGCTTGAAAGCACAACCAATCGTATGAACCGCCTATCCACCGGGTTCCTTTATGATATCGAACCCCAACTGCCAGAAGACACAATTAAACCTTATCTTGCGGTGACTGATGCTCAGGTGGTTGAAGTCGCCCGTGAGATCCTCAATGAAAAAAATCTGGCGATTACTTTGATCGCACCAAGCTTTGCTGCTGCCGATATTCTTGCTGAGTCCAAGTTTGGGCAGCGCCCGGTTTTCAAATGTTCGTTTGCCCGTCGTGCGGCAGACTGATTATTGTGCATTGAGTTTTTGCATTTCTACAGGTTGCCGGTCATTGAGCAACGTCGAAATGACCGGTTGAACAACAATACTTCAGGAGCTTTTATTTAGAAAGAGGCTTAAAATGAACTATCACAGCAGACTGGAAAAATATCGCGATTTTCTTCGCCAGGAAAAAAACGTTCAGGGCGTTTTGTTGACCGATCGAACCAACATCAGATATCTGTGCGGCTTTTCAGGGTCGTGTGGCTACCTTCTGGTTACTAAAAAAGATGCCTGGTTTTTCACCGATTTTCGTTATCAGGAGCAGAGTGCCCGCGAAATTGGTGATTTGGCAAAAGTCGAGATTTTTTACAATAACGCAGTAGAGACAATTTTTAAAAAGGTCAAAGCCGCCAGAATCAAGTGTCTTGGCGTTGAAAAAAATATAAGCCTGCAATCTTACCTGACCTATGTGGAAGAATTTGCCGGAAAAATCGAGCCGATTACCGATCACGTCAGAACTTTGCGGCAGATTAAAGACGAAGATGAACTAAAATCTTTGAAAAAAGCTTTTGCAATTGCCGACAAGGCCTTCGCTGACCTGCTCGACGAAATCAAGCCGGGTATGACCGAAATAGAAGTGGCTGCCAGGCTTGAATACAGCATGAAATGCTTTGGCTCCGAAGCTCCGAGTTTTTCAACCATTATCGCTGCCGGCCCCAATTCTTCATGTCCCCATGCCCAACCCACCATGCGCAAGCTCAAAGCCGGTGAAATGGTTAAAATCGATTTTGGTGCGACCTGGCAGGGCTATCATTCTGACATGACCAGAACCGTTTTTCTCGGCCCGGCAACCGACAAATTCAAAAAAGTATATGAAATTGTTCTGCGGGCTCAGCAGAAAGCCATTAAAGCATTGAAGCCCGGCATGAAATGCAAAGATATTGACAAGATTGCCCGCGATGAAATCATTGAGGCGGGCTATGGTGATTATTTCGGCCACGGCCTGGGTCATTCCTATGGCCTTGAAATTCATGAAGCGCCGTCGCTTTCGGCAAAATGCGATGCAGAAATCGAGCCTGGTATGACTTTTACCGTTGAGCCGGGGATTTATCTGCCGGGCTGGGGCGGCATCAGAATTGAAGATTCCTTTCTGGTCGAAAAAGATGGGCTGATTAAGCTGACTCGCACCCCCAATTCCCTTTTGCAGATTAAAGTTTAAGCTGCTGAGGTTTCGACTTTCAATCGTTAAGATTTCTGCGAAAACTGTCGATAGGGCAGCATCGAACAGTTTTCGTGGAGGTTAAACGATGAAAAAGCTTCTTACCGGTTTGCGGCTTCTGCTGCCCTTTGGCGCACTGGTTGCACTTGCCGGTGTTTTTACTGCCAATGTCAGCGCTGATTCGACGATCAGCATTCCAGTTCCTGAAAGCGTTAAAGACAAGCAGGTCACCATTTCTCTGCGAATTCCACCTAATACCGAGCCATTGAATCGCAAGATGGAAAAGCCGACCCTTGCCTCGAAGCGTAGCCTGATTTACTGGGAAGCGAATCCTTCGCCGAAAATTGCCAACAATGATGAAATTCATCAGATTTTTGCAACTTTTTATAAAAAAGGCTGGGTAAAGAGCCAGTCAGCCCGCAATGCACTGGCTTTGCGGCCGATGGATAAGTTTTTTGCCATAAGAACCATTCAACACATAACCAATTCAGTTATTGAGATTGCACAAGCTCCAAATTTTGGCCAGATTGTCAAAAAATGTAATTTGACCACTTCTGACATCGAAGATCTGCGCCGTATGGTGAAGCGTTTCGAGAATGAACTGATTAAATTTGGAACGCACCCGGCAAAAGTAGATAAAGATCTGCTGATGCTTCAGGAGAGGTTCAAAAAGTCACGACAGGGAATTCTCAAGGTTCTGCGTGTTGAAGGCGCCGATGACGGCAGTACACTGATCCATCTTACCGTCGATTAACCGTAAAAAAAGAAAAAACCCGCCTCTGGCGGGTTTTTTTTTTGCCCTTTTTTCTATATAATTAGCCTGGCCACAATTTTACGACAGGAAAAACAACTGGTGACCGCAAACATAATCTTTAGAAACGCAGAATTCAGGCTTCTCTGGTTGGCACAACTGGTCTCTTTCATTGGTGAAGGCATTTTTCAGACCGCCATGATCTGGTGGGTAATCGAAGTAACCGGTTCAGGCACCATGGTCGGGCTCATAACCAGCGTAAGCTTTCTTCCCGCAGTTTTAATCGGGCCTTTCGCCGGAACTATGGCCGATCGCCTTCCGCCAAAATTTCTGTTGATCGGTGCCGATTCATTCCGGGCTTTGCTGATTGGTTTTTTTGCCTGGAGTGCCTGGTCGCAGACCCTTGAAGTAAACCATCTTTTCTGGCTTTGTGGTCTTCTTTCGGCTTCAGGGGTTTTTCACAGCCCCACGACTCTGACGGTAATTCCCAAAATTCTCGATGAAAAAGACATCGATGAAGCAATGGCGCTGCATACGATTGTCAGAGATATTTCGAAACTGGCCGGCCCCGCTCTCGGCGGCATGATTATCGCAAAATACTCGGTCGGCCATGCTTTTATGGTTCATGCCTGTTGTCTGATCGTTTCGGTTATCTGTATTCTGGTCATGAAAATTCCATCGTTTATTGGAGAGCCTCAACAGGAGAGCGTTTTTGCTCAGCTGACCGGTGGTTTTAGTTACGTCTGGCGCGAAAAAATTCTGGGCCGGCTGCTTTTCTGTTTTGGGGTATTAAACCTTTTTGTGGTGCCGATTATCGTGCTGCTGCCGATGACCATTGCCAAAGTTTTCGTTCACAGCAGTGCCGGCCCTGAAGCAGGTGGAGCTGCGGCCGACAACATGGAAGCCGGCCTGGTTTCGATCGGAGAATTTACGGTTAAAGGGTCGATGGCTCTTGGCATAAGCGAAGGGGTGCTGGCTTTCGGTTCTGTTCTCACCGGCATTCTTTTTGTCAGACTGTTTTCAAGGGTACCAACCTCAAAATTGCTCATCAGGGCGTTGATCGTTAATACCGGCATTTTTGCCCTGTTTGCGGTAACCAGCAATTTTGCTCTGTTCGTAATTGGTCTGTTTTTTCTCGGTGGATGTTTCACCTCGGTTAATGTCGCAGTTTTGACTCTCTTTCAAAAATCGGTTCTGCCTGAAATGAAAGGGCGTTTTTTCGCTCTGGTCGAAGTTTTGAGCTTCGCTCTTTTCCCTATTGCCCTGGCAGCTTCTGGCAAATTAACTGACATGATTGGTCTGCCTGGTTGCTACATGCTTTGCGCTGGCGGCATAGCTTCAATTACAATGTTTCTAATGTTTCAATCGGGGCTGCGACAGCTTGACCGCATAGACCCGGATTCTTCCCAGATTTAGGGGCTGACTCTGCTGGCTTAAGAATGATTCTGGGAAAATTTGCCAAAAACTTCTAAAAGTGTCTTTTCTCCCTGACGTAAATTCGAAAAAACGGGTATAATTAATAATCCAATTAGATAACTGGAGGGAAGAGATGTCGAACAAATCCTTGAACCGACTGCTGGGTCTTGCTCTGGCTATGTTCTGCACCGGATCAGTGTACGCTGCGGTAGATGCCGATGCAATCGTTAAAGATCTGAATCGTATGGCACGCGATATGCACCATTCAAGCCAGATGATCCAAACATCCAATGAAGCGGCAGCGGCAGCCTTCGCCAAAGAGGCATCGAGCGTCGAAAATCTGCGCAATACCTTTTCCAGAGTTGAAGATGAAAAAGACATCAGCATCGCGGTCGAGCAGTTGCGCCTTTTCAGTTATCGAATCAGCAGTGAAGCGGAAAAACGGGCATTTGAAGAGGGCCTTCGCCTGATTGAGAGCAAAGTAAAGTTTCTGGTTCAGACCGAAAACCCATCTCTGTTACCTTCCCTTGATAGTGTTAAAGCGCTTAAGGATGAATTTGAAAAAAGCATCAAGGTTAAGGAACCCAATTTTGCCAGACGGGTTCAGACCATCGCCAACAGCTCCCGTTCGACCCGCAACCGCACCCCCGATGGATTGCTGGGTGCACACGTAAGCGGTGGAAATACCAGTTTCAGCGTTTATTCACCCGCCGCAACCGATGTAAATCTGGTTCTTTTCAAGAAAGCCGCCGATAAAAATGGCTCGGCGTTTAAAATGAAGAAAATCGACAATGGAATCTGGTCGGCAACCGTTAAGGGTGAGCTTTTCGGCACCTATTACGGTTTCACTGCAGATGGTCCGAAAACCGATGGTCATCTGTTCGACCCCGAAAGACTTCTTTCTGACCCATATGCTTTCGCAAACGTCGATCACGATGGCAAAAGCGTGGTAGTTGACCGTGATTTTACCTGGAGCGATCAGGGATTCAAGCGCCCTGCAGCTAACGATGCAATTCTGTATGAAATGCATGTGAAAGATTACACCGCTCACAAGTCGGCCGGAGTCGATGCTGCGGTTCGCGGTAAATATCTTGGTCTGCTTGAAGGAAAAGGCACCGACAAGGTTCTCGGCCATCTTAAAGATCTTGGCGTGAACTGTCTTGAGTTGCTGCCGGTACATGAATTCGATAACAACTTTGCCGGCGTAACCAATCACTGGGGTTATATGACCAGCCATTTCTTCGCTCCTGAATGCTCGTATGCCTCTGCCAAAGATGGGCAGGGTGTCAAGGAATTCAAAAAAATGGTCAATGGCCTGCATAAAGAAGGTTTTGCCGTGGTAATGGATGTGGTGTTCAACCATACCAGCGAGGGTGACCACCGCGGGCTGCCCCTGAATTTTAAAGGTTTAGACAATCCAGGCTATTACCGTCTGATGGATAACAAAAAATACTACTGGAACGGCACCGGATGCGGCAATGAATTCCGCTCTGACAGCCCGATGGGCGGCAAAGTGATTCTCGACAGCCTGAAATACTGGCAGAAAGAATTTCATATCGATGGTTTCCGCTTCGACCTTGGAACCATTATCGACAAGCACACTTTCCAGAGAGTTCTCGATGAACTGCCGAAAGACACGATCATCGTCGCCGAACCCTGGGCCGCCGACTGGAACCGCAATCAGTGGGGCAAAAGTGATTTCCGCAATACCCGGCTCGGCAAATGGAACGATGACTATCGCGAAAAAATCAGGGCTTTTGTTTCAGGCAACGGCAGCCGCAACGATGTTATGACGGTTATGGCGGGCAGCTGCTTCT
>JBMOKV010000581.1:0-6210 GCA_049325495.1 Candidatus Rifleibacteriota bacterium | reverse complement strand
AACATAGAGTTCGCGTTTTTCATCAAATTTATATTTCAATGAAAGCTTAGCCTGGCCCAAATTGTTTGGTAGAGCACTTTCAACCGTGGTAAACGGAGCGGCGTTGGACTGGGTGCGATAAACTTCGTTGCGATTGCGGAAATCCAGATTCAACAAGCCGCTTACTTCAACCTTTTTGCTCTTTTCTTCGGCTTTGCCAGTTTCTTCGGGTTTGACGGCAGCAGCTTCTGTTACTGGTTCAGCTGTTTTAACTTCAGTGGCGGGAACTGGTTCAGCGGCGGTTTCTTCAACGGCAGCGGGCTCCCCGGTTTCCACTTTTCCCGATTCGACGGCCGGGACTTTGCCAACTTCAACGAATTTCTGGGTATAGAAATTGCGGTTTTCACGGTAAAGATCTTCGATGCGTGAAAAGCCTTCGAAAAGCTGAGGGCGGTCGGCAGGATAATCGCCTGAAACGGTGGTAAAAAGGTCCTCCATCAGGTCGAAGCGCTTCTGAACGTAATCCATGATATCGTCAGCATCTTCAGCGATGATTCGGAATTCATTGCTGTCAGCAGAGATATTCTGATTAACCACTTTTCGGTCAAGTTCTTCAAGACGACGCATTGAGTTGGCGAAGTCGGGTTCGTAGCGGGTGAAGGCATTCAAAGCTCTTTCACTTGCGACCGAGATTGCGAAAACAGGCTGAACGGCAAGCGTCAGCACGACAAGAATCGTTACCAGTATTGACTTTTTCATAATGTCATCCCCCTGCTTTCTTATTTCAGCCACTGGCGCAGCTGACTTTCGAGTGACTCGATGTTCGACTGCAGTTCATTGGCCACGATGCCAAGCTGCTGGAACCGGTCGCTGATATTCTGCCAGAGGGTTTCGGTTTCACCCTGTTCAGAAGTCTTGTATTTTGCACCTTGAGTGGCCCTCATAACCGAATCGTAGAGCCGCTGAGCCGACAGGTAATTTCTTCTGACCCTGGCGTAATTGTCCATGATCTTGAGGGAAGACTGCAGCCGTCTTTCAGCAACATCGGAGGTTGATGCGCTTATGCTGTTGTAGGCAGTAATTTCATTCTGCAGAGCGACCATCTGATCAGACAACAGGTCGTCGATCTGATTCAATTCAGTAATTGTCGAGGGGCTGATTTCAACAATGGCGAGATCTTTCAGCATCGACCCAATAAGAGTCTGCATGCCGGATATCTGTTTTATGAGAGTCTGAACATTGAGATCGGTTGGGTTCTTCTCGAGAAGAGCCTGGGCTTTCTGCATCTGATCTTCCAGTTCTTGAAGCTTAGTCTGAAGAACCTCTATGGCATCGAGGAACCAATCCTGACTTTTGCCGTTGGGGTTACTGGAAACTTCGGTTTTAATTCCGTCAATTTCTGTTGCTACCGAAGTGAATTCAGACATAACCATTTCAAGCTCAGTTGAGACATCTTCATACAGTGCGCTCAGTTTGAACTGATAGCGCATAATTTTTACCGCTTCAGACTGGAAACCCAGGATGGTTGTAGATGCATCAGCGATCTGTCTCAGATAACCGGAAAGAAGCACTTTATCACTCGCATTCACATCGGGCATCATCATTGCCGCCTCTACTTTTTTGCGCATGCTTGCAAGAATCAGATTGTCTTCAAGGATAATGCCAATAAAGCGCTCGGCATCCTTGGCAATTTCAGCTGCTTCTTCAGCGGCAACCTTTTCCATCGCAATCAATTTTTCAAATGATGATTTAATTCTGGAATATTCAGAACGTTCAGTTTCAATTAGGCTTTTGATAGTTTCAGGAATATCGTTCATCTGAATAGCCTGCCCCAGCTTGGAGGTCTGCTCTTCCCAGACTTTCTGTTCCTGCTCGACGTTGATTTCAACCTTTTCTGGTTTTACACCTTTTTTTACAACCAGCTCTTCGCCTTCAGCCAGTTCTATCTGCTCTTTTGATTCGCGAATCATTACGCTGGCGATACCACGCAGAACCTGAATGCGGTTTTCGCTGCCATCCTGATTCGAAGAACAGGTAATATTTGTACCTTTGATACCTGCAACGGCCTGGCTCATTTCAACGTTCATGGTACCGTCTTTTACCATTTTTTTAACGTTAACCCAGACTTTGCCGGCGAGAAGCTCGATCTTGTTTTCCTTTTCCGATTCGGTATTCAGAATGATTTCGCTTTCAGGCTTCATGACGAAAGTGGTCATGTCGGTAAGACTGAGAATCGCGCTCGCGTCTTTTTTGGTCTGAATGTGATCCATGACATTCAGGATCATTTCCATTTCCGCGAATTCCCAGGCAAGGCGATCTTCATCAGGCCTGACCAGGACTTCACCGCTCAGGTCTGAGAACCTGACGCCAGAATCTTTGGCCTGTACAATACAGGCTGTCAAAATGAAAAGGACAGCAAAAGCAAGTAATCCAACTCTTTTCATGTGAACCGAGGCTCCTCAAATAACATTTTCTGACTAATGTGTACAGCAAAGTCTATTTTTTATCACAAATTTTTCAAGGGGTCAATTTTCATAGAAAGCCAAACTTTGAGTTGGGAATTTTTTGATCTTGGTTTAGAAAAAACTTTTGGTTTAAAACCGGTCATTTTGCGAATCGCATGCAATACTGCGGCGACTTTGCATTAGCGCGTCATGCGCGTTCGACAGACTCAATGACCGATGTGAAAATTACAGGCTTTTTTTGAATACTGCCTGATTACCGGCATTATCTTTTATTTTCAATTCCAGATCTGCCTTTTTTATTTTATCAGGACGAACCACGTAGACTTCAGATTTATCAGGGTCAGAATAGACTTCGGCTATTTTTCCGTTAACCGTTGCTGCTGCGCTGAGGTAATCGACGCCTTCACCCAGGTCTGAAGCGCTGAGAATCCAGACTTTGCCCAGATGATAGTCGTTTCCTTTACCTTTGTATCCGATCGCCGGAGAAACCGTATCACAGAGAACCACCCATTCCCCGCCCAGTCTGGTTTGAGCCACCAGCCAGCCATTCTCAAGTTTTTCACCAGCATGAGAATATTTACCAGGCCCATTAACCTCGTAAATTCCCAGCTGCGCCATATTTCCATCATGTTTTTGCGGCAAAATCTTTATTTTCACAGAATCGGCAAAAACCACATCTCCCGGATCAAGTCTCCAGGTTGCAGACATGGCTGTAAGATACCCAGCCTTTTTTGAGCCACCCGAAACAGGTGTCAGGTTTGAGCGAAAGAACCTGGCCAAAACTGGAAATGATAGAGAACCGGCTGGAAACTCCGCCATTCCACCCTCTTCCGAAAAAACTTTTCTGCCACGCTGGTCTACGAACAGACAATCGGGCATCAATCGAAGGGAGTCGAGCCAGACCCCCTTTTCCCATCTGTTGTTAATTGGCAGGGCAATTTCGATATCCTTGCCGGAAATGATTGCGGGAATTGAAGTCTTTTGGCCACTTCCATCCGACAATAAGAGCCCGCCCCGGCGAAATGCCTGAGTCTGACCATTTTTTCTCGCACCAAGCAAAACCAGAGAATTTGAATTGGTAACAAATTCTTCTATTCGATAGTTGGCCAAAACTTCATCAGGTGGTATCGGAGCATCATAATTAGCTTCAATCTTCTCAATTGCCGCTTTCAGCATGATGCGATTGGAGCCGAAATCAGAAACATTAATTTCAAGGTTGTGCCCTGCTGTTTTTTCAGGAACATCAATGATCCCAGCTCCGACCGGGTATTCAGCAGAAAACGGCAGGTTTTCGCCCTTAAGCTTGAAAAGGTTTACCACATACCCCGTGCCCTTCTGATTAGACCTTATATAATCGTAAACAAAACTGCACTGAGAATTCTGGTCATACGAATAACGATTGAAATTTCTGGAAAAAATTGTTTTTGCATTCAGAGACAAAGAAATTGATTCAACCCCGAAAACGTTCCCCACCCCATTATTGTCAGAAACCCCGACCTTGACCCCTGCTTTTCCTGAAATCTGAAGCGGCCCATTGACGGAAGCCCATCCTTTTCGTGCGGGTAAAATGTTCAATCGGGCAGTCTGAAAACTGCGGTTAATTTCGCATGGATAGGAAAATGGCTCTAAATAAAGCTGATGAAAAGATGGAAAAATTTTATCTGGCGGGCGATAGCCAAGAAATGCCGGAGCTTCAGGCTCATCAGCCATGTTTCGGACTTCGAAATGAAGGTGTGGTGGCCCAGACCCGGTTTCACCCGATAGTGCCACAACCTGGCCCTTTTTCACGGGAAATCGGTCGGGACCGAAAAAATCATCGATACCAAAGCGCTGACCAATTTTCTGCAGCTTTTTATCGGTGTATTCCTTGAGTGGCCCGTAATAATCCTGCAGATGTCCATAGACTACCCTTTTATTGATTTTTGGATGATCGATATAAATAGCGTATCCATAACCCCGAAACTGCACTTTGATTCTGGAAACAAAGCCATCTTCAATAGCCCTCACGGGATACCCCACCTGGCGATTGGTTCTTAAATCGATGCCCGCATGAAACCTGAAACCCCGGAATTCGGCAAAGCTTGAACTCTGTGAGACGTCGATATCAAGAGGCCAGGTTGGGGTCTGAGAATAGGCACTGGCTGAAACGATCAACAGAAAAAGCTGAACAAGAATTTTCTTCAATTTTTTTCACCTGCAGTTTTTGCATGATGATACACAGTTTAAGTCCTTCAGGTCAAATTTCGCAGCCGCGCCCAGCCGAAGTGGAACAGATCGAAAGGTGCAAAGGGCACAAAAAAAAATTTAAAAAAACAGTTAATGCTTCGATAAAAAAAAGACGATGAAGATAATGGGAAAATATAAAAAATTGAAAGGAGGTGAAAACATGAATAGTCAAATAAATGGACTGACCGAAAAATCCCTCTCCCCTGCCCTTTTCCTGCAGACAAAAAATTCGAATACCGAAGAATCTTCTGGAAATGATTTTCTGAATCTGCTGCAGAACCGCATTTTCTTCGGGATGAATGACCAGACCGCGGCAAATCAGAGCTCAGCAATCAGTAATCTGGAAACCAGAACGACGGAAAAGCCATGGGAAAAGACCAGCTATAAAGCAATAAACCTTTGGGAAAAACCGACGATCCACAGCTCCTCTCAGAAACCTTCTGCAGAAAAAGCTTCTTCAAATCAAGAAGCAGAAGTTGAAAAGCCCGCTGAAGACTTGAAAAGGGCTGACGAGAAAATTTCTGAAGAAAAAAACTCGGAGAATGAAACTGCGAATGAAGTTAGTTCCCGAAAAGCTGCTATTGAGCAATGGCTTGCTGAAAATTCGGAATTGATGCCCGTTGATCTTTCTGAAGAGCAGAAACTTGCCCTGATTGAAACTCTTGCGCAGCTCGACAGCGAACAACTCCAGGAAATTGGAGACAACCCACAGGTTTTTGTTGACCAGCTTCTGGCGCTTCTCGAAGAAATGCCAGATTCAGTTGAAAAAGAGCAAATGCTATCCGTGATTAATTCGGAAGAATTCGTGGGGATGATTGAAAAAGCTGCTGAGGCAGTGATTCAGATCAACGAAGCGCATCAGGTTGCAGTCTCGGAAGAAACTTTCGAAGGTTCGATGAAGCATCATGAAGCTTTGTCAGGAAATTCCAGAAAGCTTCATAGAAATGCGCCTCAGGAAGCAGAAAAAACCGAGCAGCAGGCTGACAGCGATTCAACTAAAACCATGGAAAGCATTGAATCGGAAAATGAAGAACAGGTAGAAAAAACAGTTGATCCTGACAAGAGCGCTAAGAAAGAAGCGAAAAGGGTTGAAGCAGAAGAATCTGAAAAAAGCCCCAAAATTGCTTCCGAAACAGCGGCCCGCGATGGAGAATCTCTAAGAGAATCATTCAGGCGAGTAAACCAGCGATCAACCAGTGAAAATGCACAATTTGAAAGCACAGCCACCGCAAAATCTGAAGTTTCTGCAGAAGGCCAGATTCAGTCAAGCTTCAAGTTCAATGCAGCTCCAGCTGATGCAAGAGCCGCTATTCCTGAAGAGCATACCCGAAAACTGGTTAATCAACTGATGGGTCAATCCCGCGAGGCTTCTGCCAAAGCAGGTTCTTTTTCGGCAGGTTCGGTAACGATCGGCTCAAACAAAACTTCCAATTTCCAGAACAATACCGGGAATGGATTCGCAAACGGCTTTTCTTCGAGTAACCAGAGCACTCAGGTTTATCGACAGAACCAGGTAAATACCAACAATAACGTATTTCTT
>JBMOKV010000580.1:0-6230 GCA_049325495.1 Candidatus Rifleibacteriota bacterium | reverse complement strand
AATACTTACCGGGATGGGCAGTGACGGTGCCACCGGGTTGAAAGCCATGCGCGATGCCGGCGCCCATACCATTGCCCAGGATGAAGCTACCTGTGTAGTCTTCGGTATGCCCAAGGTCGCCATAAATACCGGAGGTGTTGAGTTTATCTGTGATTTGCCGTCGATTGCGGGTAAGGTACTTAATTTGTTATCATAGATTTAGAATAAGAAATCAGTAAATAATACTCCCTCAAAATCAATCAATAGTTGGGGCAGCATATGAGAGAGTCATTAATAGTGACGGATGACCAAGAGGTTCGTGAAAAAATTAACAGTGTTCTGCACAGTTTGGGGTTCACTGTTACCGAAACTTCATCGGTTCGCGAAGCGATGAAGATTCTTGCTGAGCGCCCTGAAATAGCTCTGGTGGTAACCGATCGGGTTTTCACCCAGAAAGAGGGCGAATGGCTTATTTACTCAATGCAGAAAGAACCATCGCTTTCATCGATACCAGTCATTGGACTGGGAGAATATTCTGGAATAAAAAATATTTACAAGCTTCTTGCTGTGGGTGCAGCTGCTTTTGTGCCAAAACCATTTTTCGACAGGTATTTCAAGGACTACGTCTGCCGATACGCGTCAAAATAGTTTTTCTGAATATGATGTTCTGTTTTGACATGTACGGATATTCATTGTATTATAAAGTCGAATGACTGCACTTCATGCAGAAAAGAGGTTGGGTTGTGGGAAAGAAAATTCTGATCGTTGACGATGCTACTATCATGCGGCTTATGCTCAAACATCTGTTTGAGAACAATGAATTTGAAGTGGTCGGAGAAGCATCTAACGGCAATGAGGCCGTTGAGATGTATACTCAGCACAAGCCCGATCTGGTAACCATGGATATTACCATGCCCGACATGGATGGGATTACTGCGGTTAAAAAGATTCTGGCCATCGACCCCAATGCCAAAATAATTATGTGTTCGGCCATGGGCCAGGTTGATAAGGTGAAGGCCGCTGTAATGGCGGGAGCCAAGAGTTTTCTGGTAAAACCACTACAGCCGGAAAGAGTTCTGGCAACGGTAAAACAGGTTCTCGGCTGAATTAATTAATTAATTAATTAATAAAACCCGGTGTCTTTCGTTCTGACACCGGGTTTTTCGTTGCTCAATCAGAAGCGCTATTTCTGGTAGTTTCCTTCATTCTTTTGCGGGGCCACAGCTTTTGCAGGAACTTCTTTTGCTGCGTCGGCAATCGCTTCTATCGCTTTTTCTTCAACTGCCTTTCGGGTAGCCATCGGTGGCAGCTCTTTTCCCTGGAGGAGATCCTGGAATTCGGTGGCGTTGATGGTTTCGCGTTCAAGCAGCAGTCTTGAAAACTTTTCGAGCTTTTCAAGATTGTCGGAAAGAATCTGAGTCGCCTTTTTCAGGGCGCTGTCGATTATATCCTTGATTTCTTTGTCGATTTTGCGGGCGGTTTCTTCTGAAATGTCGTTTCTTGTATTGAATTCCCGGCCGAGAAAAACAGTCTGGTTATCGTCGCCAAGATGTAATGGCCCGATTTCATCGCTCATACCAAGCTCACAAACCATTTTCCTTGCAATTTTAGTGGCGCGTTCGATATCGTTTCTCGCACCAGAGGTAATTTCTTTAAAAATCAGATTTTCGGCAACCCGGCCGCCCAGCAGAATACAAAGCTGGTTGAACAGATGGGTTTTTGAAACGGTCAGGCGATCTTCGACCGGAAGCTGCATGGTGAGCCCAAGTGCCATACCACGAGGAATGATGGTAATCTTATGTACCGGATCAGTTCCCGGCAGAAATGCGGCGACCAGTGCGTGTCCCATTTCATGGAATGCTGTATTTTCTTTTTCTTTGTCTGAAATAATGCGGCTTTTTCTTTCGGAGCCGGCAATTACTTTATCGATCGATGCTTCGAAATCGTTCATAGTGACGATTTTGCGACCGCATCTCGCGGCAAGAATCGCGGCTTCATTAGTAAGATTCGCCAGGTCTGCGCCCACAAAACCAGGTGTTCGACGGGCCAGCACGGTCAAATCAACATCTTCGGCAATTGGTTTGTCGCGTACGTGAATTTTCAGAATTTCTTCGCGACCCAGAATATCGGGCTGGTCAACGACGATGCGCCGGTCAAAGCGGCCAGGGCGAAGCAGCGCCGGATCGAGAACGTCGGGGCGGTTGGTTGCTGCCACAAGAATGATGCCTTTGGTGTTGTCAAAACCATCCATTTCGACCAGCAGCTGGTTCAGTGTCTGCTCGCGTTCGTCGTGTCCACCGCCGAGTCCTGCACCACGCTGACGACCAACCGCATCGATTTCATCCATGAAAATGATGCAGGGTGCATTTTTGCGGGCCTGCTCAAACAAATCTCTAACCCTTGATGCACCAACGCCGACAAACATTTCAACGAATTCAGAACCGGAAATATTGAAGAAGGGAACATTTGCTTCGCCGGCAACAGCACGGGCAAGCAAAGTTTTGCCAGTGCCTGGAGGCCCGAATAGAAGCACGCCTCTGGGTATCTTGGCTCCAAGATTGGTGAATTTGCTGGGTTCGCGAAGAAATTCAACCACTTCGAGCAGGTCTTCTTTCGCTTCGGTTACTCCCGCAACATCTTTGAAAAGCACCTTCTTTTCGGTCGGATCGACCATTCTGGCCCGGCTTTTTCCAAAACTCAGGGCTTTGGCACCGCCGCCCTGCATTTTCTGCAGAATATACAGCCAGGCACCGATCAAAAGAATGAAGGGGAACCAGTTGATCAGCAGGTTCAGCCACCATGACATCTGTGCCGGCGGTTCGGCTTCGATAATTACATTGCTTTTGCGAACGATTTCCATCAGGCCCGGATCATCGGGGGCGACTGTGTGAAAATGGGAATTGGTGGCTTCATTGCCGGTGCCAAGAGTAACCTGCTTTTGAATTCGGCCGGTAATCTCCCGTTCATTGATTTTTATCCGCAGAATTTTCCTGCTGGAATCTTTTCCCTGAAGTACATCCAGGAATTCGGAATAGGTCAGGCGGTCGACTTTCTTGGTGTTGGCAATATTGGAAAACGCTGTCAACAACAGAATCAACAGCACTGCATACAGGGCGACTGTCTTCATTCTAGTGGGTTGTTCTTTCATTTTTCTGTGCTCGTTTGTAATATTGAGTGATATTGATGCAGAATGCTATCACATTTACCGGCCATTATCAATTGCTCAGTTCTTGAATAGCCTTTTTTGCTTGGTTTTCAACCAGCTTATCCAGCCGGATTTCTGCAGCACCTGCTGTTCTAAAAGGTCGAGCAGGTCTGCGGCATAAGCCCTACTGGTTTCGGTAGACCCTTTGAAACTCAAAAGAGGGGTCAGGGCCTTTTCGCCAAATTGAAGAATTTTCTGGGAAACCAGGGAAAATTCATGTTCGTTACTGATCAATTCAAGCCAATAAGGCAGACATTCGAGGTCATGCACCCGAAAAATTGCCTGGCGGGCATTTTCCCTGATTTTGGGGTGTTCTTCAAGGCACATGTCGGCGAGAAGTTCGATGCGCCCGGGTATATCAACCCGGTCAAGAACGAAGATGCATGAGGCTTTCATCCACGGGTTCTCATCATTGGCCATGGTTTTCAATGCTTCAAGCAGTTTGTTGTGGTCGTCTTTATTCCAGAGCGCCTTGATAACGTTGGCCCTTACCCGGTTGTCTTCATCTTCAAGCATCGGAAGAAGCAATCGCGCGGTGTCGGCAATTTTAAGGTTTTCCAGAGCTTCAACGGCATTTGCTCTTACTCTTGCGTCATTGTCAGTAAGTGCCCGGGCAATGAAATCGAGAATCTGATCGTCTGGCAGAGCCATTTTCCCGGCTGCAGAAACGATGCAGGCTTTTACCCGGGGATGCTTCTCGGGATGGTACAGGTTGATTATGGCGCCCAGATTACTGGGATCACCGATTTTTCCGAGAGTTTCAACCGCCAGAGCAACTATATCCGGGTTTTTATGAGAAAACAGGCGAATTATACGATCGCTGGCACTCGAGTCTTCAATTTCACCCAGAGCTTTCAGGCAGTTGTAGATAATATCTTCGTCTTCTGAATCGAGCTTTTTGGCAAGATCATCGATGTGGTCAGGGGTTTGTGGCATGTCGGGCAGGATTTTCCAGATTCTTATTCCTTCCCGCTCGATCTGTCGAACCCATGATGCACTGTTATACTCAGAATAAGAAGAAAACTCCCGCTCAGCTTTACGCAACGCCGAAGCCCGGTCAGCAGCCTCGATACTGTATTCAATTTTGAACTTCTTTCGCGGGCTGGCCGACTCACTGTACGGAATAATTACTTTGTAATTTTTATAATTGACCATTGTTTACATTCTAACAGATCAGCCCTTTTCAACTCAATTGAAAACTAAAAAAGTGATCTGGTGGGTGAGGCAGCGGAAATGGTTTCTGAAGCCGTCTTTAGTAAAAAGTCCGCTTCTGCCTGAAGATTTTGCAGCAGCAGCGCGGACTGGCTCATATCGATGGTGGCTGGCAAACTTTCTCCGGCCCTTTTGGGGGCAGAAAGCTCGGGGAAATTTTTCCTGATCATTCTTAACAAAGGACGTACCGGCTGTTTTTCGTAAACTACGGGAAAAACCACGCCTGGCTGGTCATGGTTGTGCAACGGATTTCTGACAAATCTGCCGCTGCCATGGTAAGGAATTCGCTGCCAGCGACTGGCATCCTGCGCCATGATGGCGGTAGAAGCAACCAGCAGTGCAATAATTCCCAGCAGATTGATTTTTTTAAACTGCATACCACATCAACAGGCTGTCGAGAACCCGATACCTTACTTTCTTCTGTTTGTACAATGAAGAAAGATATCCATTGACCGTGGCTCTGTAAAGGAAATATTCCCAGTTCGTTTTTTTAATGCCGAAATGATCAAGAAAATTTTTGATAATTCGGTCCTGGGGCTGGGGAATCTTTAGAGAATCGAGTAAATAATCGAGTGAACTGTTGATTACTGCCAGGTTGGTTTCTAGCAGCGTTTTAATTTCATGCATTGGCAGGAAATGGCCGCCTACATAGGTGCCTGCACTGAGACTGCGCAGGCGTTCGAGAGTCTCAATCTGTGCCATCGGGTCATAAACAAAGGGCAGTCGTTGTTTTTTAAAAAAACTTTCGGGAAAAAGGCAATCGGCAAGAAAAGCGATTCCATCTATGATAAAGCCTTTCTGATTAACTGAATGCCCAGGCAGATCGAGCAGCTGAATATTCAGATCGTCAATAAAAAATTCTTTGTCTGCGAAGATTTCAACCTGGCTTTGATCGGCCACGATAAAGCGGTTGGCCAGGTCCGGAATCGGAGCCCCCGAAAAAAGAACTGCAGCTTGAATTAAAGGTTGTCTGATCATCGGTGCTTCAAGAGTCGAGGCCAGAATTCGACAACCGGTTTTCTGCTGAAAGAAGTTGTTGCCCCCGATATGATCTGCGTGGGCGTGGGTGTTGAAAATGCGGTCGATTTTGAAGCGATAATCGGAAAGCAGTTCAAAAATCTGGCTGGCGTGGCGTGGGTCGAGGCCAGAGTCGATAAGGGCAACACGACTGCTTTCAAGAAGAATGACGCCGATGTTGACCGGACCAGGTATCAGCCTGACCCGATCGGAAAGACGCAAAAGTTCCATTTCTTCTGGGTTACTTGCTTTTGCTGCTGACTCTTTCAGAGTCGCCGATGACTACCATGCCTTCGATGCAGTTGGCTTTCACTTCGATTTCGCAGCTCGGAGTTCCGCTGAAGTTGAGAGGCGGTGCCAGAACCTCGATGTAATAGTGATTGTCGTGATATGGTGAAAACTGGGCTTTGTAAATCCAGGCATTTACTGATTCACAGCCATCAACCTTAAGATTGATCCGGAGAAATTTGAAAACTTCACCGCCTTTAACGATCTTGAACGCCGGGTGCCAGGGAAGGGGGTCGGTGGTAAAATCCGGGCTGATAATTACCAGCGGCTTTTCAAGTATGATGTTGATTGTGCCTTCTTTGCAATCGGCCACTTCAGGAAAGACTTCCCGGAAAAAAGGCATCTGTTCGCGGACAGTGTTTTTAGATTCACCCAGGCCTTTCTGGATTTTGCCTTTGATGGCTGCCATGGTTTGCTCCTCAGGTAAAGCTTTTTATTTTTGTCCAATATTTCTTTTAAGATAGAACATGCGGCTGATGAAAACAAGAAAAAAAAGAGGGTTCAACTGGCTAAAAGCAGAACGGGTTTG
>JBMOKV010000579.1:0-6252 GCA_049325495.1 Candidatus Rifleibacteriota bacterium | reverse complement strand
CTGCCAGACTGAAAATGTTGTGCAGTCGATCATATTCTTCCATCTCAATCTGACCGCTTACCTGAAGAAATAATGTGCCGGCAGGTTTTTTAAACTTTCCCTGCTGAAAAATCTTTCTCAGAATATCTTTTCTTTGATGTGAACCGATTCTAAGAAGTTCATAGGGAACTGGGGTGAATAGACTGATTCTATCTTTCTCCTGATGTGAAAATGCCGAAAATTTTATCGGTCGCCAGACTATTTTTCTGGTGACTCCCTTACCGGCATTTTTGCAGGCATCAGACGCTAGTTTTCTGGCAGAAAAGCTTGATTCGCTGAACATGGCGTAATATGCAAAAACGCATTGCCCATCAGGCAGGGTAAAAAAACGTTTGATTGAAAAAATTTTGTCGCCGGTTCCCTTGTCGAGAAAGGCTTCTTCAACATCTTCCTGCTGATCGAGCATGGAGAAATAAGAGCCGGAAATCGAGCTGGAAAAATTCTGCAGCAGCCTGGTATTTATTGTCTGATTTTTGTTGCTCTGGCTTTTTTTAGAATCAGACTGTTTCTGCATCATGATTTTTTTCATCAGGCTGCCGGCGGCCTTCTGACCCGGCCTTGGAAACCACGGGAAATCTGCCTCATTGGTAATCATTTCGACGTCTGTCTGGTTGGCGCACAATAAAATGACCGGAGACGCCCTGAGAGTTTTCTGCATTGAATTTAGCAGCGCTTTAGCAATGGTTTTCGGTTGTGAAAAACTCGAAGAATCAGAAGGCTGAAGATTTGAAGAACGACCGGGCAGTCCGGCGTTCGATTCAATGAAGTCGAGATTACAGCTGATATGGTTTTTTATCGAGCATTCCCGGTAAAACTTTCTTATTTCTTCAGACAGGTTATTGATCAGACTGCTTTTTGCAGATTCAGCGTATTCAATCCGCAGACCGGTCAAAATCATTTTTCCCGCAAGCAAAGGAAGAATCAGACCAAAAAACCAGATTGCCATTATTCGGGAAACGGGTGGGGTGCCGGTTCCAATCTTCAGGCGCGCGGTCGGCCTGCCATGATTCTGCAATCAGAGTTCCTCTTCGGCCCCCGGGTTTTTTACCGGCGGCAAATTGAGATTGATTTCAGCCGGAGCTTTCTGGGCCGGGTTTATGCCCTCGATTTCGCTGCGGTTTTTGAACAATTTATGAAGCTCAGGCTTGTCTTTGGCAATCAGGTCGGCAGGCTTGTTTCCCGCAATATTTCTGGCATAGGGGTCAGCCCCATTTTTCAAAAGGCGCTCGATCATCTGCCTGTTTCCCTGTATGGCGGCAAGGTGAAGTGCAGTATTTCCCCTGGCATCCTCAAGGTTAACATCGCAACCGTTTTGAATCAGAAATTCGACTATCTGCAGATTGTTGGCTTCGACAGCAATATGCAGTGGTCCCTGTTGCATGCGGTTGATTGCAAAAACATCGGCCCCGGCAGTGATAAGCAAGGGAATCAGGCGGTTCTGCCAGTTTTTGACCGCATGATGCAGTGCTGAACTGCCTGACATGTCTTTCAGATTGGGGTTTGCCTTTTTTTCGATGATTTTTATTGCCAGCGTTTCGTCATCGCTGATCGTTGCGCAGATCAGCGGCGATCTCTCGATTTTATCGGTCTGATCGATAAGTTTAACCCGGTCGAGAATAATTTGTGCCGCGGCACTTTTTTTATTGAGAAGGGCAAAGCATAGCAATGGGGTGCCGGCCTTGCTTTTTGCGTCAAAATCAGCTGAGTCAGCTACCGATTCTAGTAAAGCCGTGTCGTTTTGCAATACCGCTTCGAAAAGCTCTTCGGCCGGACCTTTTGTCGAACTTTTAATTTCATATAGCTGCGGAAGAGGCCAGCCATCATAAAGGCCAAATTCGCTTTTCAGCTGGCCCTGGCTGAGATGACCGCCTTTGCTCTGCAGAAAAAGAGAAATGTCCCGGTGGCGGTTGAAGGCAAAATCTCCCGGTGTCCACCCACCACAGCCAGAGGCAGAAGGATCGGCCCCATTTTCCAGCAGCAGCACCACAATGTCGAGGTGCCCTTCCTTGGCGGCAATATGAAGGGGGGTGTTACCGGCATAATCTTTCTTTTCCGGATTAACACCCTGTCTGAGTGATTCTTTTACAACTTTGAAATAGCCATATTTGGAAGCGGTGTGAATCGGCAGATTGTGCCCCTTGCTCCTGATTTTCAGATCCGGCTTATATCGCATCAGCAATTCTACGCATTCCGGTGAATTGTAAAACAGGGCAAGCATCAGAGGGGTGTTGTTACGTTTATCCGTCTGGTCAGTTGATAGACCCTTTTCGATCAGAACCATGGCGAACCCAGGCCGGTTTATCTCAGCGGCAATGTGCAGCAGATTGCGCCCGGTCTTTTTTTCTACACTGGACAAAAAGCCAGGTTCTTCAAGCATTTTTATCAGCTGCTGGTCATCAAATTGCTTCAGGTGTTGGGAAAGAGTTAAAACTTTGTTTGAACGAGGGCTTTCGTATTTTTGGTCTACGTCGCTGACCTCGATAAACAGGTTCAGCAGCAAAATTGCAACGAAAACAAAAAGGCCCAGGCAGCCGCTTGAAGAGTTGCTTTTTCCCGATCCATGACGTGCCATTGATTACCTACCACAAAAATTCTAACTTGTTGAATTGTATCATACCGGCTGTTAGAATTTCCAAAAAAAGGCTTGCGAAAGGAATTACCTAAATGACACTTTTCCGCCAGGATCTCCTTAGAGCCGGGCCACCGGCCGACATTTCAGTGCCCAGAAAGAAGCATATGCTTTGTCTCAACGAGAGCCCACTCGATCCTTATCAGGCAATCGACGAAGCTTTTCAGGAAAGCCTTCGACAGGTTTCTCTCAACCGCTATTTCAGTCCGGTAACCGGTGAATTGAAGAAGGCGCTGGTAGATTATGTGGGACATGGTGTGACCGGAAAAAACCTGCTATGGGGAAATGGGGCCGATGACATGCTGTTTGCCTGTTTTCTGGCCGTAAAAGAAGATAATCAGTCGTTCGTTCTTACTCATGCGCCTTCTTATTTCGACTATTCGACCTACAGCCGCGCCGCAGGTTTGAACATCAGATTTCAGAATTTCAACCGGGATCTGAGCTTTAATGAAAAAGAGTACGTGGATATTCTTAACCTGCCTGATTGTCGCCTTGGCGTCTTGTGCAACCCCAATAACCCGACCGGGCATCTGCTTTCCGACAACCAGATTCTTTACATTCTCAGCAATACAAAAAAGCCAGTGATTATCGATGAAACCTATTTTGAGTTTTCCGGCAAAACCTGGATCGACCGGATCGGAGATTTTCCGCACCTGATTATTGTCCGGTCTTTTTCCAAGTCGTTTTCAGCTGCCGGGGTTCGCTTCGGTTACCTGGTGAGCACCCCTGAAAACGTAGAGGAGATCAGAAAGGTTCAAACGATTTTCAATACCAGTATCCTGGTTCAAACATTTGTTTTAACCATGCTGATGAATCGTCAGATTTTTCTTGGACAGGTTAAAGAAACTATCGCTCTTAAACAGCAGCTTTTCGCTGAGATGCAGAAAATTTCAGGACTGAAAACATGGCCAACCTTTACTAATTTTCAGACCTTCACCATCGGTGAAAAGTCGTCGGCACTGTTTGAACACTTGAAGAACAGTGACATCGCCATACGCGACGTCGGCGCCCATCCGATACTGAAAAACCATCTGCGGGTCAGTATCGGCAGCGCCGAACAGAATAACTGCTTTTTAGAAGCAGTAAAAGGTTTTGTTGGAAAAAATCAGCCCTGACTGTGATGCCGATGGGGGCTCGAAACTATTGGGCGACTCAGCAGTGAAAGAGGGCCACTGCCGTTCTGATTCTGATGATTCAGTCGGCTGTGGCTTGTTTTTTCCTGGCCGAGAGAGAATTGCAATGCCGTATTGGTTTCATCTGATTTGCGCCGGTTCGGACATTTGGAAGCGTTTCCCACGGTTTCAACCTTGATCATGTTGGTGCCGCCGCTGCGGCCTACGGGCAGGCCGGCCACCATTATCACGGTGTCACCGTCGCTGATTATGCCGGTTTGCCGACTGAGCCGAATCGATTCACGATAAAGCTCTTCAATGCTGTTGAATTTTCCACCCAGAACCGGGGTAATGCCCCAGTTGATGCTGAGCTGGTTATACAGCTTCAAATTGGAAACAACTGCGATGATTGGAATGCTAGATCGCAGTTTTGATAATGCTTGAGCGGTTTTGCCACTTTCAGTGACGGTTATGATAGCCCTGGCTCCCACGTTATAGGCAGTGGTGATAGCCGCATTGGTTACCGCACTGGTTCGGTCACTCAATTGCTCTATATTGTTGTAAGCGGAATAAATTCGCTTGTAATCTATTGCGTCTTCTGTATTTGAGGCGACCCGGTCAAGAAGCTTTACACATTCAATCGGATATTTTCCGACCGAGGTTTCGCCCGAAAGCATAACTGCAGAAGTAAAGTCATAAATTGCATTGGCAACGTCAGAAACTTCGGCTCTGGTGGGGCGGGGTGATTCAATCATGCTGTGCAGCATCTGAGTCGCGGTAATGACGGGTTTCCCGGCCATGTAGCAGCGTCTGATGATTTCTTTCTGGACAATCGGTACTTCTTCGGGAAGCAGTTCAACCCCAAGGTCGCCACGGGCAACCATAATGCCGTCAGCGACTTCGAGAATGCTGTCAAAGTTGGCCAGGCCCGCATGATTCTCGATTTTGGCAATAACCTTGATGTTGGGTTTGCCTTCTACATCGAGAATTGCTTTTACGCGCCTGATCGTATCTTCAGATTCGGCAAAAGAAACGGCGATAAAATCAAAATCGTTTTCGGCGGCGAACCTTATGTCATCGCGGTCTTTGGGTGTCGGATTGGGCAGATTGAGATGGAGTCTGGGAACGTTGACCCCACGCTTTGACTTGATGCTGCCGTTATTCATTATCGTGCATTCAACCGTCTGATAATTGATGATGCGGTCCACATGCAGTTGAATCAGGCCGTCATCGAGCAGAATCGAGTTGCCTGGTTCAAGCATC
The DNA here is from genome assembly GCA_049325495.1 of Candidatus Rifleibacteriota bacterium. Lineage (GTDB taxonomy): Bacteria > Muiribacteriota > Ozemobacteria > Ozemobacterales > Ozemobacteraceae > DYKG01. Next base: position 1,209 of record JBMOKV010000579.1, on the reverse strand, counting down.
GAGGGCAACTTTTCGTAAGAAATGCTTAAAATATCAGGAGTGCCCATTACTTTTTCGGTGGTGATGGTTATTTTTTTACCAGCCTCGAGAAAAATTTTGTCGTTTTCAACTTCGCCGGCGCGAATTTCCGGCCCTTTGGTGTCAAGCAGCAATGCAACGGGCTTTTTCATCTCTTCACGCAACTTTTTGATTCTTTCCACCCGGGTACCATGCTCGACAAAATCTCCATGGGAAAAATTCAGGCGTGCTACGTTCATTCCTGCGTCAATAAGGCTTCTAAGAACATTTTCTTCTTCTGCTGCGGGGCCAAGTGTAACTAGTATTTTGGTTTTTCTCATATAAGCGGCTTGTATAATTTAAGCGCTCCTTTCCTGGAATGCAGTGTTTGTGAAGCAAAAAGCGTGCCATCAAGGCTGTTTAAAAAATATACAGGAGACCTGAAATTTCAGGAGGGGCGGGGCAGAGAAATTGATCAAATTACTCTCTTTGCTTTTCAACCATGTTTTCAAGAGCAAGCCAACCCTGCAGCTGCTTTTCACTCAGACTGCAGCTGCCGGTTTTCTTCTTGCGGTGCTTGACCGCACGCAGCCAGCGTCTGGTTTCGCGGGGAAGCTGAATTTTCTGGTTTACCACCAGGCCGGTTATTTTCTGTTGCTGATGTGCTCTGATTACCCTTATTTTTCTCTTGTTTGGCCGATAGCCGGTGTCAAGCAGAATCATTCTTGCAAAACTCAATATTTGCGTGATTTTAAAGTTGTCGTCTTCGTTGAGCGAAAAGGTAATATCATCGGCATACCTGGTGTATTCGGCCCCAACCTGGTTGGCAAAAGCCCCTAGTCGGCAGTCTAGCCGGTAATTGATCAGATTGCTCAATCTTGGACTGGTTGGGGCACCCTGTGGCAATGACCCATTGAAAGTGGTCAGCATCGTCAGAAAATCTGCTGTTTCATTGTTCCAGCCCAGCTTTTTGAAGAATGCAAATACCCTGTCTTCTTTGGTAGAGGAAAAAAAATCACGAATGTCGATCTTGATAAGAACCTTTTTGCCCACATGGGGTTCTGCATTGTAAACGATTGATTCGCCCGGTTCGAAGCCGGTGCATGAATAATGGGTCCGCAATCCGCCAAGCAGACGAACATTGATCAATCTCTGCATTTTCTTCAGCTCTGTTTCGGGCGCGCAAATCAGGCGTGGGTTGCCGTTTCTTTT
>JBMOKV010000578.1:0-6263 GCA_049325495.1 Candidatus Rifleibacteriota bacterium | reverse complement strand
AAACCAGGGGCACGTTTTCCTGCCGGCAATCTTTGTACACGTGCTCTGATCAGTCCACCCTCAGATGCCCGCCCCGGTTCAAAGGAAAAAGAATCAAACGCGAAACCGGCAGCGATCAGCCTTCGATAAACCTCTCGCAACACAGCATTGGGCAAAGAAATTCCTGTTTCACATGAATCAATTTCTGCGCTGATTTCCAGGTCAAACAACTCTGCTTCTTCGGCGAATTCAAGTTTGGCAAGAATTTCTGACCATTTCTGGCCTGAATTGGCAGTTAATCTGTGAATTTTTACCATGCTGTCTGTTCCCATCGCTCAATTTTTTTCAAAATATGCCAAAACCATGAACTTCACAAGTGAATTCTAAAAAACGCCGCCCGATCAATCTCTCGCTTCGAGAAGCAGCAGATGCAGGCTGTCCTGAGACAGACCGGCATGGCGAAGACCGAAACCAGACCCCAAAATCTGATCGGCAAGCTTATGAATTGCAGCCTTGAATTGCATCAACGAATCGGCGGCTGTTCTGCCCGACTGTACCGGAAATTGCCAGGCGAGATCATTTTTTGTTTCACCTGACAGACCTGACCAGCCGAATAATGCAGGATCTGCCATCAAATCAGTTTCAAGTTCAGCCGAGAGTGAAAACAGGTCAAAGGAAAAACCAAAGGGTTCGAAAGCGGGTAAAACTCTGGCCAGCAGGTCAAGAGTTGCCTGCCGGTCAGACGCATCCTCCTGCGGAAAGCCGGTCATCAGAAAAAAGTGCACTGCCAGCCCCGCGGTTGCCGCATCCAGCAATACTTTTTGTGCCGTTTCAACAGTTACTCCCTTGTTAAAACGCTTCAAAATTCTGGCTGAGCCGCTTTCCACGCCGATAAAAAGCTTACGACAACCGGATGCACGCGCCATTTTAAAACCTTCAAGGTCATGTCCCGCGTCAAGCCGGGCGTAACAAATCCAGGAAACCCGATCCGGCAGTTCCTGGACCAAATTTGAAAGTTCACGCAATCTTGCCGGCGGAATCGCCTCATCGACAATATAAAAGCGCCGATGTCCGGCCGCAAACAATCGAAAGATCTCGGCAGATACTTGTTTCATGGGTTTGGGGCGATACACTGGTCGGCCATTTGCAGATCTGACCGGATGAATACAGTAAGCACAACGCCCCCACGGGCAATTGCGGGCAGTTTCGACGGGAATTACCAGATGCGGGGTCAGATAATTCTGTAGTGGCAGGCACGAAAAATCAGGGGCTGGTGAAAACGACATATCCTGAATCTTTGACGGGCCTGAAACCGGTTCTTGAGATCTGCCCCAGCTCAAGGCATTGGGCAGTTCATTCCTGCCCCTGCCACAACCCATTTCGGCTAAGAATGGCTCACCATCTCCAAGACAGATTGCGTCTGCGATCGAACTCAGCCAGCTTTTTTCTGCCAGAAGACTTCGTCGATAGGTCAATGCAGCGCCGCCGAAAATTATCCGGCAATCAGGCAGACAACCACGGAAAAAGGACGCAAGGGCAAGAGAAGCGGGCAACTGGGTGTCAGAGATTACCGAAAATCCCAGACAATCTGGTTTCCAGCTGATAATCCTATTTATTTCCGGTTCGAGATGTTTAAAATATGCAGTATTCTTCGGATCAGCGATAATTGCCTGCCAGCCGGCGGCAGTATTGACCGAACCGGCGCTGCCAACCGCATCCCAGAAAAGGCGCCCGCCTCCATGCGGATCAAATCTTTCATCAAAAAGCTGTTGCACCCTTTCACCAATCCGGATGTAATTTTGGGCATCAACAAGAGAAGCAGGATCAAACAACCGTTTGATCAGATAGTCTTCAATGCCGCCAGAAATCGACGAATCGAGCAGACGACGATAAAGCGCCAGATTCAGATCGAAAACCCTGGTTTCAATTCCGCTATCGTCAAGAACTCGAAAAAGCAGAGCCGGTGCCAGCGGTGGCTGCCTAGGATCCCATTGTGGTGAAAAAATAATCGCCGCCCGCATCATGCCACCAGGTAATTCTTTTCGAAGATAGGGCCTTCAACTTTTTCAGGGAACGACTGGTGGACTGTTCCAATAAAACAGAAGCTAATCTTCAAAGAATGATTAAAACCGATTTTCAGGCAGATTTCCGTCATAAAGCAAATCCTTTTACAGAACTCCTTTAACCAGTTTAATGAAAGATCTCTTGCTGTACCCTCGCGCCCCACAAATGAATAATACAATGTATGGCGCAAGGTAAGCGAATTTCTGTTATTATCTAAAGTATAATAAACATCGAAACAGCATTTTTCACTCTTTAAAATCAGAAAAAATTCATGCGCAGGGGATATCGGCGAAACTTATGGGTACAATTCTGAACTCATTCAGAGCCAGGGTTTTTATTTTAACTGCTGCTTTGATAATGGTCACTGCACTTTCGATTTCGGTTTTTCAGCAGTTACAGATAGAAAAAAACCTGGTTGCCATGCAGATGGATCACGCCAGAAATCTTTTGAATATGGCCCAGCTGCATATTGAAACCCAGTATAAGAGCTATCTTTTTCACCGTTCGGCCCTGGAAACGGAAAGAAAGCAGTTTCTAAAAAGCATTGTTTCAATAGCGATCAGCGAAATCGAAAACAACTACAAAGCCTGTCTTGATGGAAAAATTTCGGAGCAGCAGGCAAAAGAAAACTCGCTCAATTTCATCAGAAAAGTCAGGTATTCAGATGGCACCGGGTATCTCTGGGTGAATAACACCGAAACCCCTCATCCGTTACTGATCGCACACCCATTTATGCCCGAGCTGGAAGGAACCCGGATGGATAGCGATGACCCATTGTTAAATCGCGCCCGGGGAAAAAACATGAATCTGTTTCAGGCATTTGTGGAAGCCTGCGTTGAATCGGGAGAAGGCTATGTGGATTATCTCTGGCCAAAACCCGCCCCAGACGGAAAAAATGAGATCAAATCCAAACTCTCTTTCGTAAAAGAGTTCAAACCATGGAAATGGATTGTCGGTTCAGGTCTTTATTTTGACGACCTTGAACGGGACAGTATGGCACGAATTGAAGCGATAAAAGATGAGCTCGCAAAGGCTTTTGCCCGGGTTAAAATTTCCGAAAACAGCTATCTTTTCCTGTTTGACGGAAAGTACAACGTGCTGATTCACCCTGATTATGCTGGAAAAACTCTGAAAACCCTGGCAAATCCTGATAAAGAAAAAGTCATCATGGATAACCTGATGAAAATCGGCAAAGAAAATGGCAATACCCTTGATTATCAATGGAAAAAGCCCAACGAAATTGAAACCGGAAATTCTTTCAATAAAAGGGCTTTTGTGCATTATTTTGCCCCGCTCGACTGGTATGTGGTCGCATCTATCTACCTCGATGAACTGCATGAGCCGCTGGTTAATCTGCGCTGGAAAATTATTTTGATCATAGCCATTCTGCTCTCGCTTGCACTGCTGCTTGCATCGGCCCTTTCCAAAAGCCTCTGCAACCCGATTAACGAACTTGCCAGAACAGCGCAAAAAATTGAATCTGAGGGTATTTTCTATCCGGATGTTCCGTCTTCAGGGATAATAGAAACCAGAAAGCTGGCAAACTGCCTCAATTCAATGCTTCTTTCGCTGAAAAACGCTTCTGACGAACGTGACATGATTTTCAGGGCGATCCAGACTGAAGAAGAGAAACACCGCATTATTCTGAACTCTCTCGCCGAGGCGGTCGTTTCAACGGGAATTACCGGCAAGATTCAGAGCATGAATCCTGCTGCGGAAACACTTACGGGTGTCATTCAGGCAGAGGCCGTCGGTCATACGGTTGACGAAATCTGCAGTTTTTTTGAAACTGAAGGCAGCGATGAGCGAAAACCAATGAATCTGCCCTGCCAGGGCAAAGAAGTAGAGGCACCCCTGCAAAAGGACGCCGTTCTTCTTACCAGAACCGGCCAGGAATTCCAGGTTTCCATAAAAAGATCGCCAATTCATGATGAAGATGGCGAACTCAAAGGTGCAGTTCTGGTATTCAGGAATACAACCGAAGAATTGCAGAATCTGCAACGCCTCAATGAATCAGAATGGAAATTCAATGCGCTGGTTAACCACGGGCCGCTTGGCGTAGCTTTTCACAAGATGATCTACGACGAAAACGGTGCCCCCTGTGATTATTTTTACATCGATGTCAACCCTCCCTTTGTTGAAATGACCGGGGTTGACCCCTGCGGAAAAACCGTAAGAGAAGCCTTTCCAGGCATCGAAAAAGATCCCTATAACTGGATCGGGGTTTTTGGTGAGGTGGCAAAGACTGGAAAGACCATCAGGTTCCAGCAGATTCTTGAATTGACCGGACATTACTACCAGGGACTCGCCTTTCAATACAAGCCAGACCACTTTGTTGCCGCATTCATCGACGTAACCGAGCAACGCAATCTTGAAGAGCAGCTGCGACAAGCCCAGAAAATGGATGCGGTCGGCCAGCTGGCCGGCGGAATCGCCCATGACTTCAATAACGTTTTAGGAGGAATCAGGGGCGCCGCCGAATTGATTGAACTGCAGAAAAGCAAAGATGCAACAATTGAGAAGTTTACCCGAGTCATTCTGCAGGCCACCGATCGTGCCTCTGAGCTGATTTCTAAATTGATGGCATTCAGCCGTCGCAGCAGCCCACTTTCAACGCCGGTAGATTCTCATCAGGCAGTAAATGCGGCATTAGACATTTTAAAATGCAGCATCGACAAAAAAGTTACCATTTCAGCAAGCCTGCGTGCTGAGAAAAGTATTATCATCGGCGATATTTCGCTGTTGCAGAATGTTTTCATCAACCTTGGCATTAACGCCAGTCATGCAATGCCTGATGGTGGTACACTGTCTATCGAAAGCAGTTGTGTCGAACTTGATTCTGCTTCTTGTCAGGCTTATCAACTTGAGCCGGGGCAGTACATTAAATTCGACGTTCGCGATACGGGCTGCGGCATAAGCCCGGAAATAATGCCAAGAATTTTCGAACCCTTTTTTACTACCAAGAAAACCGGTGCAGGAACCGGACTTGGTCTTGCCGCTTCATTTGGAATTATCAAGCAGCACCGCGGGGCCATTTTTGCCTACAGCGAAGTGGGGGTTGGCACCGTTTTCCACATTCTTCTGCCAATATCCGAGCAGTTCAAACCGATTTCTGAGAGGGCTGAACGACCGGCACAAGGTCAGGGCGTAATTTTGTTGATCGATGATGAAGAAATAATCCTTTCAACGGTTTCAGCCATTCTGAAAGAACTTGGGTACGAAGTGATTACTGCGGGAAATGGCGAAGAAGGCATAAAAATCTTCTCAGCCGAGAAAGAAAAAATCGATCTGGTGATTGTCGACATGATAATGCCAAAAATGAACGGTAAAGAGTGCTACATGAAATTGCGACAGATCTGCCCCGACGTTAGAATCATTCTCGCCTCGGGATTTTCAAAAGAAGAAGATCTCACAGAAATGAAGGAAAACGGCCTCTGTGGCTTTCTACAAAAGCCCTACGGCACCAATGAACTTAGTCAGCTGATAAAGAAAAACATCCGCCAGAGGCCTGCTGATTTGCCCAACAGTTGAATCAATCGCCGCTGCACTTCAACCCAATGAATTTTCCCGCTGAATCCTTTTGCAGAAACAGGACTTTTTCTACGGCATCGAGGTTAAGCGGGCCATAGAGATGCGGAAATGTCCTTCCCGGTTTGGGATCACCCGGCACCGCCTCCCATTTGAGTTCCGCAATCAGCTTTTCCGTGGCAATTTCAAGAACTATCAGATCCTCATGACCTGAAAAAATAAAATTGGCCACTTCAAGCAGATCTTCATGATTACCGGAAAAATGAATGAACCCTTCGCTTTGAAGGGTTCCAATCACGTAATTTCCGCTTTCAATCTGACTTTGGTAAGTATGACCCGCGGTGATATGAAAAATGCGGGCCTTACTTGCCATTACGAACCGTTTCAATGTCGGTATAAAAACTTTCGCGAGTCACTTTTCTTATAGGCTCGCCGATGAATCCATGCTTTTTCAGAAGTTTTGCGAGGGAAAATGGCATCGTGACCTTGAGATTATAAATGAGGCCGGGAATTTTCCACAGTCGCAACTGCTGATCTTTTCCGGTTACCCGGTTCAAAACGATGGCAAGATTGTTGGTGCAGTTGTTGCGGATCGTATTATAAAACTCGCCTTCACGATTAACACAGGCCTGCTTAACAGTTTCAAGCAGCAGAGCACGTGTCTGCTCTTGGGTCAGTCGCATCGGATAAAT
>JBMOKV010000577.1:0-6276 GCA_049325495.1 Candidatus Rifleibacteriota bacterium | reverse complement strand
TAACCGCGTGCTGGGCATCGTCATACCAGTGAATAGGGAAGCTCTTCGGGTCCACATCCTTATACATGGCTGCAACGGCATCGTAACGGTCTTTGTTGGCGCTTTCGCGCATTTTCCCGTAGACTGTTTCCCAGTATTTCAGTAGCGGCTCAATGGCTTTTTCACCGTTGGCTACCTGAAACTTGCGTCGTTCATGAATTTTCTTGACCAGATCAAAATAGGCCAGGTCAGATGGGTATTCAGACTGCTTGAGAACAGCCCCGAGAACCGCATCGAGAGCTGGTTTGTCTTTGAACATTCCAAAGGCTTTGTCGGTAACATCATCGGCTTTGGCAGCGTAATTGGCAAAAAATTCGGCCTTGTAGTCGCCTTTTATGTTGCTGATGAAATTCTGCTGCAGCTTTTTGGAAAAATCAGCGAGGACTTTGGCAAGATATTCTTCTGACTTTTTGTCGCCAATGTACTCGAGGGTGATTTTTCTGGTCCAGACTTCCTGGAGCATGGAGAGTTCTTCAATAAGAGCCTGCTGCTGCTCTTTTGAAATTGCCGGTTTGGCAGTTTTTGTGGTGGTTGCCCTGGTTGCTTTTGGCTTGGGTTTTGGTTTAGCTGCCGGTTTGTTGGTCGGTTTCTGTTGGGTTGCCGGCTTTTTCGCTGGTTTTTTCTTTTTTGTTGTAGCTGAAGTCTCAGCGCTCCAAATTGGAGACAGTGCCAGCAGGTGCAGAATCACCAGCAGAACAGGCAATAGCCGCTTTCTCATAATTCATTCTCCTTACTAATATTCAACAGCAGAGTGTACAATTTTTGACAATTATAATAAAAATGCCGCAGAACTGTAACCCGGTTTTACATTTTTTTTCTCTTCCTGAATGGCTGAAAATCGTGTATAAGATAGAAAATCAATTTTCTGACGGAGTATCTGTGACAATGAATTTAGTTTATCTTTCACCACACTTTCCCTGTCATTTTTCACAGTTTGTCGAAGATCTTTCCGGTTATGGCGTGAAGGTATTCGGAATTTCCGATCTACCTGACGAAGCCCTTGACTACAAGGTTAAGAATAGCCTGACCGGTCATTATCGTGTCAGCTGTCTTGAAAACTATGAAGAAGTTCTGCATGCCTGTGGTTTTTTCACTGAACACTTTGGCCAGATTGACCGGGTTGAGTCTCACCTTGAGCCCTGGATAGAGCTTGAAGCCGAAATTCGCCAGAGATTTCAGGTAACTGGCCCCAAACCGGATGATCTTCAGTTCATGAAGCGCAAATCGAAGATGAAAGACGTTTTTATCAGGGCGGGGGTACCTGTTGCCAAGGGTGTTCTGGTAAAAGATTTTGATCAGTGCCTGACTTTTATCAATCGCAGTTATCCGGTTTTTATCAAGCCAGACATTGGCGTTGGTGCCGACGATACTTATACCATCAATAATGAAGACGATCTTCGCCATTTCTTTTCGGTTAAGAAGTCATACGACTACTTCATGGAAGAGTACGTGAAGGGTGATATTGAATCATTCGACGGGCTTACCGACAAAAATGGCAATATTGTTTTTTATACTTCACATATTTTCAGCAACGATATTCACAATGTCGTAAAGAAAAATGAGAATGTCTGGTATTATTCGGTCAGAAAAATTCCGGCAGATCTTGAAAGCTATGGAAGAAGCGTAGTAAAAGCTGCTGGCATTAAAGAAAAGTTCTTTCATATAGAATTTTTCAGGTTAGCAGATGGATCGATCAAGGCTCTTGAAATTAACATGCGGCCACCAGGCGGCCTTACCACCCACATGTTCAATTTTGCCTGTGACATCGACGTGTATGACTGGTGGGCCTCGATCATGGCCGATAAAAAGCCTGAGAGGGATTTCAAACGTCTTTTCCACTGCGCGTTTGTCGGGCGCAAACATGATAGACCTTATGTTTACTCCCATGATGATCTTTATCGTCGCTGGGGAAATAAAATCGCCCACAGTCAGCCGATGAACCCGATCGAATACCGGGTTATGGGGCATTGGGGCTACCTTCCCCGCAGCAGCGATGAGTCAGAATTAAGGCAGATCATCAATGAAATAATTATGGAGGCCTGATGAAGCGGGAATTTCGAACGGTACCAAGCGACGCCTGGGGGCGTCCGATGGAAATGCTGGTTTATGGCCATGGCGGAAAACCGATGATGGTTTTTCCTTCCCAGGAAGGTCGTTTTTTTGATTATGAAAATTTTGGAATGATCGATGTTCTGGCACCGTTCATCGATTCAGGCAAGCTTCAGGTTTACTGTGTTGACAGTCTCGATCATGAAAGCTGGTTCAGTCGTTCTGAACCAGCAGCGAGAGCCCGCCGGGCCAATGATTACGACCTCGCCATCAGCCGTGATGTGGTTGCCCACATTATTGCCGATGGTCATATGGGGGCTGGAATTATGGCGCATGGCTGCAGCTTTGGCGCTTTTCATACTGCCAATTTTTTCCTGAAGCACCCGGAATCATTTGACCTGGGAATTGCCCTGAGTGGATGTTACGACATTCGTTTCACTCTGGGTGGCTTTTTTAATGACGATGTTTATTTCAACAACCCAATCCAATTTTCATTTGGAATGAATGAGGCAAAGCTGGTTGAAAACTTTCAGAAAAACCTTTTGATTGTCTGCAGTGGCCAGGGTGCCTGGGAAGAATGGAACGGCGAGGCGCTGACGATGTGCGATAATCTTCATCGAAACAGAATTCCCGTATTACTGGATTTCTGGGGGTATGATGTAAACCATGACTGGCCCTGGTGGAAAAAAATGATAGTTTACTATCTCGGCAAGCTTGACCGAAAAGGTTGGTTAACCGGGAATCATCGGATGAATCAAAATCAGGTCAAGGATTTTCTGGATAACTTTCATTCAATTTAGCTGCATAAAATCTGCATTTTCAACCGAAAATATCTTTTCTGGACTTTAGCGGGCAAAAAATTATAGTATTGAATTGTTAATACTAATCGGGAGAAAAGAGGATGGCATTGAGCTTAACCTGTCCTTCGTGCGGCAATATCATCAATCAGGTTACCAGATCGCCACAACTGGTTGTTTGCCCGGCCTGTAACACGACTCACCTGCTGACCAACGGAAAAATGGAAGATGTCGGCAAGTCTGCCATACTTACCGACACCCCAAGCATTTTTGAAATGTACAAAACCTATAAATACCAGGACTGGCGGTTTTCTCCGGTGGGCCGGGTTCGCTATGATTATGGGGATGGCTATTGGGATGAATGGTTCGTTCGCAGCGACAACGGTAAAGAAACCTGGGTTTCTGTGGATGAAGGTGATATTTCGATTGAAAGCATTGTACAAAAAGGTCTTTCTGTGCCGGCCTTTGATCAGATCCAGGTTGGTGGCGCTCTGATGATCAACCGCATTCGCATGAACGTTGTTGAAAAGAATACCGCCACCATGATTGGTGCTCAGGGAGAATTGCCTTTCAAAATTGTTCCAAATGATTCCTACAATTATATCGACCTTCTCGGGCCTAAACGTGTTGCTTTTACCATCGAATATCAGCAGGATGGAATCAACTGCTACAAAGGCGTGTGGGTCGATCCATTCGAGATTGTTGAGGTCTGATTATGGCAGCTACTGCGGCAAAAGCGGCTCTCAAATCGATTAAGTGTACTCAATGTGGTGGTTCAATCGAGATCCATGGTGGTCATAACGTTCGTTCGATTGTTTGCCAGTATTGTGGCTCCTGCATGGATACCAAAGATCAATTCAAGGTGCTTCATCAGTTTTTGAACCAGAAGCGGCCTTTCATGCCATTGAAAATAGGTGCCAAAGGGAAACTCAAGGGTGTCATGTTCACTACCATCGGCGTTCTGCAAATGGAGGAGCGGGAAGATGGTGAAGTTTATCGCTGGCTCGAATATCTTCTATTTTCCCCAACGCATGGCTATGTATATCTCTGTTATGAAGATGGCCACTGGGTAATGATTCATGAAGTCAAAGATCTGCCCGAGACTGACGTTGATATGGCAATGCCTCGTAAGGCGTCTTTCAAAGTGCGTGATAAATCTTTTAAGGTCTTTGAAAGCTCTGGCGCCGAAGTTACCTATGTTGAGGGGGAGCTCACCTGGCAGGCCCGTGCTAAAGAAAAGGTTCGATATGTCGATGCTGTCTGCCCGCCTTATATGTACTGCATTGAAATGCGCGGCAGCGAGCAGGAATTTTTCTGGGGCGAATACATTCCCTATACTGAAATTAATGAATCGTTTAAAATTTCAAGCTTTGAACCGACCGGTGTTTTTTCCTGCCAGCCGTTTGTGGTTTCGCCCTTATTTGAAAGTGCTTCGATAGGTGCGGTGGCAGCCGGTGTAATTGCGCTGTTCATGTATTTTGTCATTTCAAGCAACGGATCTCTGGTGTTTGCGCAGAAATTTAATTCCAATCTTTTTGCTGACGGCGATGTATCAAAGGAATTTAAGGTTAACGAACCGGGAAGGCTTTATGGCATCAAGGTTCATACTCCTTCATTGAAAAATTCGTGGTCTTATTATGACATCAGTGTTATCGACAAGGCTGGCGACAATAAATACTTCGATATGCCAACCGCCCTTTCTTTCTATGATGGTTATGAAGGTGGCGAATACTGGTCTGAAGGTTCTACTGAGGTAACAGCCTATTTCAAGATTCCTGAAACTGGAGAATTCAAGCTTTCAATGTTTGGCGAGGGTGGCACAGGTGAGCAACCTGATCCCCAGTTCAAACTTTCGAATACCACGGTTGAAATTCGCGAAGGCGTAAGGCAGGGGCATTACACTTTGTCGTGGTTCTTTATTTGTCTATTGCTTGGAACGCCTTATGTATTCCGCTATTTTTCATTTGAAGCACAGCGCTGGGCCGATGGCGACGACGACGAGGGAGATGACTGATGAGCAGACTTACAATGATTTTTGCCGGCATTTTTTCGGCTTTGACCGTTTTTGCAATTGCCACAGACTTTGCGGTACCGCAGGGTTTCAGCACTACGCCGAAAGTCAATAAAACGAAGAATGTGCGCGAACGAAGTGTTTATGTTCACGGTGGAACAGGCCATCGTGGCTTTATGCATGGGAAGTAATCTGAAATTTCTTTCAGTAAATCTAAAATAGACTAGTCTGGAGTTTGATAAAATGGAAACCAAAATTGCCGAACTGTCCGCAGGTCCGATCCTTTCTACTATCGCCTATTCAGTCATCGGACTGTTTATGTATATGATCGCTTTCTGGCTGATCTGCAAAATTTCTCCTTTTTCTGTGAGAAAAGAGATTGAAATTGATCAGAACACTTCTTTAGGTATCATTATCGGTGCGGTAATGATCGGTCTGTCGATTATCATTGCTTCTGCAATGCATTAATTTTATTAAAAATTCTGTTTGAATCCTCGTGGGCGTTTTTGCGTCCATGAGGCGGCTTTCTTTCAGGCTGCTTCAATTTCGAAAGGCAGATTCAATCTTTGCAGATATACCTTTTATCTTCAGTTTTTCTTATAGCAGTTTGCGGTCTGGTTTACGAGTTGCTTGCCGGAACAATTTCAAGTTATCTGGTTGGTGATTCGGTTTATCAGTTTTCTCTGGTAATCGGTTTGTTCATGACTTCGATGGGACTGGGTTCATTCCTTTCAAGATATATCAATGGCAAACTGCATGACTGGTTTGTTCTGGTAGAAGTTCTTACGGGTGTAGTAGGTGGAATGAGCTCGGTCATTCTATTTTTTGCCTTCACCTATCTTGAGAACTACACTCCATTTCTTTTTATTATATCAATTACAGTTGGAACTCTTATCGGTCTTGAGATCCCGATCATCCTTCGCATTTTGAAAGAGCATACCGAACTGAAAATTCTTTTTTCCAATGTTTTGACCGCAGACTACATCGGAGCGCTGTTTGCCTCGCTTCTTTTTCCGCTGGTACTGGTGCCAAAGCTGGGTCTGGTTCGCACCAGCCTTCTGTTTGGAACAATGAATGTTGCTGTGGGTGCCGGGGCTATCCACGTTTTCAAAGAAAAAATCGAAGAGCGCAGGAATTTGATTACCCTGAGTGTTTCGGCAATTCTACTGCTGGGAACCTGTCTATTGTACGCCGATCGCATCAGCTCTCTTGCAGAAGACAGCCTCTATCGTGATGAAATAATTTATAGTGCCCACACTCCCTACCAGAGAGTTGTGGTAACCAGAACGCGGAATGATATTCGCATGTTTATCAATGGCAGTATTCAGTTCAGCTCGCAGGATGAATACCGTTATCACGAGTCGCTGGTATTACCAGCAA
>JBMOKV010000576.1:0-6308 GCA_049325495.1 Candidatus Rifleibacteriota bacterium | reverse complement strand
ATTTTCTCTCGAACCCAACGAAGTTTCTGACGTGATCAAAACGAGCAAAGGCTATCATGTTTTCGTCATGAATAAGAAACTTGAACCAATCCAGCTCAATCTGACCTCAAGCCTGAAAGTAAGAATCCACAAGATTCTTGAAGAAAAGGCCCAGGAAGAAATGGCACGAGTTCAGGCCGAGAAGCTCAAAAAAGATTACCCGGATGCGGGAATTGAATTCCTGGCCAAGACCTTCCAGCCCGAAGCAAAAGAGCTGAAAATCAGCTTTGGCCCCCTTCCATTCTCTGTAAATCCTGGTTTCTCCAACGTTTCACTTTCTGACGGCATGGGCAAATTCACCGAAGACGGACGCACATTCCTTCCCGAAGTTCATAAAACCATGATGAGCCTGATCAAAGACGGCAGCTTCAAAGGCAAAATTGCGGGCCCCTTCAAATCTTCGCTCGGCTATCATTTCCTCGAAGTGACCGCCTACGAAGGAAACCGCTATCAGCCTTATGAAGAAGTTAAAGAAAAAATCAGAAAATGGCTGACTCTTGAACCTTCTCAGGAAGATATCGAAAAAGAATTTGCCGCCCAGAAAGATCAGCTCGATCGCCCGGCACTGCGCAAAATCAGACAGATCATCGTAACTGAGGAAAGAATCGCCAATGAGCTGCATGACCGACTCAAAAAAGGCGAAATTTTCGCGCTGCTTGCCCAAAAATATTCGGTTGACTCCGGTTCTTCCCAGCAGGGTGGCCTGGTGCCGCCGGTCAAAAAGGGCCAGCTTTCAGGAGACCTCGACAAACAGGTCTGGAACCTGAAGAAAGGCGAATTCACCAGCCCGGTCAAGACCTCTTACGGTTATGTAATTGCCTATCTGGATGCGGATGAAATTCCTGGTTCGCAGGCAACCATGACCCCCGACGTCATTTCACAGCTCAAGAAAAATCTGAAACAGGGAATTCAGGAAGAAGTCTGGATGGCCTTCATCAAGAGCCTGAGCCATCAGGCACATGTAATCAGGCATCCCCAGGCCATTTCCGAAATCTGATCGCTTCAAAAAAGACAGCCTGGTTAACAGGCTGTCTTTTTTTAGTCCTGATTCTAATGAACATTTTAAATGATTTTGTAATCTGCAGGAGTACCCAATGAGACTGGACAAATATCTTCAGGTTACCGGCCTGATCAAAAGGCGTGTTCTGGCAAGCGAAGCCTGCCGGCGCGGTCTGGTAAAGGTTAACGGTGTGGCGGTAAAACCCACCCGTGAAGTTGCGGTTGGCGACAGTATCATTATTACGCTGGCCCGTCGGGAAATTGAGGTTAAGGTGCTGCAGGAAATCAAAGGCAGTTCACTGAAAAAAACCTTGCGTTCAGAATATTTTGAAACGGTACGTGACGTTGCCATAACTCCAGTTTCTGAACTTGATGATTTCTGGGCGGAAGATTCGAAAGATGACTGATCGTCGCACATTACCTGCAAAAAAATCGCTGGGCCAGAATTTCTGCATTGACGACCGTATTCCCGCCGAAATTGCCGAAAGACTCAAAGCCGATGCCTCATGCACCATCTGGGAAATCGGCCCCGGCAAAGGAGCCCTCACCCAGGTCTTAAAGCGCAGCGGCGCAAGACTTCACCTTTTTGAAATCGATACTAGAATGAAAGAGATTCTTTGCCGGCGTTTTCCCGATGCAGAGATAACCTGGGGCGATTTTCTCGAACTCGATGATTCGCAGCTCCCTGAATTTTCGGGAAACCTTCTGGTAACCGGCAATCTTCCATACTATTGCGGCACCCCGATAATCAAGCGTTTTCTTGAAAAAGGCCCGGCTGCCACTCGCCTTGTTTTTCTTCTGCAGCAGGAAGTTGCCGAAAAAGCTGCGGCAGGCGTCGAACATCGCGAATATGGCTATCTTTCGGTGCACACCGCTCTTTTTGCCAGAGCAAAAGTGGGTTCTATTTTCGGCCCTGCGTCTTTCGACCCGCCTCCCAAGGTTAAGAGTGCCATTCTCGAAATTGAGCCACTGCAATTGAATACTGAAGAAAAGCTCATACGGGTAAATGCCCTGAAACAGATTTCCCAGCTTTTTACCCAGAGGCGCAAAATGGCCCTGCCCCTTCTGAAAAAGCAGCGCCCCGGCATTGACTGGGCGGCCCGCTTCATGCAGCTGGGAATCGATGAAAAAGCCAGACCGGAAAACATAAGTCCTCAACAGTTTTTACAGCTGTTTTCCGACTGATCAGAAGTCAAACCAGCTGGTTCCCTTTTCCCGTTCGCCGGCCGGCGTTTCACGGGCCGTTTTGAAACCGGTCAATTTTTGAATGACGGCGCCGGCGAGGGTAAGGCCGAAAATTGCGGGCAGATAGCTGATTGAGCCCTGAATCATTCTTTCTCTACCACGTTTTAGCGAGAATTCCTTGTTATCCTGCTCGATAAGCTCGGGTGAAAAGGGCAAGATGGGCGGTTCAATCGAATAGACAACGTCAAAACCCGTTTCGATATCGAAGGCCCGCAGTCTTTTGCGAATGCGCTTAGCCAATGGGCAGATATTTGACTGGGCAATATCGGCAACCCGAATCTGGGTCGGGTCAATTTTGCCCGCCGCACCCATGGCAGAAAAAAGAGGTATTTTACGTTTAAGCGTTTCAACAATCAAACGAATTTTTGGATTAAATGAATCGATGGCATCGATTACGGCAGATAAATCCGCGGCCAGTATCTCATCGCTGTTATCTTCGCAGAAAAAAGTGCGGCAGGCATTTACCCGACACTCTGGATTTATTAGTTTTATTCGTTCAGCCATGACTTCAGTTTTTGCCTGACCGACAGTATTTTCAAGCGCGATGTTCTGACGGTTAAGGTTGGTTAAACCAACTACGTCAAAGTCAACGATGGTTAAATTGCCTACCCCTGCCCTGGCCAGGCCTTCTGCAGCAAAAGATCCAACCCCGCCGAGGCCAAAAACCGCGACGTGAGCCTGGCTAAGTGCCTTAACCGCGTTATCTCCCAAAAGCAATCTGGTTCGATGAAATCTTTTATCCATATTATCAGGCAAAAAACTCGGTTGAATTCCTGCAGACCTGCTGGCAGAAATCTTCTTCTGACATATTACGCAGTTCTGCCAGTTGCCGGGCAATCTCTTTGAGACTGGCAGGCTCGTTAAGGCTTCCCGGCCAGAAAACCGGGCGTTGATCCGGGCTGTCTGTTTCAATCAGCAGGCGGTCAACCGGCACCATTTTAATGAGCCGCTGCAGCACTTCATGATCTTTGTTTAAAACAGAACCGGAAAAGGAAACATAGGCACCAAGATCGAGAAAGCGCTGGGCAATTTCACACGAACCGGCAAATGAATGCAGCACGAATTTAACCTTTCCCTTGGCCTTCTGCAACATGGTGAAAGCGGTGTCGTAATGGCCGACCAGATGAACGATAAGAGGTTTTCCGGTTTCAATGGCCAGGTTAATCTGCCACAAGAACGCAGCATACTGTTTTGCAAACTTAACCGGAGCCCGGCGATCAAAACCGCATTCACCGATCGCACGACAAATCGACTTTTTCAAAGCAGCGGCAATTTCTTCACAGCAGTTTTCCTGAAAATTCTCTGAATAAAGGGGGTGAACACCCCACCCGAACAGAATCTGCGAATGTTCAGCAAGCTCCACAATTCTGGCGGGAAAACCAGTTACGCCGGGTACAAAAAAAGATTTCACCCCGGCTTCGGCTGCCCGGGTGATAACATCCCCAATCCTGATATCCCGCGGGAAACGATCGAGATGGCAATGGCTGTCGAAAAGATAAACCTCAGATCCTGTCATATTGCATAATTTTACAAAAGCCTGAAAGAAATGCAACCAAATATTTTTTGTTGCGGAAGATTTTTTTGTACGATATACTCTTGCCCTATGATTTCAAGTCTAACCGGTTTTGGACGCGCATCGTTCACCGACGAAGCAGGGCGCATCAGCGTCGAGCTCAAGTCGGTCAACAACCGTTTTCTGCAGCTCGACCTGCATCTTCCCTATGGTTTCAACTGGGTTGACGGCCTTGTCAGGCAGCTGGTCTCCAGTCAGATTTCCCGCGGCAAAGTCTATCTGCACCTTGAAGCGGTTGATTACAACCCCAATCAGGATGTAATCATCAACAAGCCACTATTGAAAAAGCTCGTGGATCTGAGCCAGGAAGTATCTGCAGAGACGGGCAGACAGATGCCAGTAGCCCTTGATGGGCTTCTTTCCCTTCCTGGAGTCATGAAAGTCGATGCCAAAGTCATCGATAATGACCAGATGTGGCAACGCATCAAACCGGTAGTTGATGAAGCGCTCGCAAACTTTATCGCAGCCCGCCGCCGCGAAGGGGAAAATCTGGCACGCGACCTTCGTCAGCGCAGCGATTATCTTAAAGAAGCTCTTAACCAGGTTGAAACAAGAATTCCCGAAATTAAACAGCAGTTTGCAACCCGCTTCAAGGAACGAATCACCGAACTGGCAGAAAAGGCTGGAGTTGACGAAAGTCGCCTCAATACCGAAATCGCCATTTGGGTTGACCGAAGTGATGTAAGCGAAGAAATCACCAGACTGCGCAGTCATCTTCAGGAATTCGATAATATTCTCAATTCAGACAAACCGATTGGCCGCCGACTTGATTTTCTTGTCCAGGAAATCAACCGCGAAGCCAATACCCTGGGCAGCAAAACCAGCGATGTTTCGGTTACCCAGACGATAATCGATATTAAATGTGAAATTGAAAAGATTCGTGAACAAGCACAGAACATTGAATAGGAACAGAACATGAAAGCTCAACTGCTCAACATTGGTTTTGGAAATGTAGTGGTCGCCGAAAGAATAGTTGCTATTGTAAGTCCTGGTTCTGCCCCCATAAAAAGACTGAAAGAAGATGCAAAAGAGCAGGGTCGGCTTATCGACGCCACCTATGGCCGCAAAACCCGGGCCATTGTTGTTACTGACTCGAATCACGTGATTCTTTCAGCAATCAATCCCGAAACAGCAGCGATGCGCATGCTTGGCAAAAAGGTCATTCATGACAGTCACGATGTCCATGACGTGCATGATGACGTTGAAGATACTTCTGAACTTGACTCAACGGAGGTTGACGAATGAAATTCCGCTCAAGAACTGAAATCACCAAGAAGATTCCCAACAAATACGATGCGGTACTCGCCATTTCAAATCGTGTCAAAATGCTGGTTGACGGCAAAAATCGCCTGATCGAAGAATATGACGAAAATTTTGTGAAAATTGCGATGGAAGAAATTGCTTCAGGAGCCCTTGAGGTTGAGGTCAAAGAAAAGGCCAAG
Source organism: Candidatus Rifleibacteriota bacterium (assembly GCA_049325495.1). Classification (GTDB taxonomy): domain Bacteria; phylum Muiribacteriota; class Ozemobacteria; order Ozemobacterales; family Ozemobacteraceae; genus DYKG01. Next base: position 1,010 of record JBMOKV010000576.1, on the reverse strand, counting down.
TAAGACCCGCGTATTGATTGTTCCGGCAAAAGGCATTGCCAGTGCCATGCTTCATGAACTGGCAATGCTTTTTTGTCACGCCGGTTCAGATGTTTTTTTTGCGATTTCCGACGAGTCAGTGGCCTGGCTTACCCCTGAACAGGCGACCGCATATACGGGCAATCAGCCCTTTACTTCTACCAATCGCCCCTCATGGTTAAAATCAAAACATCCATTTGAAATTGCCGTGGTTTTTTCTGATTTTTTTTCAACCCCGGCTTCTTTCGCATCAGAGCTGGTAGCCCGATCTCTTCAAATAGACATTTTAACCAGAGATGTGAATTTTACTTTCAGCTCCATCAGCTGCCGACCGCGATGCTGGCGATTGCCGGCAACCGATGCTGACCTGCAGAGCTTTTATCAGCAGTTGTTCAGTCGTCTGATGCGACGTATGGCGGGCAAGGCACAAACTGAAAGAATCAGGGTCTTCTTTTCAGAAAAATTACACTCAAAAAATGCAGAATCCGTCGAATCAGTCGCAGGCTCTTTTTTACCTGGCCCGGCAAATAGTTCACCAATGAAAGCGCTGATCGACCCACGAGAAACAACCCACATCGATGAAAAATCAATTAACTTTTATATTGCAGACAGGCTTAGGCTGGCAATGTTTGACGCGGGGTTTTCATTTTCAGAAAATCTGGCTGAAAGTGACATAGTTTTTGGATTGACCGAAGAATTTTCATTCAACGATAAATTTGTGGTTGAAGTTGCCGAGAGCCGGGCCCAGGTTTTATCAACCGGCGTGAACTCGCCCAGACACCTTCGGATTATGGCTGACCATGATTACATTACGGTCAGAACCCACGCCAATACCCGTGTAATTCCATCGATCGGGCAGCAGAATTGCTATGACCGACTTGCCGACCTGATTCTTTTCAAGGCCAGCTCTTCTTTGGGGCTTTCCTGAAGATGATTTACCTTGAAATATCTTTCTCTGAACCGGTTGGCGATGGAACCCTGACTTATCATCT
>JBMOKV010000575.1:3777-6308 GCA_049325495.1 Candidatus Rifleibacteriota bacterium | reverse complement strand
CCGTCCAGCTGGCGAAGGCAAAAACACACGAGGTGCAGCGGCACCCTTTACATCGATTTCGATGACGGCATTGTTATTGGCGTCGGCAACCAGCAATTTGCCAATAGCACCAGGAGTCATGTCGAGCAAAACAACATCAGATGCCAGCCCTAAAGCTTTCTGTATGGGCTCAAGCTGAATTTCCTTTTTCTGCTTGCCATCCGGGGCAACTCCAACGATTCTTCCATTGAGGGTGTCGGCGATCCAGAAATTTCCATTGCGGTCACAGATGAAGGCCATCGGCCCCTGAAAAGGGCCATCGGGAACTCCGCCGGAGATGGTGGCATTCAGGAAAAGCTGCCCGGTATTTTCACCATTGCTGAAACCAGCGACTTTTTTAAATTCAGCAGCGCCGGCAACCATAGAAACGAACAAACACAAACTCATAAGAATAATCAGTAAATTATTTCTCTGCATCAGACATCTCCGAAAAAAAATGAAGCCCGACAGGTTATCTAACACCTGTACGGGCTTTATGCAATCAAAACTGTGCAAAAATCATGAAGAAAGGCGATTCAAAGTCTGTTCCATGTTTTTGATACGATACACACCGGCCCATCTTGAGCGGTATCTTGAAGGCAGAACTTCGATTCTGACACCCGAATAGCCGGTTTTACCTGCTATTTTGGTCGAAGAATTAACTCTGGTCGGTGTGGAGTGGGCAATGATCGGCTGGCCCGATGGAGTATAGCCCATAAAAAGGCCCACATGACCAATGCCGCTGCTGCCCGGATTCATGACGAAAACATCGCCTGGCTTGATCGAATCTCTTGGATTTGGCGGCGGAAAGGAAGAAGTAATCTTTTTGGTGTGCTGGGTTTTATAAATCTGGCTGGATGGATACCAGCTGTTTTTCGGGAAAACGGGAGGAACGCCTGAAAGTTCGGCCATTTTCTGAATGAATTGCCCAACAAATCCAGAGCAGTCAGTTTTATCTGTGTACCCTGATTTTTTCGTATGCCCGGCCCCAAAAACGTAGGCCTTGTTGGAAGAACAAAACTTTTCAACGACATCGAAAACCGATTTGAATCTGCTGGAATAGCCATATCTGGCCGGGTCGAGCGAGCCATCCGGAACATTGCCAACCGGCCCGGAACCTGGATTTGAGCCGCCTTCTTCCGGGTCAGGCCTGGCCACCCGTTCTTCGCCCATTTCAACGTAGTGGCTGTGAACATAGGCCACTCCGCCATTATAGCGGATCTTCAACCAGTCACCTTCACGCCCGATGATTTTGAGCTTTTCACCATCATAGAGCTTGCCGATGATTTTTCCCCAGGGGCCAGTTCTTACATTTAATCTGGTATTGACATTGACGTAACCGACCTGTTCTTTCTGTTCTTTATTGGTGACCGGCTCGGCAGCCTGCGCTGAAGCGTTGCTCGAACCTATTTCACCAGAGGTGGATTCAACATCGACGATGCCAGGTATGCTCAACTGCTCGACGGTAAATGGGTTATCTCCACCAACAGCGTAAGAAGTTGCGCTGAAAGGCAAAATCATCAACAGGCAGATCACAAATTTCTGCATTTTTCTCATAAATTGCTCCCGGATACTCGATTCTCGTTGCAAGGTACAATCGATTACAAACTCACTTTAACAATTCTACTGATTTTTTCGCAAAAAGTTTGAAATTTTTAATTTTTTTATCCGGTCGTCATTTTTTTTGCGGGTTTACACATCAACAAAAAGGGTCTATTATTTTCTGAAACCAGAAAAAGGAGCCAGAGCAAGGGAATGGTTATTAAACACCTGATAAAGAAACAGACCTATTTTGACTCGGTTACCCTGATGCTGATCGGTTCAAAGATCAAAAAACTCGATGGCATCGACAACGCGGTCGTCGGCATGTGTACCGACTATAACATCGACAGCCTCAAGAGGCTTGAAATGTATCAGAGCGAATTTGACGGGCTCACTCCCAATGATTTGCTGATCTGTGTCAAAGCTGAAAGCGATGAAAAAGCCACAGCAGCAGTCGAGGAAGTGGAAAAGCAGTTGTCGAGCAAACGCCGCGCAACCGGCAGCGCCGCTGAGCTTGCTCCATCCACCCAGGAAGACGCGGCAAACCGACTGCCCGACAGCAACATGGTGCTGATTTCGGTACCCGGGGAATACGCTTCCCGGGAGGCGGAAAAAGCTCTTAACGCCGGTCGCCACGTCATGCTGTTCAGCGACAACGTCAGCATCGACCAGGAATTGAAGCTGAAAACAACTGGTGAACAGAAGGGTCTGCTGGTTATGGGCCCGGACTGCGGAACCGCCATCATCAACAATGTTCCCCTGGCCTTTGCCAATGCGGTAAGACGCGGATCTATCGGTCTGGTTGCAGCATCCGGCACCGGCCTGCAGGAAGTCACGAGCACCATTCATCGTCTGGGTGCCGGCATTACCCAGGCAATCGGTGTAGGTGGCCGCGACCTTTCCGAGAAAATAGGCGGCAAAATGACGATCATGGCCACCAAAGCTCTGGCCAATGATCCCGAGACCAAAGT
>JBMOKV010000575.1:0-3767 GCA_049325495.1 Candidatus Rifleibacteriota bacterium | reverse complement strand
CGTGCTGATATCCAAACCTCCAGCCGATTCGGTTCTAGAAAAAGTTTTCGACGAATTCAAAAATATCAACAAGGCCATTGTAGTTTACTTCATCGGAGCCGATCCGAAAGTCATTGAAAAACGCGGATTTGTGGCGGCAACCAACCTTGAAGATGCCGCAGTCAAAGCCGTTGAACTGGCCGGTGGCGAGCACCCTGAACCGGAATTTTCCGACAGTCTCATAAAAAGCCTGGCGTCAGACAAACGTCTGCCGGCAAAAGCGATGCGCGGCCTGTATTCAGGTGGCACCCTCTGCGATGAAGCCCAGCGCATTCTTCAGCCAATTATTGGCGAACTCAGCTCCAATACCCCGGTTAAAGGCTGCGCAAAAATGTCGGATATCTATAAAAGCGCAGGCCACTGCATTATCGACCTGGGCGATGATGATTTCACCCGGGGCAAAGCCCACCCGATGATCGACCCGGGCTATCGCTGTGAACGCATGATTCAGGAAATCGCTGACCCTCAGGTCGGCCTGATCCTTTTTGATGTGGTACTCGGCTATGGCTCACACCCTGACATGGCAACCGAAATGGTGAACAGTGTCAAAACCGGCCGGCAGAAATCGGGCAGAAACCCGATCATGGCAGCCTGCATCTGCGGCACCCAGCAGGACCCTCAGAATTACGAACGTCAGAAAGCCATTCTTGAAGAGGCGGAAATTGCTGTTTTCCCAACCAATGTGGCAATGGTAAAATTTGCCGCCGCCTGCCTCGAAAGGAAATAACCCATGAGCGATTTAAATAACCTTTTCAAACAAAACATTAAAGTTATCAACATAGGTATTCCCAGCTTTGCCCAGGATCTCACCCAGCAGGGCGTCATGAACGTTCACGTCGACTGGCGACCACCGGCAGGCGGCAATCGAAAGATTCAGGCACTGCTTGAGAAAGTAAATCATTGGCAGGAAAAAGTACGCGCCACCAGGGAGGGTAAAAAATGCTGATCGATATCAATGAAGCGAATGCCAGGGCAATAGCAGCAATTCAAGCCGCCCAGCCAATTATCAAAGGCATAGGCACCTGTGGCGAAGTGGTTCCCGGGATGAAAAAGAATCTAATTCTTCACGCCGGCCCGCCCATTACCTGGGAAAAAATGTCAGGCCCCATGCGCGGGGCAGTAATCGGCGGACTGATGTATGAAGGTCTGGCCGGCAGTCAGGAAGAAGCTGAAAAGCTTGCCGCCGGCGGCAACATCGAATTTTCGCCGTGGCACGAGCATGATGGGGTCGGCCCCATGGCCGGAGTTGCCACTGCCAGCATGCCGGTCTGGATCGTGGAAAACAAGGCCAATGGCCGCTGCACCTTCTGTACACTCAATGAAGGACTGGGCAAGGTATTGCGCTACGGCGCCTTTTCTGAAGAAGTTATCGAGCGCCTGATCTGGATAGAAAAGGTTCTTGGGCCGGTATTGAAAGAAGCTCTGCCCCATTGCAAGGAAATCAATCTGAAAAATATGATTGCCCAGGCTCTGCAGATGGGCGATGAAGTTCACAACCGCAATAAAGCCGCAACATCTTTGTTGATCAGAGAACTGGCCCCCGCCATTGTCAAAACTTCGTTTAAAAACGAAGAAAAAGAAAAGGTTCTTGCGTTCATGCATTCAAATGACCATTTCTTTCTCAATCTGAGCATGCCGGCGTGTAAAGCGATGCTGCAGGCTGCGGAATGGATCGATGGTTCTACAATCGTAACCACCATGTGTCGTAACGGCACCGAATTCGGAATCCGGGTTTCGGGCCTGAAAGACCGCTGGTTTACCGGCCCGGCACTGATTGTAAAAGGCCTGCTTTTCCCAGGTTTTACCGATGAAGACTGCAACCCCGACATCGGCGACAGCGCCATCACCGAAACCTGTGGTCTGGGCGGCTTTTCCATGGCGGCAGCACCGGCAATCGTCAAGTTTGTCGGCGGCAGCGTCGGCGATGCAATGAATTTTACCCGGAAAATGTATGAAATCACTGACGCAGAATCTGACTCATTCCATATTCCTCCCCTCGACTTTCGCGGTTCGCCGCTGGGAATCAATCTTCTCAAGGTCTGCGAAAAGAATATTCTGCCCCAGATCAACACCGGCATTGCCCACCGCCTTCCCGGCGTAGGCCAGGTCGGTGCCGGGCTGGTCAATCCACCGACAAAGTGTTTTGAAGACGCACTTGAGGCTTATGTTGAAACCTGGTGCAAAGACCAGTAGTATATATAGTTAAGTTACTCAATTATTTTGATGTTTCATGTCGCTTCGACCCGCCAGGCGGGCTCAGCGACCACAAAGGCAGTCATTGAGCCTGTCAGGGCAAAATGTCAGGCCTTAAAATGGTTCGCTATGTTATAGAAAAGGAAAAGGAGATTTTTTTAATGACAAAAGTAAAAATGTTTGACTTAACCCAGAGACTCAGTATCCATACCCCGCCGTGGCCAAGCTACATGCCGCTGCAGGTTCAATATTTCAAACGTATCGCCGGAGCCCACATGGGCCAGGGCGCAAATGGCCAGATCATCAAAACTTCCAATCACGTTGGAACCCACATTGACGGTGAAATTCATTTTTGCGCCAACGGTCGAACCATCGGTGAAGTACCGCTCGAAGAATGGTGCGGTGATGGCGTCGTCGTTGACATTTCCGATGAAGTGAGTGATTTCTCGCTCTATTCTCCGGAAATGCTGATGAAAAAGGCTGATATTCGCAAAGGCGACATTCTCATCATCAATACCGGCTACCATCGCTATGGCTGGGATCAGCCCCAGGCCGATGAAGTGCGCTACATGGTCAAGCATCCCGGCCCGAACCCGGATTTCCACAAATGGGCCCAGGAAATGAAGTTCAAATGGATCGGAGTCGACTGTGGCTCAGCTGACCACCCGATGAACACCATTCTGCGCGACTGGCATCCCAAGCTGTTCGCCAAGGCAGAAGCGAAACTCAAAGCCGATTATGGCAAATCATGGGATGAAATGTTCCCGCTCGATGAATACTATCAGGTCATGCATCTGAAGATGTTTCCGGCGGGTATCGTCCATGCTGAAAACATTGGCGGTGAAATCGCAAAACTGAGCAACAAACGCACCTGGATCGGCCTGTTCCCGTGGCGCGCCATTGAACTTGAATCATGTATCAGCCGCATCGTGGCATTTGAATTCGAATAAACGTTTAAATTAAAAAAGCCCGGCTCAGGCCGGGCTTTTTTATTGCAAAGATTTATTTTTTAAACTGCACTTTCAGCAGTGCCTGTTCAATGTCGGCCAGTCTGAAAGGCTTTCGCAGAGTAATGTTAACCCCTAGAGGTGAAAGGTCTTCCATGCTTTCAGTCATCCCAGAGCAGACAATTACCGGAATTTCAGGATTCAGCCAGCGCAGTTCCCGAATCAGATCCATTCCTGATTTTCCTGGCATGGCCAGATCAACGATTACCAGGCTCAGATCCTGGTTGAGTTGTTTGAACATGGTTAAACCGGCATTTCCATCAAATGCCTGATGGGTAGCAAATCCCAGATTGTTGAGCTGCATACATAGAATCTCGCTGACTGCCTCTTCATCATCAACAACCAGCACAGCCCCCGCGGGAAATTTGTCGGGAACCTGAGAAACCACAACTTCAGTCTCATCTTTACCCGTATCTTTACAGGGAAACATCAGAGTGAATTCAGACCCTGCACCAATTTCGCTTTTTACCATGATCGCTCCGTGATGTCGCCTGACAATACCAAGAACCGTAGGCAACCCAAGCCCGC
>JBMOKV010000574.1:0-6314 GCA_049325495.1 Candidatus Rifleibacteriota bacterium | reverse complement strand
TTCTAACCATCGGAAAAAAGGCTAATCCGTTGGTCAGCTACCCGATAGCCGCTTTTGCCGGAGCGATTCTGACCGTCTGTTCATGCGGTGTACTGCCGATATTCATGAGCCTGCTGCAAAGCGGTGCTGGAATAGGGCCGGCAATCACGTTTCTCTATGCTTCGCCGGCGATCAACCTGATTTCGATAATTTACACCTGGAAAATTCTGCCTGCCATGCTGTGGGCGAGAATTTTCGCAGTCGCATTCAGCGCCATTTTCATCGGTTTGATCATGCAGAAACTGTTTGCCAACATTGCCGATGAATTCGAGCACGAAGAACCCGAGATAAAAAAATCGAAGCGCAAACCCTGGCAGGAAGGCCTGTTTTTTCTGGTGCTGGTATTGGTCATGCTTACCTCTACCGACCTTTTTCAGGGCTTAACATCAAAGGTGATTCCGGCAGAGTGGTTTGCTGCCCGTGGCCCTGAAATGTCGGTAAAGACTGCTGAATTTGCGGGGAAAATGCTGTTCATCGCCCTTGAAATTCTTGCGGTAATCATCATATTGCGCAGCTGGTTCAGCTGGGATGAAACGAGAAAATGGCTGAAACGCACCTGGCGTCAGGGCAGCGAGATTCTGCCGATGGTAATTCTCGGTATCTTCTTTTCCGGATTTCTTGGTGGCACTTCTTCGATCGTCAGCCGCCTCGACATGGTTGCCGACAACTCGCTGACCAGCAACCTGATCTCGTCAATGATTGGTGCAATGCTGTATTTCGGCTCAATAGTCGGGGTAAACGTGGTCGATCTGTTCATGCGCTGGGGCATGCACGCCGGCCCGGCACTGGCTCTGCTGCTTGCCGGGCCTTCGATCAGCCTTCCCAGCGTCTTGGCCTTGACTCCGATTATGGGCAAAAAGCGGACTTTTGCCTTTCTGTTTCTCGTAGTGATTTTTTCAGCTGCAATGGGCATGCTGTTTGGAAGCATGGGTAAAATTTAATGGCCGAATACGATGATATCGATCACTATATAAGAATGAGCGAAGAAGTTTTCAAACCGATTTATCCGTTTCTCTGCGATTCTTTGCTGAAGCGCATCGACAAAGACATCGACAGTCTGCGGGTGGTCGACCTGGGCGGCGGTTCAGGCCTCTGGATTGAATCTATGCTCGACATGGGCGCACCCTCCGGCTATCTGGTAGATGTATCAGAAAAAATGGTTGATCATGCCCGCCAGCGTCTCGAAGGGCGGTTTGGCAATGGTCGTTTCTCTGCCCTGAATGGGTCGGCAGAAGCCATTCCGCTGCCCGATAGTTCGGTAGATGCGGTTATCAGCCGCAGTTCTATGCACATGTGGCAGAATATCGAAAAGGGCTGGACCGAGATTTTCAGGGTTCTTGCCCCTGGCGGCTATGCATTTTCAGGGCGAGGCTACGGCCCCGACCTGCCGGAAGAGATTCGCGAGCTGGTTAAGCAGGCACGCAAAAAAGTGAGGGAAACCGGCAGCGACCAGAGCGAAGAACCCCCATCGCCTGATCCGGTGCAGATGGCCGAGCTGCTTCTCAAGCTTGGCTTCAGCGAAGTTTCGCTGATTAAAGATAAAAAGGTAATCTGGCTGCTCGCAAAAAAACCGGCCTTTTGAGCCAATCACGCTTATTTCTTTTGTAATCCTATAGTATTTAGGCGCATTTAATTTTTTTGATTGCTCTTTTGCCGCTTTGACCCGCCAGGCGGACTCAGCGACCGATAAAAGACGGTCTTTGAGCTTATCGAACGGGCAGGATGGCCAATTCCTGAACAGTCATTTGAAATTCTTTGTGAATTTAGTGATCTTTGTGTCTTTGTGAGAATCCTCAGCAAAAACGTGGTTTGAACGATTACCAGCCAAGTGCTCGTTCGGCGGGGGTTGTAACGGCATCAGAGGTTTGCCCGTTGCCGCACTGACCGGCATTGTTGCTTCCCCAGGCCAGCAAGGTGGTGGTAAATGCAAGGCCATGCGAGCCGCCTGCAGCAAGCAGACCAACACCTGTCGGAGAAGCCATCTGTGAAGGGCTGGTAGTAGAAGATCCGCCCGCAAGCTGGGCTGAATCTGAACTGCCCGTTCCCCACAGGGTGCTGGCAGCATTTTTAAACAAACTGAAATTTTTCCCCGCTCTGATTTCGGTTATTCCGTTCAAACCACCGAGAATTGTGGGAGTTTCTATTGCCAGAGTGGCTCCAAGCCCGCACTGGCCGTTGAGATTACTACCCCAGGCAAATACGTTTCCCGATGAGTTGAGGGCCAGGCAATGAGATTCACCGGCGGCAATCTGAATGATATTGCTCAAAGCACCGATCTGCACCGGTGTAATGGAATAATCGCCAACATCTGCGGCAAGCTGAGCAAACTGGTTATCGCCCACGGCAAATACGCTGCCATCGGTTTTAAGAATCAATATGAAACCCGACCCGGCTGCTGCCTGTTTTACCCCGGCTGCCAGCAATTTTGGCGTTGCCTGACTGAGGGTATCGATTGCGAGACCAAGTTGTCCACGATTGTTGCGACCCCAGACCAGAAGATTGCCCGCGCTGTCGATGACCATGGCATTGCCAAAGCCAGCTGATATGGCAGCGATGTTTTCCAGGCCGCTTATCTCGATTGGATAGGCTGAAAGAGAAAGAGTTGAATTGCCAAGCTGACCAAATTCATTATTGCCGCAGGCATAAACTTTTTTGTTGCGGCCCAGCAGCAGACTGAAATCGGCCCCGGCAGCCAGCTGCGCTACAGGCTGATGAAACGGCACATATCGCCGCTCAAGTTGAGTGGTAGTACCTGATTTGCCGAGCTGTCCATCGGTGTTGCTGCCAAAAGCCGCGAAAGTACCATCACTGCGCAAAGCCATACTGTGACTTTCACCGGCCGCCAGCGCCGTAATCGAAAACCCGGAAATTTTGCTCTGCATGGCCGCGAAAAGCTTCGCCGAACTGGTCTGATCTACGGTGGCCAGGCCCTGCCAGCTTTCTTTCAAACTGAAGAACAATGAAGCGGGCAAATTCAGCATGGTTGAATAATCATTCACCGATGCGAAAGCGGCCATGGCAATAACATCTTCTTCAACTGCCGAACCCGATGCTACCAGAGCCAGGTTGTTCATTCCCGGCATAAGGTCGATCCCGGCGTGAAATTCTCTTTTGCCATCGAGGCTGGCCCCTTCGAGCTGCATGCTTACGATAGTTGAAACCACCGGCACCGAATCAAAGGTAACCGTAGCACTGTTTGCTGAAATATCGGCCCGTTTTCGCAAAAGAGTGAATGGGGAAGCAGAATTTCCGTAATTCACCAGCTTAAGTTCAAAAATGGCCTGGGCGGTATTTGCGCCACGCAAAGCAGCCGCCAATTCATGCGAATGTTTAATTGAAATATTCAATTGAGCTGAGGGGCCGGATAACGTTTGATAAATTTCACCAGCCTGGTTTGAAGGCAACAGATTATCGCTGTTATAGCAACCGCAGGCAAAAAATAGAGCTGGTAGAAAAATACCGAAAAACAGAACCCGTTTTACTGTGAACATTCTTCTCTCTGATTCCTTAATCAAAAGTTCGCACGTATTCATACCCAGGCATGCCGACCCCACTGTTTTTGGCCAATCTTAAATTCGTAGGGGCGAACCCATGTGTTCGCCCACCCGAAAACCATCTCAGAACACACATTAAAACTTGTTCTAGTCACTGCTTAAACAATCATTTCAGTTCTTTTTGAGCTGAAACAGTGAAACCCCGGAAGGAAGAGTGGCGGTAACGTTAAGGGTAGTGCCGGTTCCGTTGGTTACCTTCACAAAAGCCGATGCATAGGGATAAATGCTGGGGCTGCCCGATGTCGAACCGAGAAAGTTAACCGTGGTCATGGTCGGGCCGGAAAGGGTCACATCTGACCAACCGGTGCCGAAACTATAGGTATTGGTAAGATCAAGCCCCTTGATTCCGTATATCCCGCCGGCACTGTCATTTACCAGAAGCGCCATCATGAATTTTGCGGCTGTTTTGTCAAAGGTTTCACCAGTAAAGGCAGAAACTGCTGATTCTTCAAGCAGCTGCACCGAAAGCAGATTCTGCACTGAACCAGAACTTCCATAATTAAGGGCCAGCCAGGTTCCGAAAAGATAAGCTTTTCCATAATGACCATGAATAATATCAGAAACATCGTTATCTGCATGCCATTCATTAATGCTTATACGATTGACGTAAGACAGGTATTTCTGCACCTGCAGGGCTTTCGACTGGTTCATGCCATTTTCGATCCTGTAACCGTTGACCTGCTCGGCATAGCCCGACATTGCTTCGTCAAGCCAGTAAGATGGGTCGTTAAGCGCCCGTTTCTGGTAAAAATGAATCATGTGCTGAAATTCATGGGCCATGGTGCTTGACAGATCGGTAATCGAACGGGTCAGGTCGGTTGAAGAAGTTGGAAACTGCAAATTGAAAAGCTTCTTCTCGTTAGAGTAAGCAACTCCCGGGGTGGTTGCAGGATACATGTCACCGGAATAAAAGTAACCTGCAGTATAGATCTTTGAAGATAGCACGATGTAAAAATCCTGGACGTTGATGCCGTTTAGAGTGCCTTCCGGTTCAGCGCCGAAGATATTTCGGTTGGTTGCATAAATGCTGGCCCAGTTAGTTGCAATGCCATCGATAATTGTGGTGGCACCGGTCTGACTGAGATCGTTGTTATCAAGGAAGAAATAGGCTTTTTTGGTGGTGCCTGATATATCCACCACTTTTTTACAGGTAGCATTGAAAGTGGTAACCACTCCGCCGGTAAAATACGCCTTGAAAGACAGAACGTCATTTAGACTTACCGCTCTGATGCTTGGTCGAATCGAAGAAACACCGTCAATGACCGGCGGCAGCTTGTTCTTGAGCTGACGCAGCATCAGATGAAACTTCTGTTCATCCGTAATTGGATCACCAGAAGGAACCGGGCTGTTTTCGGCTGCAACACTCGCTTTGAGGTTGGCAGTTGCCCGGCTGACCGACCAAGAAGGCGAAAGCACTGACGAAGTCCGGTTGGCAAACACTAGATAGACTTCAGAGGTTGATCCGAAATTGGCAATCGATAGATTGGTCGTAGCATCTTTTTTCGGATAAGCAACCGATGAATAGCCGGTCGGCAAAGTAAATTCCGCATCGGCCGGCGGCAACGGTGTTGAGTATTTCTGATCCCAGGCCGATTTGGCATCGGTATAAACCGAGGTCGAGCTCAGGTTTAAAGAATCAACCACTTCATAAACTTTGGTCAGGGTCGGAGTCGGGAAAAAAGCCACATTTTTCGGGTCGGCAATCAGCTGCTGCAGAAGATTGTAGGCAACATCCGCACGGGTTTTACTGCCTTCGCCATACAGGGTAATTACGTTGCCGGAGCCGGCAACCAGATCCTGGGTGCCAACCCAGTTTGCGTATTTCTGACTGTCGGTGGTGCTGGTGATGGTTCCGCCGCTGATGCTCATTTTAGCCATACAGGCCAGAGCCGGAACATTGACGAATTCAACCTGAGCCGAAAAATTGCTGCCTTCAGCGGAAACGGTGGCGGTTTTCACGAATTTGAGTACGGGGTTGCTACTGCTGGTCGGGTTTAGAAGTTCCAGCTGAAAGGTTACGGCAGGAGTCGCCGCAGCGCGCAAAGAGCTTTGCGGCAAAGCTTTCCCCTCAATAACAAAAGTAACATTTGCGGTTGGCATCGGCTCAACCGGAACCGGAACCCCACCGGCATTTTCAGAAGAATTGAAACAGCCTGTAATCAGGCTGATCGCCAGCAAAACAGAAAACGCTGAAAACTTTAACCAACTGTTGTTCATATAAATGCTCCTGAGACTGTTACTAACACCGACCACATTCAACTCGTGGGCAATATCAATATAAGAAGCGGGCCGCGCCATGGCATTAACGCATCCTGCGCATCACACGGAGGTCGACCCCTACGAATACTTTTTCTGTGATCCGTATAACAAGATACTTCAGTCTGTTTACACAGGCAAGAACAACTATTTAAACCCAAATGGCTCAGGCGTGCCGGATGAAAATAACAATATCTGAAACAGCTGCCAAACCGGCATTCAATAAAGTGATCCCGGCTGGATTAGCGGCAAAATCGGTGTCAACTTCATTGGAACATGAAAAAAGCCTCCGGTTGTTATGCCGAAGGCTTATCAAATAATCTTTTGAATCTTACGGATCTACCTGGATTCCGGTGATAGTAGAGGAGAAACTGGAATCTCCGATCGGGGTTCCAGGAAACTTGCCAAGCTTGGTGGTCAGAGTAATCAGGTTACCTGCAACGGTTTCGACGTTAGTAAAGGTAA
>JBMOKV010000573.1:2675-6342 GCA_049325495.1 Candidatus Rifleibacteriota bacterium | reverse complement strand
CCAGGCGGATAATCATTTCCATTTCACGGTCTGCGATCTTGTTAAAAATTCCTTCAAGCTTGTCGAGATCCATTTTGCTGATTTTTTCAAAAACGATTTCCTGAACCGAAATCTTTTCAGCAGCTTTTTTTGCAGCTTTATCAAGCATTTCAGGAACCTGCTTTTTCAGCGCATCTACCACCTGGCGTTCAAGAAAATCCATGATCTGATTAATATGGGTATTGGCAGTAATCTTGATCAGGGGAATCTTCTGGAGATAGCCATTGATATAATCTGCCACCTTCTTTTGCGTTTCTTCCCGGTTTTTTCGCATCTGATCTTCGATCAGAGAGTCGAGATCGGCCGGGTCGACACGCCTGATCAGTTCTTCAACGTTGATCAGTTCACCTTCCACAATCTTACCCAGACTTTTGGCAAGTTCAACCTGGCGCTTTGGCAATAAGCCCTGAAATTCAAAAAATAAAAATTTAAATGGCTGTTTGGGATGGAAAAGCGCTTTGATTGCCAGCCAGTTGGTAGTCCAGCCGATAAAGCCGCCAAGAAGCGCTGAAATTGCCAGGCTCAGCCAGATGTTTTCATTCATGCCGCTTTTTCCCCGCCATAAAAGTTTCGGTTATCTTACTGCAAAAACCCGAGTTCTTTCAATTGCTTTTGTCCGTAAAAAATCAACAGAGTGTAAAAAATCAAGATATCTGCCGATAGTCGGGGCAACCGGACAAGGAGGTCTTGACCATGAGAATATGGGCTCTGATTCTGGTTCTGCTTTCCTGCGTCGTTGGCTTTGTCTTGAGCTACGGCTATGCCTATTCGCAGATATCAGAACTGTTGTTCACTTCGGCCGGGTCGGTTCAGACTACTGCGTTACCCGCTAACCACTAGGCTAAAACCGGCAGCGCAGGGCAGGGTTGAGTTTTCGATCCTGTCCTGTTCTGCTTTTCAGGAATTGTTTTTTTTATATTGACGCAGCCCGGGTCGATTGTTATAATCCGTTCACTTATTTTTCCGGCATGGAGGATTCATGAACAAGCATTATTTCTTTACCTCTGAATCAGTAACAGAAGGGCATCCCGACAAGGTATCAGACCAGATTTCTGATGCGGTACTCGATGCTATTCTTACCAATGATCCCAAGGGCCGCGTTGCCTGCGAAACCGCTGTAACTACCGGTCTTGCTCTGGTTATGGGTGAAATTACCACCAAATGTTATGTCGACGTTCAGTCAATCGCCCGCCGGGTTCTGACCGAAATCGGTTATACCAACGCTGATTTTGGTATTGACGGAAAAAGCTGCGGCGTTCTGGTTGCCCTCGATGAACAGTCTCCCGATATCGCCCAGGGCGTAAATCATGCCAAAGACGGCGATGACAAAGACGAAGACCTCAACGTTGGCGCCGGCGACCAGGGTATGATGGTTGGTTTTGCCTGCAATGAAACTCCCGAACTGATGCCCGCACCAATTTTCTATGCCCATGGAATCTGTCGCAAACTCGCCGAAGTTCGCAAATCCGGCGAAGTAAAATACCTGCGCCCCGACGGAAAAGCCCAGGTAACCATTGAATACAAAGACTGCAAAGTTGCAAGAGTCGATGCGGTCGTGCTTTCTACTCAGCACAATCCCGAAGCCACTCATGCCCAGATCACCGAAGACATGATCGAAAAGGTCATCAAGAAAGTGATTCCGGCCAACCTCATCGACGCCAATACCAAATTCTACGTAAACCCGACCGGCCGCTTCGTAGTTGGCGGACCACAGGGCGATTCTGGCCTGACCGGCCGCAAAATCATCGTTGACACCTACGGTGGAATGGCCGCTCACGGTGGTGGTGCCTTCTCTGGCAAAGATCCTACCAAGGTTGACCGCTCTGGCGCTTATATGGGCCGCTATGTTGCCAAAAATATCGTTGCAGCCGGCCTCGCCGACAGACTCGAAATTCAGATCGCATATGCCATTGGCGTTGCCCGCCCGATGTCAGTTCACGTAAACACCTTCGGTACCGGCAAAGTGTCTCCTGAAAAGATCGAAGAAGTTATTCGCAAAGTTTTCGATCTGCGCCCGGGTGCCATCATCAAGAATCTTGGCCTGCGCCGCCCGATTTACCGCCAGACCGCAGCCTACGGCCATTTTGGCCGCAATGACCTCGACCTGCCCTGGGAAAAAACCGACAAGGTTGACCAGATCAAAAAAGAAGCTGGCATCTGATAACAGATAGTTTTCCTGAGTAAAAAAGAACCCGGCATAACGCCGGGTTCTTTTTTGCATTGATTTAACCATGGCAAAAAGTTAGAATAAGTCCATTCTTTCCTGTTGATTAAGTTGAATGGTCTTTTTCAGCCGGTTCAATCATTTCTCGGAGTTTTTTGATGTTATACAAAAGCTCATTTGATTTTTTTCACGTCTACCCTGGCATCGATTGTTTGACCGGGCTCACCAACCCCCAGTTAAACGAGCTTTGCAACCGGGAAAGGCGGGGTTTTAACTTTTCGAAACCTTTGCCTGAAAAAAAACGAGGGGTGAGTTTGCCTGTAAAAAGATGGTTTTGGTTCTGGTCAGGTTTAATTCTGGTTTTTTTGTCTTTTGGCCCGGTTCAGGCAGGTATTCCCAGAGTGCTGCCGGTTCTTGTCTATCATCATATTCAAAACCAGGTAACTTCAGATGTTTCCTGCACTCCTGAACAATTCGAGGCGCAGTTGAAAGCCGTTCTGGCTGCGGGTTATACGCCGCTCACCATTGAGCAGACTGCCAGGTTTCTGACCGATGGCCTCGAAGACAAAATAGAAAAACCGGTTCTGATTACTTTCGATGATGGATATGAAAGCCTTTACCATTTTGCTTTGCCCGTTTCGCAAAAGCTCAAAATTCCCATGACAGTTTTTGTCGTTACCGCAAGAATTGGCCGGCGTCTTCAGTTTTCCGAATATCTGAGTGAGAATCAGATGGTTGAAATGCATCGCAGCGGCTTCTGGGAATTCGGCTCACATACCCATGACCTGCATACCGATAACCTGAGAATTTTCGATGCCTTCGGACCAGCAAAAAACAACCCGGTAATTGATCTTATGACCCGTGATCTTGCAATGTCATCGTCACGAATAGAAGCAATTATCCGAAAGAAGCCAGAAGCTATTGCCTGGCCTTATGGAAAGTTCAATGGCCGTATTTCTTCAATTGCGAGAAAAAACGGGTTTAAACTGCACTTTACCAGTTGCAGCGGTTACAACGAAGTCGGTGCAAATCCTTTTTCCATTAAGCGTATTCCGGTTACTTCACGTGATAATGCTTTTTCAGTTCTGAAAAAGATCAATCGTATCAGATAAGACAAAATCCCCCGAATCTTAATTTTGAATATGGATCCGGGGGATTTTAAAAATTCAGGGAATCTTATTTTTCAGGCCTTACTGTATTCTTCGCTTGCCGAATCTTCAGCGCCTTCTTCATCGCCCGATTTTCTTTCGCGGCGCTCTTTTTCGAGAATGAATGAACCCAGCGATTCCTGCATCGCAGCAACTGCCTTTACCGCATCATCAAGTTTGTCGATCTTGCCGGTAGATTTTGTGGCAGCAATGCTTTCATCGATCTGAGAAAGCACTTCTTTCAGGTTGATGACCTTGTTGCGCAGACCCATGGTCATATCGTTCATGGCATCGGCAAGGTCTTTAAGCTCGTCTT
>JBMOKV010000573.1:0-2665 GCA_049325495.1 Candidatus Rifleibacteriota bacterium | reverse complement strand
CTAAGCTTGGTAAAATGGGTAAGATCGCCTTCACCGATATTGCGAACCACCCTTTCCATACGGTACACCGGACCCGCTATCGTATGCGTGACAAAAATACATATGAAGGCAACTACGAAAATGCTGATCAACTCAGCGATTATAACCCCAGGCAACAGTGCCTGTCCGAGCTGCTTGCTGTCTATCGGCAGTTTTGACTCTTCAACCAGTTTGTTTTCCAGCTTTTCCACTGAAAATCCATAAACCAGAGCCCCAACGATATTGGCCACGATGATTACGATAAGAATGAAAATCGCGGTCAATCTGCTTTGAAAGCCGGGTTTGATAAAATACTTTTTCCGGCGGCGAATTTGAGACATGAGTTACCCTCCCTGAAAAACTTAATCCTAGGTTATCACAGCTTAAACTCTGTTTCAACGTAATCAGTAACATTACTGTCAATTTCCGGTCCAGAGCTCTCGCTTTGCTGGTTTTCGAAATCTTCGATCTCGTCAATCATGTCTGAAATACTTTCTGATTCGTCGGGAAGAGGCTGCTCCGGTTGCGGGTCTTCCGCGTCCTGCCAGGTCAGATCAGCTTCGCAGTTCTCTTCCGATGAATAATCGTAATCGAGGAATTCAGCCATATCGATCACCGCACTTCTATCTGGTTGGGTGCGTCTTTTATCAAGTGGCTCGACAACTCCGCCAGGAGCGCCGACCAGCAGATCGATTGCCGTTCCGTCAAGATCCGATATCCTGCCGCTGCCAGGTTTTTCGATGGCCATGGCAATCACTGGAAAAGACAGGGCGATAACGGGCAACAGCAATTTTAGTTTTTTCATATTGATTCCTGTGAATTGAAGTCAAGTCACCTGCCATATCGGCAGATTATGCTTTTTCAATAATCATGTCGCAGTTCATTTTGCCTTGATGAATCAACTGGAAAATGCCTCAGCAATATTGTATAAATTTACCCATGCAGAATTATTGTTTCAGATATTTATTTAAAATTGGTAAAACTTTTTCATACCGAATTCTGATTGCCGGAGCAGTTGAAGTGCAGTCGCCGGTAGGACGCTTTCGCAACCCGGTGGGTATCGAGATGCTGATTTCTCAGAAGATTGTTGCATACGAGGATGATCAGGCGGTTATCGCGGTTGTCATTGAAAAAGTTTCTTCAGAGACTCCCATCGCTGCCGACCAGTTGCCCCAGACAGGAAAGAAATCATTGATGCGCATGGACCCTTTTGGACGGGTTTTCTGGGTCGAGGGCCAGGCTGCATGGCAGGGGGCAGAATATTCAATGATGCGTTTCCCTGAAGAGCCTATTTCACCAGGAAATCACTGGGATCAACAGGTTGAAGATGCAAGAGGCTGTGCTTCGCCATTTTTTACCCGCTATACTTTTGCCGGCCTGAGCGAAGAAAACGAGCGCGAGGCCGAATTTAGAACCGAACTTTTTACCGGAAATCCTGATGATGCTCAAAGTCAAACTACTGGAAGCGGGCGTTTCTGCTTTGATCTCGATGAAGGCTGGATAACCAGCTGTGATAATATCATCGATTTTCAATTTTCCATGCCTTTTCCGGAAAATCCCAGGGAAACCATCAGCACTAAAACCAGCCTGCAGATAGAAATGAGTCGGATAAAATGATTAAAAAATGCTTTTGCCTTTTGGTTGTTAGTCTGTTTGCCCTTTTTAGTTCCTCTTTAAAGGCAGATGAGGTTGCTTCCTGTTCTGCCGATTCGGCATTATGCGCCTTTGCCAGGGCAGTGGTCGAGGGAAACCGCAATCTTCTTTCTGCTGCCCACGAACTCGAAGGCTCAATGCTTGAGAAGCACAAAGCTCTCGCCGCTTTTTCCCCGGAATTCAGCTACGCAATCGAGCGCAGTAAGTCGGCCAATCGC
Source organism: Candidatus Rifleibacteriota bacterium (assembly GCA_049325495.1). Lineage (GTDB taxonomy): Bacteria > Muiribacteriota > Ozemobacteria > Ozemobacterales > Ozemobacteraceae > DYKG01. Next base: position 776 of record JBMOKV010000573.1, on the reverse strand, counting down.
GATTTCAACCCAACAACCGGGGTTGAAGAAGATTACTCAACCCGCCGCGAGGGCTTTTCATCAAGCATCGGCCAGCGGACGCCGCTCGGCCGTGTCAGCTACGACCTGAGTCAGAGCAAAACCGAATATACCAGCGCTCAGGCCAGTTATTTCAGTTCTCTTTATCTGAGCTGGCAGGCCGGTTTACTGCGAAATGATGCCCGCCTGAACCGGCTGGAGCAGAAAATGATTCATGCCAATTATGATATTGCCATGGCACAGACCGATTCGCTGCTGCTGGATGTTCTTCTAGGTTCCCTGCAGAGCCTGTTCAACAGGGTGATCACAGCTCGCAATGAAGCTTTGCGTCATCAGAATCTCAGTTTCTACAAAACTATGGTAGAAGAGGCAGAAATCAAGCTCGAAAATGGTATGGGCAGCGAACTTGATCTGAAGCAGGCAAGTATGAGATATCAGCAATCTGAAACCGAACTCGAGGAAGTGGGGCTGGGGCTGCGGGAACATGACCGCAATCTCGGTGCCCGGCTCGGCAACCTCGACTGGGACCAGTCTCTGGCAAGCTTCACCCTGGAGCCGATGATCGATTCCATTCCTGGCGATCTCGGTCTCGATAGTCTGATTAAACAGGCGTATGAATCCAGGCCCGATTATCGACTCTATGAAAGTCGATATCGCCTGAGAAAAGCGGCATTCGACCGTGCCCGCGAACTCAGTTATCCCGATGTCAGCGCCAGGTTGCGCTGGGGTAAACAGGGCAGAAGTTTTGAGAAAAGCAC
>JBMOKV010000572.1:0-6347 GCA_049325495.1 Candidatus Rifleibacteriota bacterium | reverse complement strand
GTAATTAAACCCGGAAAAATCCTGTTTGAACTTGAAGGCGTTGCCGAAAACATTGCCATCGAGTCTCTTACTCAGGCCGCTAATAAACTCCCGATCCGCTGCCAGGTTGTTACCAGCAAAATGTAATTTAGGAAGGTGAAACATGAAGAATCGCGAAGATTTTTCTGAACTCAACGAGCAGGAACTCGAAGAAAAATATAAACACTTTAAAGAAGAACTGTTTAACCTGAGATTTCAGGCCGTAACAGGGCAACTTGCCAATCCCTCACGGATCAGCATCGTTCGCCGCAATATTGCGCGCGTTAAAACCTATCTGACCCGCATGGAAAAGGCTAAAATCTATCAGATGCTCAAAGAAGAATACAATGCGCTTCTGAAAGAAGAAAAAATCGATTCGATGAAGACTCCGCTTCGCGAAAAGATTGCCCGGCTCAAATCACGCCTGTCGATGAAAGCCCGCAAAGTAAACCAGGAAATCAGAGTGAGCTGCGATAAAAAAGTGGCTGAACTGGTTAAAACTATCAAATCTGAAGTCTCCAAGAAGCTCAAGGCTTCCAAAGGCAAAGATGAAGTCCAACTCAGAGCGGTTTCCAAGAGACTCAAAGATCCCAAATGTACAATTAGAAAGAAGTTTCTTGACAAATTGTCAGAAATGGGATTAAATGAAGCTTCTCAAATTGCCAATCTGAAGGAAACAAAGCGAGCCAAACTGCGTGAACTCGAAAACATTCGGGCTCTGCAGCGCGAACTGACCGCAGGCCGGCTGCCTTTTTAATCAGGAGTAGAACATGGAAAACACTAAAACTATTAAACGAAGCCGAGTCGGCCGAGTTGTTGCTGACAGCACCGAAAAAACCGTAAAGGTTGAAATCGAAGGCATTGTACAGCACCCTCGCTATAAAAAGTACATCAAGCGTCATACCAGATTCCTGGTTCATGACCCCGAAGAAAAATGCAAGGTCGGCGACCTGGTTCGCGTTGAAGAATGCAGACCGATCAGCAAGACCAAAAAATGGATCGTGCGCGAAATCGTTAAGACCGCCGATTCCGTCGTAGAATAAGGAGTCCGGAAATGATTCAACAGGAAACCGTATTAAAAGTTGCTGACAACTCCGGCGCAAGAAAGCTGCTGTGCATCCGCGTTAAAGGCGGCAGCACCCGCACCTTCGGAAGAGTTGGCGATGTGATCGTTGCTTCTGTAAAAGACGCGATTCCCGATGGAACCGTGAAAAAGAAAGAAGTGGTAAAGGCTGTTATCGTTCGCACCAAGAAAGAACATCGTCGCGCCGACGGTAGTTTCATTCGCTTTGACGATAACGCTGCCGTTATTATCAACAATGATAATAACCCTCGCGGAACCCGCATTTTCGGGCCGGTGGCCAGAGAGCTTCGTGAAAAACAGTTCATGAAAATCGTTTCTCTCGCCCCGGAAGTACTGTAAGGGAGCAAAGCAATGCATAAAAAAGTAAAAGCAAAACGCGCTGTTGAAAAACCCCATATCAAAAAAGACGATATGGTTGTTGTTCTCAGCGGCGAAGACAAAGGTAAAAAAGGCAGAGTTCTTTCTGTAATCGCAGAAAAGGGCCAGGCCTACGTTGAAGGCGTTAACTTCGTAAAGAGACACACCCGACCCAATAGAAATGTTGGCAAGGGCGGCATCATCGAAAAGGAAGGCCCGATTGCCATCAGCAATCTGGGGCTTCTTACCCCCGATGGAAAAGAACTGACTCACGCCAAGTTCGTTAAACAGGGCGAAGAAAAAAATCGCGTCTGTGCAAAAACCAACGAACCACTGGGTCGCAAGTAATTAACCTGTAGATTACAGGTAAGAATAAAGGAGAATCGGCATGGCAAAGACAGAAACTGCTCCCAAAAAGGGAACAAAGTCTCTCCCAAGGCTGAAAGAGAAGTATCTCAAAGAAATCGCCCCGAAGCTGGTTTCTAAGTTCGGTAATCCGATGCGCGTTCCCAGGGTAACCAAAGTGGTTATCAACATGGGCGTTGGTCAGGCTACCCAGAACGCAAAACTTCTTGAAGCAGCCACCAGAGAATTAACTCAGATCTCAGGTCAAAAACCTGTTGTAACCCGCGCCAAGAAGTCCATATCAAACTTCAAACTGCGCGCTGGTGTCCCGATCGGCTGCTGCGTAACCCTTCGCGGTGACAGATCTTATTATTTCCTCGACAAACTTTTTACCATCGTTGTTCCCCGCATCAGAGACTTCCGCGGTCTTTCGCCGAAGGCTTTCGACGGTCGTGGCAACTACAGCCTCGGTCTGCAGGAACAGCTGGTTTTCCCCGAAATCAGCTACGATCAGGTTGAAAAGGTTCAGGGAATGAACATCACCATCGTTACCACTGCACGTAACGACGGTGAAGCCAAAGAGCTTCTCGAAATGATGGGCATGCCGTTCAGAAAACCCACGAAGAAGCAGTAACATTAAGGAGTTGTTATGGCAAAGAAAGCACTAATTGAAAAATGGTCGAAAACACCCAAGTTTTCTGTTCGCCGCTACAACCGCTGCAATATTTGTGGTCGGCCTCGCGGTTTTATGAGAGATTTCCAGATGTGTCGTATCTGCTTTCGCGATATGGCCTCAGTTGGAAGAATCCCTGGCGTAACCAAATCTAGTTGGTAAAGGAGACACAGAGTTATGAGTATGACTGATCCTATTGGCGATATGCTGACTCGAATCCGGAATGCCAACAATGTAAAACACGAAAGTGTTGAAATGCCATCTTCCAAAATGAAGATCGAGATTGCCAAGATCCTCAAAAAAGAAGGCTATATTCGCGATTTCCGATATTATAAATTTCAGAATAAATTCAATCTGAAAGTTTTCCTGAAGTATGGTGAAAAGAACTCCACTATCCTGATGGGAATTGACAGGATTTCAAAACCTGGCCGGCGCATCTATTCCGGCAAAGATGAGATTCCCAAGGTTCTCGGTGGTCTTGGTGTTGCAATTCTCTCTACTTCCAAGGGCGTACTGACCGACAAGGAAGCCCGAAGCGCCGGTGTTGGCGGTGAAATCATCTGCCGCGTCTGGTAAGGAGGAAAGCACATGTCAAGAATTGGTAAAAAAGCTATCATAATCCCGAAAGGCGTTGAAGTAAAAATCAGCGGTCTCAAGGTCGCCATCAAAGGTGCCAAGGGCTCCATCAGCAAAGAAATGCCCGAAGGCGTTGCCTTTAGACAGGACGGCGACAAAATAATCTGCACAATCCCCGAAAACAGCCCGAAAACCATTCGCGCTCGCTATGGCCTGGTCAGAAGCCTTCTGAACAATATGGTCATTGGCGCTCACGAAGGTTTCACCCGTGGCCTCGAAATTATCGGTGTTGGTTACAAAGCACAGAGTCAGGCTCCTAACCGGATCCAGATCAATGTTGGCTACTCACACCCGGTAATTTATGAAGCTCCGAAAGACATCACTCTTAAAGTCGAAGCCAACAAAGTATTTGTAAGCGGCGTTGACAAAGAAGTGGTTGGGCAGACAGCTTCTGAAATTCGAAAAATCAGACCTCCGAAACATTATAAGGATGGCGCTGGTATTCGTTACCTTGGCGAAAACGTTCGCATCAAGGTCGGCAAGAAGCTTGCAGCTTAAGGCGTTAAAGGAAGGTAGATTATGAAAAACAATAAAAAAGAAATGCGTCAGCGGCGTCATGCCCGCAGCAGATTTCACTTGTCTGGAACTGCCCAGAAGCCGCGCCTTGCAGTATTTCGCAGTCTTAAGCACATCTATGCTCAGATCATCGATGACGAAACCGGTCAGACTTTGATTACTGCCAGCTCTCTCGATAAAGAACTGCGCAGCACTGTTAACGGCGGCAACAAAACCGGCGCTAAACAGATCGGCCTGAAAGTTGCCGAAAAAGCCATGGCTAAAGGCATTACCTGTGTTGTATTTGACCGGGGTGGTTTCCAGTATCATGGTCGCGTCAAGGAACTGGCCGAAGGTGCCAGGTCCGCTGGCTTGAAATTCTAGGAGGATAAAGATGAACGAAACTGCTAATCCTCGTTTTCGCCGTGGCGGTCGCCAACGTGACCAGGTCGTTGAAAACGAATTCACCGAAAAAATTATTTCTGTTAATCGCGTCAGCAAAACCGTAAAAGGCGGTCGCCATTTCGGTTTTTCCGTTCTGGTATGCGTAGGTGACCAGAAGGGTAACGTCGGCATTGCTATCGGCAAAGCCAAAGCCGTTCCCGATGCAGTTCGCAAAGGCCTTGAAAAGGCTCGCAAATGCATGATCCGCGTTCCCATGAACAAAGACACCATCACCCATCCATACATTGGCAAATTTGGGTCTTCTCAGGTAATTCTCAAGCCCGCCGCCCCCGGTACCGGCGTTATCGCCGGCGGAGCAGTCAGAGCGATTTTCGAAGCCCTTGGGGTAAAAGACGTTCTTTCTAAACGCGTTGGCACCAAGAATCCTGTAAACATGGCCAAAGCCTGCATGAATGCCCTGCGCGAAATGCGTGGCATCGATGTAATTGCCAAACAGAGAGGAATTACTCCTACTCAGGTTGTTAAAGGCTAAGGAGCAAAACCATGGCAGAAAAAGAAATCAAAATCAAGCTCATTAAAAGCTTCATTGGCGCCACTGAACGCCAGCGAGATACCCTCAAAGCACTTGGTCTTCGCAAGATGCAGCAGGAAGTAACCCACAAAGGTACTCCTCAGATTCTTGGCATGATCAGCAAAGTGCAGCGCTGGGTCGAAGTACAGTAAGGAGACCTGGAAATGCTAAACCTCGGTAATCTTAAAAAGGCCAAAGGGTCTACCAAAGAAAAAAGAAGAGTAGGGCGTGGTAAAGGCTCAGGAATGGGCAACCAGGCTACTACAGGTCATGACGGTCAGAAATCCCGCTCAGGCAAACCGCATCCATATGCAGGTTTCGAAGGCGGTCAGATGAGACTGGTTCGTATCCTTCCGAAGCGTGGTTTCACCCCCCCGCATCGCGTTGAATTCAGCCTGGTCAATCTTGCTGATCTCGACAAGGCATTTGATGCCAACTCAGAAGTAACACTCGAACTGCTGGTCCAGAAGGGCCTGATTAAAAACCTCAAGCACCCGGTTAAAGTCCTGGCCAGAGGCGATATCAACAAACCCCTTACCGTTAAAGCCCATCAGTTTTCCAATTCCGCCAAAGACAAAATTGAAAAAGCTGGTGGAAAAGCGGAGGTGATCTAATTGCTGCAGAGCCTATCGAACTCCATGAAGATTCCGGAACTCCGGAATCGAATCCTTTTCACCCTTGGCATGATTCTGGTTTTCAGAGTCGGTACCCACATTCCAACCCCCGGGGTTGATGCCAAGCTTCTTACCCAGAACCTGCCATCTTCAGAACTGTTCAGTTTTCTGAACATGTTTTCCGGTGGTGCTTTGAGAAGATTCTCAGTATTCGCACTCGGAATTGCGCCGTACATCAACGCATCGATTATCATGCAGCTGCTTGTATACGTCATTCCTTATTTCGAACACCTTGCCAAGGAAGAGGGCGAAGAGGGCCGAAAACTGATCAGTCAGTATACTCGGTATGGAACAGTTCTTATAGGCGCGCTGCAGGCATTAGGCATCAGCTTCATGCTTGAACGCTACCAGGTTGTACCTCATCCTGGCCTGGCATTCAAACTGATGGCTGTAATCACCCTGACTGCCGGTACCGCATTTATCATGTGGCTCGGCGAACAGATGACCAGTCGTGGAATTGGTAATGGAATTTCAATTCTGATTACCGCCGGTATTCTTGCCGGTTTCCCCGAAGCGGTCGTTCAGCAGGCAGCTCTTTTCAATGGCGATGCGCATGAAGTTGTAAAACTTCTGTTCCTTATCGTCTTTTGCGTAATCACCATCATGGCCATCGTTTTCGTTCAGGACGGAGTCCGCAAGATTCCGGTTCAGTATGCAAAACGCGTCGTTGGTCGTCGTGTTTATGGTGGTCAGAACACCTACATTCCTCTCAGAGTCAACCAGGCCGGCGTTATTCCGGTAATCTTTGCCAGTTCAATCCTGATGTTCCCATCGATGGTATTCAACTGGATACAGAGCCTTGATTCCATGCAGGAATTTGTTAAAAATCCGTTCGTGTTCTGGTTCCTGAACATTTTCAACTATAACACTGCAACCTACATCATTATTTATGTTGCGTTGATCATTTTCTTTACCTATTTCTACACTGCGATTTCCTTCAATGTCCAGGATCTCGCTGACAACATGAAGAAATACGGCGGATTCATCCCCGGAATCAGAGCTGGTCAGAAAACAGTCGAATTCCTTGAAAAGACTGTTTCAAGAGTAACTCTTGCCGGTGGCGTGTTCCTCGCCATTGTGTCGGTTATT